>NZ_JAFLRG010000002.1:1500000-1800000 GCF_017315725.1 Trinickia acidisoli
GCCGCATTCGATCAAAGATGCGATCAAACGCGCCACATGCCTCGTGCGCGAAGAAGAGCGCAAACGTATTGCACAAGAACTGCACGACGACCTTGGGCAACAATTGAGTGCCCTCGAGTTGACCGCTCAACGCGTCGAACGGCTTGCCGGTGTGAGCGAAGACAGCCATCCGTTGAGCACTGCGATACGCGACCTCCAGGGGCAAATCGATTCCGCGCTGGTTTCCGTCAAGCGGATGACGCATCAATTGCGGCCCCTCGCCCTCGAAACGCTCGGTTTTCCGGCGGCCGTCGAGTGGCTAGCGGCAGAGTTCGCCAACCGCTCGAACGTGCGGCTTGCTTGCCGCTTCAGGGTTGACGGATTCGAGGTGTCCGAGCCGGCGGCCACGGCCATCTTTCGCATCGTGCAGGAAGCGCTTGCGAACGTTGCGCGCCACGCGTCGGCGCGAACCGTCACGATCGATTTCTACCGCAGCGGCGATGTCTGCGTCCTTCGGATCGTCGACGACGGCGTCGGCGCAACGTTGAATCTCGCACGGCGCCCGCAATCGCTGGGGCTATCCGGTATGGCAGACCGGGCGGCGCAATTTCACGGCACGCTTTCGATTCGCAGCGCAGCGGGGGCGGGCTTTGCAATCAGTGCGCGGCTGCCGCTTGCGGCCATCGCGCGTTCATAGCGGCAGCCGCGCGCGCCACCTAGCGTCGCACGCGCGGCTCGCCATTCTTTTTCGACTTGCGCGCGAGTTCGACGAAAGCGTGCAGATAGTCGATGCCCGCATCGCTCTCGCGCGTGCCCAGAAAGATCTGCTTCGCGATGCCCCCGCGCCCGAGTTTAAGGCTCACCAACGGCATCCGATCGGCGTACTCCTCGGCCAACCATCGCGGCAACGCGGCGACGCCGCGGTTGTTCGCCACCATCTGCAACATGATGTCGGTGGTCTCGATCGTTTTGTGGCGACGCGGCATCACGTTCGCCGGCCGCAGGAACTGATTGTAAATGTCGAGCCGATCGGTCTCGACGGGGTACGTGATCAGCGTTTCGTCGACGAGTTGTTCGGGCTTCACATGCTGCACGTTGGCTAGCCGATGCTGCTCGGATACCACGAGAACCTGCTCGTAATCGAACACCGGCTCGAATCGCAGGCCGGGACGCAGCAGAGGATCGGGCGTGACGAGCACGTCGATGTCGTAACCCAGCAGCGCTCCGATGCCGCCGAACTGGAAGCGCTGCTTCACGTCGACGTCGACATCGGACCAGCGGGTCAGATAGGGAGAAACCACCTTCAGCAGCCACTGGTAGCACGGGTGACATTCCATGCCGATGCGCAGCGTGCCTCGCTCGCCGTCCGCATACTGCTTCATACGTGCTTCCGCATGCTCGAACTGCGGCAGCATCCGGTTGGCGAGACTCAACAAATACTGCCCGGCCTGGGTGAGGCGCAGGCTGCGACCCTCGCGATCCCAGATCGACGTACCCAGTTGCTGCTCGAGTTTCTTCACCGTGTGACTGAGCGCCGACTGCGTGAGATGCAACGCAGCGGCCGCGGCCGTCAATGAGCCCTGCCGCTCCACTTCACGAATGAGAACAAGATGAAATCGCTCCAGCATGATCGGGCCCGCGCGTGTCTGACGTCAAAGCTGACATGAACAAAGATAATGGGTCAATGAAATAATTCCATTATCTTTCATAGGAAGCCGATCATATCATTGCCGCTGGAACTTTCAATCTTCGGAAACGGCAACGCTCATGGTCACGACACACAATCTCGGCTTCCCGCGCATCGGCGCGAAGCGCGAACTCAAGTTCGCCCTCGAAAGCTATTGGAAAGGTCAATCGTCGCGCGACGAGTTGAAGGCGCTGGGCGTGCAGCTTCGTGCGCGTCATTGGGACAACCAACAAGGACTCGATCTGGCGCCGATCGGCGACTTCGCGTTCTACGATCAAGTGCTCGACATGAGCTTCACGCTCGGCAACTTACCGGAGCGAGTGCAGGACTTTCATGGCGATGCGCTCGACAACTACTTCCGTGTTGCGCGCGGCCGTTCCGCGAACTCGGAGCAAGAGCACGGCGCATGCTGCGGCGGCGTTGCCGCGGGCGAGATGACCAAGTGGTTCGATACGAACTATCACTACATCGTGCCGGAATTCACCGCATCGACCGGCTTTACGCTCGACGCATCGCGCCTCGTCACGCAATTGGCCGAGGCACGTGCCGCCGGCGTGAATGCGAAGCCGGTGATCATCGGCCCGGTGACGTACCTGTGGCTCGGCAAGGCGAAGGACGACTCCGATCGTCTCGCGCTGCTGCCCAAGCTGTTGCCGGTGTACGGCGCGCTGCTCGACACGTTCGCGGCACAGGGCGTGGAGTGGGTGCAGATCGACGAGCCGGCGCTCGTCACCGAACTCGATCCCGCATGGCGCGAAGCATTCACGACGGCCTATGAAGCACTCGAAACGCGCCGCGTGAAGTTGCTGCTCGCCACTTACTTCGGCCAATTGCAGGACAATCTCGCACTCGCGTGCAAGCTGCCGGTGGATGGCCTGCACATCGATGCGATCAACGCGCGTGATGAAGTGGCAACGGCAGCACGGGCACTGGCGGCTGACCGCGTACTGTCGGTGGGCGCGATCAATGGCCGCAACATCTGGAAGACGGATCTGGCCGCCACGCTCGAATGGCTCGAGCCGCTCGCGAAGCAACTCGGCGAGCGCCTGTGGATCGCGCCGTCGTGCTCGCTGCTGCACGTGCCGGTGGATCTGGCAAGCGAGCAGAAGCTCGATGCGGACATCCGTTCGTGGCTCGCATTCGCGCTGCAGAAACTCGACGAGTTGAAAGTGCTCGCCGGCGCGCTGAACCAGGGCCGCGCATCGATGGCCGATGCGCTGGCCGAGAACGCCGCGGCGATTCAAAGCCGCCGCACGTCGCCGCGCGTCCACAGCCCGGCCGTGAAAGCGGCCGTCGCGAAAATCGACGCGGCGCTCGGCAAGCGCGCGGGCCTCTATGACCAGCGTGCGAACAAGCAGTCGGCGATCTTGAACCTGCCTGCTTATCCGACCACGACGATCGGCTCGTTCCCGCAGACCGCGGATATCCGTCACGCGCGCAGCGAACACAAGGCCGGCAGGCTCGACGCAGCGCTCTACAAGGCCGCGATGCGCCGCGAGATCGAGCGTAGCGTGCGCGAGCAGGAAGCACTCGGGCTCGACGTGCTCGTGCATGGCGAAGCCGAACGCAACGACATGGTCGAGTACTTCGGCGAACAACTCGACGGCTACACGTTCAGCCAGTTCGGCTGGGTGCAGTCGTACGGTTCGCGCTGCGTGAAACCGCCGATCCTGTTCGGCGACATCAGCCGCCCGAAGGCGATGACGGTCGAATGGATCACGTACGCGCAGTCGCTCACGAACAAACCGATGAAGGGCATGCTAACCGGCCCCGTAACGATCTTGAACTGGTCGTTCGTGCGTGACGATCAGCCCCGCTCGGTGTCGTGCTATCAACTCGCGCTCGCGATTCGCGACGAAGTGCTCGACCTCGAAAAGGCTGGCGTGCGTGTGATCCAGATCGACGAAGCCGCGCTGCGCGAAGGCCTGCCGCTGCGTCGCTCGCAATGGGGCGAGTATCTGCGCTGGGCGGTGGAATCGTTCCGCATCACCGCAAACGGCGTGCGCGACGAAACGCAGATCCACACGCACATGTGCTATTCGGAGTTCAACGACATCATCGCGTCGATCGCCGACATGGATGCCGACGTGATCACGATCGAGACGTCGCGCTCGGACATGGAGTTGCTCGATGCATTCGACAACTTCAAGTACCCGAACGAAATCGGGCCGGGCGTGTACGACATTCACTCGCCGAACATCCCGAGCCAGGAGCACATCGTGCAGTTGATGAAGAAAGCTGCCGAACGTATTCCGGCCGAGCGCCTGTGGGTGAATCCGGACTGCGGCTTGAAGACGCGCCAGTGGGAAGAAGTCATTCCCGCGCTGAAGAACATGGTGGCGGCGGCGAAGACGCTGCGCGGCCAGGTGCAGTAACGCTACGTTTCGTCATGTTTTCCCGCTGCGTGCGGAGCGTCGCACGCAGCGGGATGCGTGCACGTCCCGTGCGGGTACATGCCCGCGTGCGAATGCGGTCATGCGGCAACGACATGACGACCGTGAGCACAGTGTTGGATCCGGCGATTGCGTTTTCTGGAGGCTCACCTCTTGGAGCGCGTCGCGCGTCCGTCTATCCTTGACGAGCTTGCGAAAGGCCACCCAGGCCGAAAGCGCTCGGCAGGTTAGACATGGGATCCATCCAGCATGAAAATCTTGGCGATTTCCGGCAGCGCGCGCGAGGCGTCCATCAACACCGCGCTGTTGATGGCCATGAAAGACCTCGCGCCGCACGGCTGCGAATTGTCCGTTTTTCATCGGCTCGACGTGCTGCCCGTTTTTTCGCCGGACGCCGAGGGTGAAAGAACACCGCTAGAAGTCGTCGATTTCCTGGCGCTCGTATCCGCTGCCGACGGCATCGTCGTCTCGAGCCCCGAGTATGTCCGCGCGATCCCAGGCGGCCTCAAGAACGCCATCGATTGGATGGTCTCGCGATTCGAAGTCGTCGGAAAGCCGATCGCCCTCGCACACGCCTCTCACCGCGGCGACGATATGTTGGCCTCGCTCAGGCTCGTGCTCTCGACGGTCAGCGATCGATTCCTCGAGCACGTGTTTCTGCGCATTCCGCTCATCGGAAAAACCCAGCGAGAAGCCACCGACCTGCTGCGTCTTCCTGAGCATGAGGCGAAGATCAAGGCGTTCTTGGCTGATTTCGCGGCCGAGCTTCATTCGAAATAACAGAACGCCGCGCCCCTCAAGACCCGAGCAACCCCGCGGCAATATTCACCGACAAACCCAGTACCGCGGCATTGAAAAAGAACGACAAGATCGACTGCGCCAATGCCGTTCGCCTGGCGCGCCGCGAGCATACCGACACGTCGGAGGTCTGCGACGCCACCGCGATCGTGAAGGAGAAGTACATAAAGTCCCAATAATCGAGCGGTTCGTCGTGTTCGGGAAATTTCAACGACGCCTGCCCCTCGCCCGCCTGGTGGTAATAGCGCGCGTACTCCAACGTAAATACCGTCGGAATCAGCAACCAAGTGCCGATCATCGTCGCGCCGGTCAGCGCGTAGTTGATGCTGGCCTGCCGCGCGCCGAGCCCCTTCGCGGCCGACAATTCGACGATGATGGCCACCAAGCTCGCGACCGCGGCAGCCGTGATGATCGCGAGCATCGCCGTCGCCCCCTCGTCCTCCCGCTCGGCCACGCGCTGGATATCCTGCGGGCTCGCTCTCGCCATGAGAGTCCAAATCATGACGAGATACAGCCACATGCCCACGTCCCACGCGAATAGCGGCTTCTGGATCGGCCTCAAATGCCATGGCTCGATAAAGTAAGCGATAACGCCAAGGGCCACGCCGATAAAAATACGCGGTCGGTTACTCAAGAAGCGAGCGATGCGCGCCGATGCATCCATAGAGTTCATATCGAGTTGAGTGGAAGGGTCGCCGCGTCGCACGAAACGGCTGGCGGCTATTATCGCCTCCCGTGCGGCCGGAAGCGTCGTTCGAGTGCCGATCGACGGCAAACGCCTTCGTTCGCGGATTTGCTATCATCCCTGTACATTTATACAGCCCCATCGTGCCGCCGTGCCGTCCCCTGCTCCGTCGCCCTCGTCGACCTATTCGTCGCTCTATTACCTGCTGAACTTCGAGCGCGCGCTGGCGTGGATCGCCGAGCGTTACGACGACCTGCTCGACGCAAGCGAACGCAACTTTCTCCAAGCCTTCCCCGATCTGCCGCAGCCGTCGCGCGCCCTGCTCGTTCGGATGTTGATGCGGCAAGGGTCGCTGTTTCGCGCAAGCCGGCTCGTCTATGACGAAATCGGTTGTCCGTTTCAAGCCGCCGGCCCGCTGGCGGTAATCGGTTGGGTCGATGCGGATGCCCCTTTGACGATCGACGAACTGTTCGCCGTCACGACTCGCCCCGAACTCGCGCGCCTATTTCCGGCCACGGGCGGCAACAAGCACGCGCGCAAATCGGCCTGGCTCGATGCCCTACGCGCCGATCATCCTGAGCCGCTACGCTACGGCGAGTGGGACATCGATACAGCCGATCGCGCCATACGGACCCTATTCGATCCGCTCTGCGACCGCTTCCGGCTCATGTTCTTCGGCAATCTTCATCAGGATTGGTCGGAGTTCGTGCTCGCCGATTTAGGCGTCTACCAATACGAGGCCGTGTCGTTTCCGCCGTCGGCACGCGCGTTTCGCACACGGGCCGATATCGATGCCTATCTCTCGCTGCAGGCCTGCCGCGCCGCACTCGATACGCTCACGGACGCGCAAGACATCGACACCTTGATTGCCGCAGCCACGGCCATCGACATCGACATCGCCAATCCTTGGCTCGACACGCGACGCGCGAAGCTGCTGTTTCAAATCGGCCACCATGCCGAACGCCTCGCTCGCTGGCCCACGGCACTCGATGCGTACACGCGCAGCACTTGGCCCGGCGCACGGCACCGACGCATCCGCGTGCTCGAGCGGGACGGGCGCTCGGCCGACGCGTTCGCACTGGCCTCGCACGCGTTGCTCGAACCGGAAGGCGAAGCCGAATGCCAGCGCGTCGCAAGGATGATGCCGAGGCTGCATAGAGCGGTCGGGCATTCGGCAGCACGGGCCGCCGGGGTCGCCGGGGTCACCCGCGAAAACGCGATCGCACGCGAGACGCTCGTCTTGCCCTGCCCCGACGAGCCATTCGCCGTCGAATACGTCGCACGCGACCATCTCAGCACCGATACGGCCCCCGTCTTCTACGTCGAAAATGCGTTGATCAATTCGCTGTTCGGTTTGCTCTGCTGGGAAGCGGTATTCGCCTCCGTGCCGGGCGCGTTCTTTCACCCGTTCCAACGCGGCCCGGCCGATCTGCACGCGCCCGATTTCTTGACGCGACGAGTCGAAACGTTCGCGCGCTGTCTTTCGCAACTCGATAGCAGTGCTTATCGTTTCACGATCCTGCGCCACTTCGAAGAGAAAGCCGGCCTGCAGTCGCCGTTCGTGTTCTGGGGAATGTTGACGCCGGAACTGATGGAACTCGCGCTCGAGTGCTTACCCGCCGCACATCTGAAACTATGGTTCACGCGGCTGCTCGCCGATATCCGCGAAAATCGATCGGGCTTACCCGACCTCGTGCGTTTCCTGCCCGCGCAGCGGCGCTACGAACTCATCGAAGTCAAGGGCCCTGGCGACAAGCTACAAGACAATCAAACGCGCTGGCTGCGCTATTGCATCGCCCACGGCATGCCGGTGCGCGTGCTGGACGTTCGTTGGGCACAAGGGCCCGATGATGATGAAGCGAAGGCCGCGGCATGAGCTACGTCGTCGCCGTTCGAACCCTCTGCGAATTCACGGCCAAACAGGGCGATCTGGATCTGCGCTTCACGCCATCGCCCACCGCGCTCGAAGGTATCGAAGGGCATGCGGCGGTCACGGCTCGGCGCAAGGCGGAACGTCAAGGAGGATATGAAGCGGAACTTACGCTAGCCGGAAGCTACGGTGAATTGTCGGTACGCGGCAGAGCCGACGGATACGACCCGGCGCTCAATCGTCTCGACGAGATCAAAACATATCGAGGCCAATTGGACGCGATGCCCGACAACCACCGGGCGCTGCATTGGGCGCAAGCGCTCGTCTATGGTCATCTGCTCTGCCAAGCGCAAGGACTCGCCGAGCTGAATGTCGCGCTCGTCTATTTCGACATCGGCACGCGCAAGGAAACCATCCTTACCCAGAAGCACGACGCGGCCGCGCTGCATCGCTTTTTTGATCAGCAGTGCGAACGATTTCTCGGATGGGCAATGCGCGAAAGCGATCATCGCGGCGCGCGCAATGCGGCACTCGAACGTTTGCCGTTTCCGCACGGCGCGTTTCGCAGCGGGCAACGCGAACTCGCGGTGGCCGTCTATCGCGCGGCACGCGACGGGCGCGCGTTGATGGCGCAAGCACCGACCGGTATCGGCAAGACGCTGGCCACGCTGTTTCCGGCGCTCAAAGCATGCGCACAAGGCCACGTCGAACGCATTTTCTTTCTGACGGCGAAGACACCCGGCCGAGCCCTTGCACTCGATGCGATCGATTCCTTGCACCGTTGCGACAGCGCGCTGCCGCTGCGAACGCTCGAACTCGTGGCGCGCGACAAAGCTTGCGAACATCCCGACAAGTCGTGTCACGGCGAATCGTGCCCGCTTGCACGCGGCTTCTACGATCGGCTCGCCGCCGCGCGCGAAACGGCGCTCGCGAGCCGCCGCCTCGATCGCGAGACGGTGCGCCGAGCCGCGCTCGCGCATGAGGTCTGCCCTTACTACCTTGCACAAGAACTCGCACGCTGGTGCGATATCGTCGTAGGCGACTACAACTATTACTACGACAGCAGCGCGCTGCTTTATGCGCTCACGCGCATCAATCAGTGGAACGTAGCCGTGCTCGTCGACGAAGCGCACAACTTGCTCGAACGCGGACGCAAGATGTACACGGCCTCGATCGAACAAGCCGCGTTCAAGGCGGCTGCCAAATCGACACCGGCCGTGCTGAAAAAGCCGCTGCAACGATTGCAGCGCGAATGGAATGCGCTCAATCGTGCGCAAGCGAGCGCCTATCAAACTTATGCCGAGGTGCCGGCTCGCGTGTTGTCCGCGGCGCAAAACCTGATCGGCGCGGTCACGGATCACCTGGCCGACGCACCGCTCTCGCTCGGCGACACCCTGCTGCGCGTCTTTTTCGACGCGATGCATTTCGTTTCGTTGTCCGAACAATTCGGGGAGCACTCGGTGTTCGACGTGCGTCTCAGCGGAAAAAGCACGGCCGATCAAGACCGGTCACTATCGACGCTGTGCGTGCGCAACGTGGTACCCGCGCATTTTCTTGCCGCAAGGCATGCGGCAGCGCGTGCGACCGTCGTGTTCTCGGGCACGCTCGCGCCCCAGCAGTTCTATCGCGACATGCTCGGTCTGCCCGACGGCACCGCCGCCATCGACGTCGAAGGTCCGTTCCGCCCCCAGCAATTGAAGATCCACGTTGCCGCGCACGTCTCGACGCGATGGCGCGATCGCGAACGCTCGCTCATACCGATCGTCGATTTGATGGCGCGCCAATATGCGGATCGTCCCGGCAATTATTTAGGCTTCCTAAGCAGTTTCGATTATTTGCAACGTATCGCCGAGCGCTTGCGCGAGCACTATCCGGAAGTGCCGATTTGGACGCAAGCACCCGGCATGGACGAAGCGGCACGAGACGCATTTCTGGCGCGCTTTCGCATGGCCGAGCGCGAAACCGGCAGGATCGGCGGGATCGGTTTGGCCGTGCTCGGCGGCGCGTTTTCGGAAGGGGTCGATTTGGTCGGGGAGCAACTGATCGGCGCGTTCGTCGCCACGCTTGGCCTGCCGCAAGTCAACGACGTCAACGAGGAAATGCGCCGCAAGATGGACGCGAAGTTCGGCCGCGGCTATGACTACGTCTACTTGTACCCCGGCTTGCAAAAAGTCGTGCAGGCGGCGGGCCGCGTCATCCGCACGGAAACCGACGCCGGCGTATTGCACTTGATCGACGACCGTTATCGGCACGCGGAAGTGCGACGTCTGCTGCCGGCATGGTGGGCTTTGCCCTGAATAGTCGAGCGAACCCCAAGCCGCGCCGACGATCGTTCGCACGTCCTAACGTTTCGCGTTAGCTTCCGTTGCCCTTGGCCTTGGCGACTTGCGTCGTCCCGGCATCGGCCGTCATCTGGTCGTTCCACCCGCCGCCGAGCGCCTTCACGAGCGCCACGGAAAGCGACATCTGCTGGCCGTGAATCTGCACCTCGGTAAGCTGACTCGTCAGCAGCGATTGCTGCGCGTCGATCACGTCGAGATAAGCAACGAGGCCGCCGGAATAGCGATCGTTCGCCAGCGAGAGCAGTCGTCGCGCATCGATCACGGCGGCATGCGCTTGTTTCGAGGCGTCGTCGAGCACGGATAGACCGGTTACGCCGTCCTGCACCTGCTGAAACGCATTGAGCACGGCCTGACGATAGTTCGCTTCCGCCTCGACGTATCCCGCGCTCGCAAAGCGCACGTTGGCGCTGCGTCGCCCGCCGTCGAAGACGACCTGGCTCAATTGAGAACCGAGCGTCCACATCAAGCTCGGTGCGGTGAGAAGATTGGCGAATGCCGTCGATTCCCAGCCGATGCCGGGGTTCAGTATCAGACTAGGAAAGAACGCCGCCTTCGCCTCACCGATTTTTGCATTGGCCGATGCCATGGCCCGCTCGGCCGACGCGATGTCGGGCCGCCGCTGCAGCACATCGCTCGGAATGCCGATCGCGATCGGCGGCACCGTCGTCTCGGTCACCTTCGACGCGATCGAGAATTGCGGCGCCGGCACGCCGACGAGCGCCGCAATGGCGTGTTCGTACTGGGCGCGCTGATTGACGAGCAACGTCGCCTGAACACGCGTGGCATCGAGATGCGCCTGCTGCTGATACAGATCGAGGCCGGATACGGAGCCGAGGTCATGCTCGGCCTTCACGTAATCGAGCGCCTTGTCCTGCAATTTCACCGATTGGTTCAATACGTCGATTTCGGCGTCGAGTTCGCGCAGCGCGTAATAGTCGGTGGCGAGATCGGTCGTCAGCACGAGGCGCGCATTGGCCAAGTCGTCGGCCGCTTGCTCCTCGGATGCCTTCGCACCTTCGACTTCGCGCCGGATGCGCCCGAACAGATCCGTGTCGTACGTGATCGTCGGCCCAACCAACACTTCGTTCTGCACGGTCGATTGGTTCGGTGTCGAGTACGTCGTCGCCGGCCGGTCCTTCGATATCTTCAAACGATCGAGCTGCCCTTGCAGATCGAGTTCGGGCAGCCGCTGCGCGGACGTATAAGCGAGCGTATCCTTCGCCTGCGCGTAATGCGCACTCGCCGCGGCAAGCGTTTGATTCTGCATCAGCGCTTGCTTCTCGAGTCCGTCGAGCGCATCGTCGCCGAATGCCTGCCACCAG
The DNA here is from genome assembly GCF_017315725.1 of Trinickia acidisoli. Classification (NCBI taxonomy): domain Bacteria; kingdom Pseudomonadati; phylum Pseudomonadota; class Betaproteobacteria; order Burkholderiales; family Burkholderiaceae; genus Trinickia; species Trinickia acidisoli. The sequence continues at coordinate 1,511,077 of NZ_JAFLRG010000002.1, forward strand.
TCGAGCGCGAGCGACGCATGCGAAGGCGACGCAAGCCGCCAATACGAATCGGCCCGCCATGCTTGCGGCGCCGGTACCTGCGGGCGCTTGTAATCGGGACCGACGGTGCACGCGGCGCACAGTACAGCCACCGCGGCGGCGGCCCACGTCGGAGCGAAACGGCTGCCGCGCATCAGGAAAGCCCCTTGTCCGCGTTCTGCTGCATGACCTGGACGTGGTCGCCGTCGGCAATCGAGTCGCTCGGGTTCACGATGATCTTGTCGGTCGGCTCGACGCCGCTATCGATGACGAGCACTTGCCCGAGATCTTGCGCAATCGTGACCGGATGCAGATGCACCACGCCATTGCCGTCCACGACGGCGAGCCGCGGCCCCTCCTCGCGAAACAGCAGCGCGTTGCCGGGCACGAGCAAATGCGAGTGCAGCGCGCGCGACACGGCAACTTGCACATAGGCACCGGGCCGCAGCTTGTCGTCGGGGTTCGGCAACGTCACTTCGATTTGCAGCGAACGCGTGGGAACGTCGATCGCACCCGAGATATGCGTGATCGTGCCGCGGAACGATTGACCGGGTAGCTCGGCCTGCGTGACGGCCACGGGCATGCCGACCTTGACGTTTTGCGAATAAGCCTGCGGAAGCTGCACGTAAACGCGCAGCGGGTTCGATTGCGCCAACGCGAACAGCGCGCGGCTCGTGCCGCTGCCCGCGTCGATCAAATCGCCGATGTCGACGTTGCGCTGCGTGATCACGCCATCGAACGGCGCCACGATGCGTTTGAACGATTCGAGTTGTTGCAGCCGCTTCACGTTCGCATCGGCGGCGGCCAAGTTGGCGACGTCCTGGTTATACGTGCCTTGCCGGTCGTCGAGCTCTTGTTGCGAAACGGCATCGCGCTGGCGTAGCTGCGACCAGCGCGCGAGCGACGTCTTCGCGAGTGCGAGGCTAGCACTTGCCTGCTCCCGCTGCGCGATCGCCTGAGCGAGTTCCTGATCGATCTCGGGCGTGTCGAGATCGGCAAGCAACTGCCCACGCTTCACGTGCGCGCCGATATCGACATACCAATGCAGCAGATAGCCCGTCGCCCGGGCGTAGATCGGCGATTCGACGAAGCCGCGCAGCGTGCCCGGCAGCAGCATGTCGCCGCCGCCCTGCGCCATCTTCGGCATCACGACGTTGACGTACTCCTTCGCGTTTTGCGCCGTGGCGCTATCGACGGTGCGACGGTTGATCATGTTCGCGACGACCGTGCGCACGGCGCCGATAGCCAGCAGCACGAGCACGACGACGAGCGCGATCTTCGCGCGCCGCCAGACGCGATCGCGCGGCGGCAGCATGGGACCGTTTCCGTCTTCGCGCGCCGGAATGGCCAAGGAGGAGTGAGATTCTTCCGTCATTTCAATCAACCGGGGAAAGAAGGGGCTTCGCGTTCATTCGGCATCATCTTGCGCCTGTTCCCGGCGCGCTTTGCGCCTCGCGAGGCGTCCATGGATGCCGCCGAAAAGAAGCGGAACGAACAAGAGCGTCGAAACGGTGGCGAACAACAAGCCGCCGATGACGGCCCGGCCGAGCGGTGCGTTCTGCTCGGCGCCTTCGCCAAGACCCAGCGCCATCGGCACCATGCCGATGATCATCGCGCAGGCCGTCATCAACACCGGGCGAATCCGGCTTGCGCCCGCTTCCAGTGCGGCCGTGAGCGGCGGCGCACCCGCTGCCAGCCGTTGGCGCGCGAACGACACCATCAAAATACTGTTCGCGGTGGCCACGCCCATCGTCATGATGGCACCCGTCAAGGCGGGCACGGACATGTGCGTGCCGGTCAGGAACAACATCCAGACGATACCGGCGAGCGCGGCCGGCAATGCGCTCACGATAATGAGCGGATCGATCCACGATTGGAAGTTGACGACGATCAGCAAATAGACGAGCACGATCGCCATCGCCACGCCGACGACGAGGCCGAGGTACGAGCGCTTCATCGTCTCGACTTGGCCGCGCACGGTGATCTGACTCCCGCGCGGCAGCTTCGCTCGCGCTTGGTCCACGAGCTTGTCGATTTGCGAAGCGACGCTGCCGAGATCGCGGCCTTCGACGCTGACGAGCAAATCGACGACGGGCCGGATGTTGTAGTGCGTGATCGAGGCGAATTCGTTTGCCGCTTGCACCTGCACGAGATTGCCGAGCAGTTGCGGGGTACCGGTAGCCGAGGCCGCTCCCGCCACCGCGGCAACAGGCGTGCGCAGCAGCGCGTCGACCGAAGTCACTTGATATTGCGGCGTGCGCACGGAGATCTGATATTCCACACCGTTACGCGGATTGAACCAGAAACCGGGCGATGTTTCCGTACTGCCCGACAGCGAAATCAGTACGTTCTGCGCGACGTCGTTCGCGTCGAGGTTCAACTGTTGCAGCCGCGTGCGATCCATTTGCAGATGAATCGTCGGCTCGTCGAATTTTTGCTGAATGTGCGTATCGACGGTGCCCGGAATCATGCGCACCTGTTTCATCAACGCGCTCGCGACATTGAAATTCGCTAGTTGATCGGTACCCGTGACCTGCACGTCGATTGCGGCGGGCAAGCCGAAATTCAGAATCTGCGTGACGATGTCGGCCGGTTGAAAGTAAAACTCGACGCCGGGAAAACGCCGCGGCAGCAACGCCCGCAGTTTGTCGACGTAGCTGAGCGTCGGTTTGTGGCCCTCGTTGAGCGCGATCTGGATCTCGCCATCGAGCGTGCCGATCGTGCCCGAATTGCTGTACGAGAGATTGATACCGCTATAAGGCAGCCCGAGGTTATCGAGGATCGTCCCGAGGTCGCGGCGCGGCACCACCGTGCGGATCACTTTCTCGACGTTGTCGGCCAGCCGCGCCGTTTCCTCGATCCGTGTACCGGTCGGCGCACGCATATGCAATCGGATGTCGCCTGCATCCACCGTCGGGAAAAAATCGGCGCCGAGTACGAACGCGAGCCCGAGCGACGCGACGCAAAAGCCGAGAAACGACACGGCGAACACGCGCCGCCGCACCAACAGCGTGCTCAACAGGACGATATAAGCCGCGCGCATGCGCTCGAAGCTGGCCTCGAAGCTGTGATGCAGCCGCATCAACAGATTCGGGCGCTTACCCGCCTTCGGCTTGTGTGCATGGCCCATCAGCAGCATCGCCATGGTCGGCACGAGCGTGCGCGACAGAATGTACGAGGCAAGCATGGCGAAGACGACGGCCTCGGCAAGCGGCACGAAAAGATATCGAGCCACGCCGGTCAAGAAGAACATCGGCACGAAGACGATACAGATACAGAGCGTCGACACGAATGCCGGCACCGCGATCTCGCCGGCACCTTCGAGGATCGCTTCGTGCAGATCCGTGCCGAGATGCAAATGCCGCTCGATGTTTTCGATCGTCACCGTGGCATCGTCGACGAGAATCCCGACCGCGAGCGCGAGCCCGCCGAGCGTCATGATGTTGATCGTCTGACCCAACGCATGCAGCGCGAGCAGCGATGAAAGAATCGACAGCGGAATCGAAATCGCGATGATGCAAGTGCTGCGCCAGTTGCCCAAAAAGAGCAGGATCATCGCCGCCGTGAGTGCGGCGGCGATCACGGCTTCGCGCACGACGCCCGTGATCGCCGCTTTGACGAACAGCGATTGATCGAATAGCGCCCGGATCGTGATGTTGCGCGGCAGCGTCGATTCGACCGTCGGCAGCAGCCGGTGAACCGCATCGACCACGGACAGTGTCGACGCGTTGCCCGCCTTGAGGATCGAGACCAACACGCCGCGCCGGCCGTCTTGCCGCACGACGTTCGTCTGCGGAGCGAAGCCGTCGCGCACGTGGGCGACTTCGCGCAGATAGGTGGTCGCGCCGTTGACCGTGCGCACCGGAAGATCGTTGAGGCCCGCGATCGTCGTGGGCGAACCGTTCATGTCGACCGTGTATTCGCGCGGGCCGATCTTCGCCGTGCCGGTCGGCAAGATGAGGTTTTGCGCGCTCACGGCGTTGACGACGTCGATCGGCGTCAGACCCTTGGCGAGCAGTGCGCGCGTGTCGAGATCGATCGAGACGAGGCGCGACTTGCCGCCGTACGGGTACGGCACCTGCGCGCCGGGAATCGTGATGATCTGCGGGCGCAGGAAGTTCAGCGCCGTGTCGTTGAGATCCTGCTCCGACATCGTCGGGCTCGACAGCCCGAGCTGAATCACTGGAATCGACGAGGCCGAATAGCTGATGACGAGCGGCGGCGTTGCACCGCGCGGCATTTGCCGCAACTGCGCCTGCTCGACCGCGACGGTCTGCGCGATGGCCGTCTGAATACTGGCATTAGGCTGCAGGAACAGCTTGATGACTGCGATGCCGGGCAACGACTGCGATTCGATGTGTTCGATGTCGTTGACGGTCGTCGTCAGGCTGCGCTCGTTCACCGACGTGATGCGGTTGGCGATCTCCTGCGAGGACAGCCCCGTGTAATTCCATATGATGCTGACGACGGGGATATCGATGTTGGGCAACACATCGATAGGCGTACTCATCAATGAAAATGGCGTGGCCAGCACGATGAGGATGGCCATCACGATGAACGTGTAAGGCCGTTTGAGCGCTACGTTGACGATCCACATGCTGAGACGCGCAGGAAAGGTGCGAGTGAGAAAGGTGGAATGTAGTCGGTTTGAAGCAGAAAGTTAATTCCCGCGCCGAACAATTGCTGGTACTTTTGCACGAAACAATTACGGGCTATTACAAATTTCCGACGTTGCCCCGTCCTGCGACCATTGACGGCGGGGCTGCGCGCATGCGTGCACCAGATGAGCGCAGGCGCCGTGTAGCGGTTCGACCCGGCCTCGACCCGGCCGGCGTCTCGATGACGCGATGATACGCGCTCCCCGTCGCGTGCGTTCGAAGCGATATAGCGACAGGACGAGCCGGTGACGTTCGACGTTGCAAGAACTTCACTTGACGTCGAGCAAGCGCCGTTGCCTCCGCGCGGAAGCAAGCAGCGATCCCGTCTACTACCGGATCTTGATGACGACCTTACCCTTCGTACGTCCCGCCTCGACGTAAGCCAAAGCCTCCTGCGTGGATTCGAACGGAAAAATCCGATCAATCACAGGCCTTATCGCAGCGGCGTCGACGAGCTTGGCGATCTGGGCTAGCTGGCCTCCATCGGCACGCATGAAGAGGAATGAATAGCCGACGTCACGACGTCTCGCTGCCGTTCGGATGCGATAGCTTAGAAACCGCATCGCTGTTTTCAGGAACCAGGAGGCACCCATCTGCTCAGCAAAATCAGGATCGGGCGGACCGGCGATCCCAATGAGCTTGCCACCCGGCTTGAGCACTTGCAGTGATCTTTCGAGCGTATCTCCGCCCTGCGTATCCAGCACCACGTCGCAGTCTTTCAATACAGCGGCAAAGTCGTCTTTCCTGTAATCGATGACGATGTCGGCACCGAGTTGCTTCATCAATCCGGCATTCGCGGCGCTCGCGGTCGTTGCGACGGTCGCGCCCAGATGCTTCGCCAGTTGAATGGCAAAGGTGCCAACGCCGCCCGAGCCGGCGTGTATGAGTACCTTCTGCCCTTGCTTCAGTTGCCCTCGCTCGATCAGTGCCTGCCAGGCGGTCAAACCCACCAGCGGGATTGACGCCGCTTCTTCCATGCTGAGCGTTTCGGGCTTGAGGGCCACGGCATCTTCACTGATCGCGATGAATTCCGCGAACGTACCGATACGATCTTTGGGCGGTCGCGCATAGACTTCGTCGCCCGCCTTGAATCGCCGCACACGCGATCCGGCGCGGACAACGACCCCGGCCAGATCGTTGCCCAAAATCAGCGGCAAACGATAGGGCAGAATCAGTTTGAACTCTCCGTCCCTGATCTTTGAATCGAGAGGATTCACGCCGGCGGCGTGAATCTGGATCAATACGTCGTCCTCGTGCAGTTCAGGGACCGGCATATCGCCGGCTCGCACGCCATTCTTGCGTCCATATCGATCGACGACGAATGCCTTCATCATGGTTCTTTGTTCCTTGTCGGTTTCTCGTTGCGTGAGGTAACAGCGGCTATGTAGCGAGCCGCAGATCCTTGCGAATGCCGGCACCCACCAGGCCCGCAGGCGCAAATCTGCGCAGCCATTGCAGACGTCCGGCGAGACCGCCCGCTGCATAGCGGAGCCTCGGACGACCCGCGAGCGCAGCCTGCAATACGGTTTCGGCCACAACGTGAGGATCGTCAGCGTTCTCGACCACTTCTTTGACTCGCTTATCCACAGCCGCGCGCACCTCGTGGTACGCGTCAAGCGGGGCGTCGGGTGCCATGAAGTTCGCGTCGAAGGGCGTCTTGATGTAGGCAGGCTCAATGAGCGATACGCGGATTCCCATCGTGCGCAACTCGTGATCGAGCGACTCCGAAGAGGCACCTGTAACAAGCGCTATTCCGGTTTTCATGATGTCCTTCGGGGAGTGAGAAATGGTCTTCAGGTCTTTGTTCGAGAATTCATTCAGCCTTAAATATGATGATCATCATATTTTTAATCCATCAAAAAACGCACGCTGGGTGCGCGAATTTACTCGTCGATGGGTGCGATTTTTTTCAATGCCGCTTCAAGAAAACTGTCCGACAACTTGGGGTCGTCGACGGCTCGCGCCAGCATCAATGTGCCGACCATGGTCGCAACTATCATCAGTGCCTGCTCATGTGCGCCCGGTTGCCCCCAATCGGGCAATTGACGCGCAACGACATCGATCATCTCTTTGATGCGGCGGGTAGCCGCGCGCCGCACGACCGGCGCCTGGCGTGGCATCTCCGAGCCAAGCGCGGAGACTGGGCAGCCGGTCTCGATGGCTTCACGGTGCTCCTTCGATAGATAAGCGCGCACCATCGACGGCAATGCCTGATCCGACGGCACGGAGGCGGCGATCTGCTCCGACAGGGCGACGGCCTGCGCACCGGCACGGTCAGCCGCTTCGGCAAGCAGCACCTCGCGCGACGGAAAGTGCGCGTAGAAACCGCCGTGCGTCAGACCGGCCTCCTTCATGATGTCGGCCACTCCCGTCCCATCGTAGCCGCTGCGGCGAATCGCGCGCGCAGCGACCTCGACGATGCGCTCGTGCGTGATTTCCTTGCGGCTGGCGGCTTTCCGATTGAATGATGATTTCTGCATGATGAGCATCATATATCACTTCGATACAATTTGCTGCCCGAAGTCATCTCGACGGAGGTCAAGGCGTTTACCCGGGCAGCGTCAGCGTGCGCACCTTTCTTCAAGACATTGAGTGCGTGCCCGATGTTTCATTTCGGTGGACTTGTCAGGTATGGCCATCGCGCGCTTCCTGGCTAACGTCAGCGAGGACGGGCACTGCGGCTCCTCGTTGGACTTACGCTGGCGTGACCGCCTTATCTTGGAAGCGGACGTGTAGGCTACCCGGCATCGAACGGCTGATAGGCCTCGAACTGAGGAAATATCGGGCGCATCGCGAAGTTCAAAAAACGCTGTCTGGCGAACCATCCCGATACATTCGTCGGGTAACGATGCTTACGGAAAACGTCGGCTATCGTTCAAGCCAATTCTCGACGCTGATGATGTCCGTGTCCGGCAGATAGCCGCTCAAAATACGTCCTCCGGTCGAACAGGCGGATCTTCAATATCCGGAAACCAATCATCAAGTTCGAGCGGCGGCTCCTGTCTCCCGGCGGCCAGCAATTCGATGACATTCGCGGGCGTCTTCACCGGCTCGATGATGAGTTTGTCGCCCTCTCGATGGATCAGAACGCGATCGCCCGGCAACTCGAACTCGACAGGGATGCGCACCGCCTGACTCCGATTGTTGCGGAACAGCTTGGCCCCTTTGGGCCGGGTGGATGGCGTTGGAATCGACACGATGCACCTCCTTTGTATATGCAAAATGTATATGCCAAGATGCAGGCCGTCAGGATCGGTTTCTGGCGATGGACTTGATCGCCGCGATGCCGGCGCAAATGCGAGCGGCCGCAACGGTGTGAGCAGAATGAACGATGGCACGGGGAGAAAAGCCTGCAGCACCAACGGCATCCAGGGCGTCCGAACCCTGGACGCCAGAGGGGCTGCGTTCGGCAGCAGTCCTTCGGCCAGCTGGAGACATTCGACGCGCGCTCTTCGATCGTCGACAATCAGGGATGTCTATCCAACAACCATTCTCCGAAGCAGTAACTCCTATGAAACGAATTTCAGCGTTCCTGCCGATCGTTCTTTTCACGGGTACAGTTTTTGCCCAGCAAACAATCCGCCCCGATGGTGCAGGCGGGTGGGTGGTACAAGACACAGGGGGGTGCGGTGGCCTATTTGGCGCTGCCCAAGGCGCGTGTATCGCCGAGCAGCAGCGCGAGCAACAGCAGCAGGCGCAACAGCAACAGTTAATTCAACAGCAGCAGATCGAGAACCAACGATTACAAAACGAGTTGCTGCGGCGTCAATTGGAGCAGCAATCTTCGACGGGTCAGGTTGATTACTCAAAAACACCGGAATTTCGCAGCTGGCAGGCAGCTAATCCGTGGTTTGGCAGTGATCGCCCGAAGACCGAGTTTGCTTTGCTCTACGCAAAACAACTTAGACAAGAACGCCCGGATCTGGTCGGCCGTGCGTTCTTTGACGCCGTATCGGCCAAGGTCGCTGAGGTATTCAATGCCAAGAAATAACGGGTAGGACGTACAACATGGACATTGGGCGCTTCCTCAAACTGCTGCAAGACCCGCAGAAAAAGCAAGCTGACCTTGTGGAAATGCGCAACAACGCGCTCAAGAAAGGAGCTATTGAGCACGTGCATCTCGCCGAACGAGTTCTCGATGAGCGATTCCCAAGCTGGCGGTCGCCTCGAACGCGCCGCGGAGGCAGCAAACCGACAAACGTCATGTTCCTTGGCAAGACAAAGCACTTTCCTAGCGAAAAGGAAGCGTACGTCTGGCTGATGGAGGAGTTCACTCAACACTACCCACAGCTCTTCGAGAAGATCGACTGGCAGACGCGGTACGTCGCAAAAGGACCACGTGCCCTTTACTTTGCAAAGTCGCTGAAACAACTGTTCCACAGTGCACCCGATCATGGCATTGATCCCAACAAGTACCACCGGCTCATGAATGGCTGGTACGCAAAGCTTGTCCTGAGTGAGCGACAGAAGGTCGAGCTTCTTATGAAATTTGCCACCGTAGCGAATCTGCGGATGGGCGCCGATTGGGACTGGGATGACAGAGCAAAGGGGGCGCCGCAACTGTCCGCCGATGAGTTACTTGCCGAACTCGAAAACGCGCCTCAAGCTGGCGCTGCAGTAGACGCCCCGCCTATCGCCGACGCCCCCCCTGAACTTGGACGTTGAACGTCCTGTTTTGGACGCAGCATTTGTCGGGTGTGGGTCGGGTTATGCCTTTTGCATGAAAGCCCGCACCCGAGGCGATCGACGTGCCTGGTCGTGGGACGGTAGCCGTTAAGGTTTATTCGATGCCAGCCATCGGGCGCATGAATGTGCATACCTCTGCACATGTCGGCAGGCGTCGAATAAGCCCGATGGAGGAAACCGCGGAGTGCCCCGATGCGGTTGGAGATTTCGCGGCTATGGCGATTGATAGGCGGGGATGCTCAATCGTGCCGGGTGCAACTGGACGGAGTTGGATGCTGGCTGGGCGCTGACAGGGTAGCGAAGCGGTGCCGTCGTGTAATCGCGATGACGAGGCGGCCGTGCGAGGAGCGTGGCGACGTGACACGCGCAAACGTCCGCTCGTGGGCCGCGTTGCCGCAAAGCCGACGGTCGGTTCGGATATCGGGGAACCGTGGAGTTCATGTGTGCGGCCGGTGCGTTGGGGGTGCGCGGATTGGGGCGCTGCGCGCGAATACGTCGATGACGATCATCGGCGCGCCGCAGTGGCGGCAGACGAAGACGGGCCGGGTAGCGATGGTGGTGTCCGGTGACGGGGCGATGCCGGGTGCGACGTGCAGCAGCTCGCGCACTTTGGCGAGACTGGCGCGTCGGACCGGGTTGGCGAGCAGCCCGTAGTGACGGATGCGATGGAAACCACCGGGCAGCACATGGAGCAGGAAGCGGCGCATGAATTCGCTAGCCTCTAGCGTCATGGTTTTGTAGCGGGTGCGCCCCTTCGCGCGATAGTCCTTCCAACGGAACGTCACGCCGCGCTCGTCGAAGGCGAGCAGACGCTGGTTGGAGATGGCGACGCGGTGCGTGTAGCGTGAGAGGTACTCGAGCACCGCCTTCGGTCCGGCGAACGGGCGCTTTGCGTAGACCACCCATTCGCAGGTACGCAGCGGTGCCAGCCACCGGGCAAAGGTGGCGGGGTCCGCGAGCCCGGTGTACTCGCCGAAGAACTGTAGCTGGCCATTGCGGTGGGCCACTTCGAGCGCTTCGAGGAAGCGTCGGCGGAACAGGCGTGAGAGCACGCGCACCGGCAGGAAGAAGCCGGGCCGGCAGGCGATCCAGCGCTCACCATCGGGCGACAGCCCGCCACCGGGCACGATGCCGTGCACATGCGGGTGATGCGTGAGGGCCGAGCCCCAGGTATGCAGTACGAGCGTGGCCGCGATCTGGGCGCCGAGGTGTTTGGGATCGGCGGCGATCGTGCGCAGCGTCTCAAAGGCGATGTCGAGCAGCAGGCCGTAGATGATCCGCTTGTTGTACCAGGCGATGGCGCTGACGGGCGCGGGCAGCGTGAAGACGACGTGGAAATATTCGACGGGCAGCAGATCGGCCTGGCGTGCCTCCAGCCAGCGGTGTGCTGCGCTGGCCTGGCACTTCGGGCAATGCCGGTTGCGGCACGAGTTGAAGGACACCTCTGTCCTTGCGCAGCCTGAACAGCGCAGCACATGCCCGCCCAGTGCCGCCGTGCGGCACCGTTCGATGGCCGACATGACCTTCAGCTGCCCCAGGCTCAACTGTGTGGTGGCCCGCCACGCTGGCCCGTGGCTGCGGAAGATGTCCGCAACCTCCAGCATGAGGCGCTACAGCACGCGGGTCTACTCGGAGGGCAGACGGTCCAGCGGACTGGTGACCTCGCGCAGCAGGTCGGTGGCCACCTGGACGTAGAGCGCGGTGTTCTCGAGCTTCGCATGGCCGAGCAGCACCTGGATCACGCGGATGTCCACCTTCTGTTCAAGCAAGTGTGTCGCGAAGCTATGCCGAAGCGTGTGCATGGACACGCGCTTGTCGATGTTCGCAGCCTCGGCGGCGGCATGAATGGCGCGGTTCAGTTGCCGCGTGCTCAACTGATCGAGCGGATCGAGGCCGGGAAACAGCCACCCGCCATCGAGCATCTTGCCCTGCGCACGCGCCACGCGCCACCACGCACGCAGACGCTCGAGCAGCACCGGTGAGAGCATCGCATAGCGGTCGCGGCGGCCCTTGCCCTGCTCGATACGCAGTGTCATGCGTTCGCTGTCGACGTCGGTGACCTTCAGCGCGACCACTTCGCTGGCGCGTAGCCCCGCGCCGTACGCGACCGACAGCGCGGTCTGGTGCTTGAGGTTGCCGGCCGCCTCGATGAGGCGCCGGACCTCATCGGGACTGAGCACGACGGGCAATATGCGGGGCACGCGCACGGGATGCATTCTGACCATCAGCTCGGGCCGGTCGAGCGTGACGGTGAAGAAGAACTTCAGGCCGGTGATCGCGTGGTTCAGCGACACGGCCGATGTGCCGTGGTCGACCAGATGGAGCTGGTAGCGGCGCAGGTCCTCGACGGTGGCCGTGTCCGGTGAGCGTCCGAGAAACCGCGCGAACTCACGCACGATGTGCAGATAGATGTCCTGCGTCTTGGGGGCAAGCTGGCGCATGCGCATGTCGTCGATCATGCGCTGGCGCAGCGGACTGACGTTTGACTGTGAGGAGGTCATGATGGGACTCCTGCTGAAGAACGAGGCGGATTGCCTCATTCGCCAACATAAAGCCGCGCGACCGGCCTCTCCCTGACCTTCAGCGTCGGATCGTAGCCCCTACCGCGCGAGCGGTTTAGTCCATCGGCCATCTACAGCCGTTGGCCCGCGCTTTCGCGCGGACATTTGAACGTCGGCTACGCAGCAGATAACAGATGCTCGCTTCGAAACGAGCGGCGACAGGTGATCGACCAGCTTCACGCGAGAGAGGATCTCGTCTCAACTGCGAACCAATTCCCAATGGGCCTTCAAAGCCGATTTTGCTTTCCGTAACCAGTTCGGATCGAGTTTTCGCCCGGTGAGCTTGGCATATTCGCCCTGCGAAACTTCCTGTGCAACCCATATCGTGTAATGCTCGGGGTTAATGGCGACGAGCGCACTATCCCAGCCGAGCGGAACAACAAGCCGTTTTGAACGGTATTGTTCTTTGAACCGCGATACGGCGTGGGTGGGCCGCTTCCAATACCTCGACGACCTTGCAACCCGTTACTACACATTGGTGGCCATGCAAATCAAGTAGTCCGTTACGGAAGCGTGCTTGTCCGCGCCTGCGAACGAAACAACTCGTCAAGCTGTTGCAACGCGCTCAATGCCTTTGAAATATCGTCTGTGGCCGCCTCGAATGCTTGACGCCGAGGATCAAGCTTCGGAACCCGCATTGAAAGTACCACTGAACGGCCAGAATCGGAGATTGTTACGCGCTCGGGAAGATAAGGCGCAAATTGCTGGCGAATCTCTTCGCTTCGTTCCCGGGCTCCATTGAAGAAAAGTTTCGCATAGCCTGATGTGACCTGATGGCAGAGCGAAACGTTCTTCGGATAACCTGCGGGGTAAAACATTACCCAAGTGTTACCCGCAGGCCGGGGTTTGGGCGACTGCATGCCCAACTGCTCGTACTTTTGCTGAGCAAACCGGAAGTAGTCCGCAGCGAAAGCGGTCCACGGCACACTTATCGGTGACTGGGGATGGCGTCGATTTTGTTCAATGGCCTCGAGAAAGACGCGCGCCTTATATGCGTAACGCTCGTCCCGAAACCGCCGGGCTGAGAAGTATGCGAGCACTTCCTCGTACGTGAGCAGGCAGTGATAGTTTTTTGCATCCTCGGAATTTTCGAGATATCTGGCTGGGGCAAGAATGCACGTCCTGAACTCATCCCATGTCTTGCTTTCGATACCATTCTTCCCGCGCGCCTCATAGCGCGCTCCCTGTTCCTGCTGCGCGTCTGCGCTAATTTTGTTTTCGATCAACAATGCGAGTTTCTTGTTATCTGCCGAGTGGAACATATACACAATGTCAGACTCGCCAAGGCTCACGTCGGTTACCGAATGCCAGGATCCGATGTGCGAATGAAAGACCGGCTTTGTGAACACGCGACACGAAAGCCATTCGCGGAACTCATCGCTTACGGACAGTTCTTCAAGAACAAGTAGATCGATGTCCCGCTCGACAATCGACGCCACAAATCTGATTCCAAGCATAGCTTCCTCGCGTCAGGCTGTTTCCAGGGCTGTCAGGACGATGGTGCCGTTATCGATGGAGCCGGACACGTTGGACCCGGTATTGGTGACGTTGCCGTCGCTTTTCAGCATCGCTCAGCGGAGGGTCCCGGTGAATCGGTGGTCTGGCGTCTCGATGATCTGGGGGAACGATGCACTGTTGCCGTTGTGCGAGACGTCCATCCCGGAGACCGACCGATCCCCACAGCCCACGAGCAGCGTTGTGACGACGATACCCAAGCATACCGTCGGGCGTCCCCCCGATTGTTCAGCCCCATGTTGCCCCCCGCCCCCGTATTGGGTGCTCAAAGTATAGCGATGGAGGCGCTTGCCCGGTGCGAGAGCAGTCTGGAGTCAACGACCGTTGCACCTCGTAACCTGCCATTGAGGTGTGGCAGACTCCAGTGGCCGGGTCGGGTCGGCTGCGTCCTTCCGAAAACACCGCGTAGAACTCGTTTTTGCTGGCCAAAATGGGGCGTCACTGACATTGCCACATAAATCGATCTGCCGTAGATCGATAACGCATTCCTCGGGATCTGAGGCGCGCTTACGCGGGCGCGCCTCCGGTCGTGCGAACAATGGCTGCGTGAGGGAACACGCCTCGGCAGAACACTGCATTCGGCATGATGCCGACGAGATGCGGGATCATTGCATCAAGCCGCGTGCCGAGGAAGCGGTTTAATCTTCGGGGTAGGCTGCTGCAGCGCCTGCCACAAATCCCATTGCGCCTGCATGCCGACCCACATTTCGGGCGACGTGCCGAGCCACGCGGCAAGCCTAAGCGCGAAACTGGCCGTCACGCCCGACTTGCCGTTCAGCACGTTGGACAGCGTAACGCGGTTGATCTGCAACGCCTGCGCCGCCTGCCCCACGGTCATGTCCTCAGGGATCCACTCCCGCAGCACTTCGCCTGGGTGCGCAGGATTGTGCATCATCGTCATAACAATCACCTTAATGATAGTCCTGGTAATCGACCAGGATTGCGTCCGTACCTTCGAACGTGAAGGTCAGCCGCCAGTTTCCGTTGACCCAAATCGACCAATGCCCTTTCAGCTCGTCTTCGAGCGAATGCAATTTCCAGCCCGGAGCGTTCATGTCGTCCGGCTTTGTGGCTGAATTCAGAGCCGTTAGCTGGATACGAAGGCGCGTCGCGTGATGCGGTTGGATTCCAGCTTTGCTGCCTTTCATGAAAAACCGTTCGAGCCCTTTATGTCGGAAGGTTTTGATCATGAACGCTATTGTAGCCTGTAATGCAACACACTACAATGGCTTCCGTCGCATTGGTCCGTTCCGAAAGCTCGGAGCGCCCGTCGTCAGACGGGCCTATCGCCGAGTGGCCGTTGTAGTCGGGTAGCTGCCATCGAAGCGTCGCGGGGTGGAGTGACGCCTCTGGGTCGGGACCCGCCATTGATGTCGCGCTAAGTCGAAGGTCCTATACAGGGTCGATGGACTAAACCGCTCGCGCGGTAGGGGCTACGATCCGACGCTGAAGGTCAGGGAGAGGCCGGTCGCGCGGCTTTATGTTGGCGAATGAGGCAATCCGCCTCGTTCTTCAGCAGGAGTCCCATCATGACCTCCTCACAGTCAAACGTCAGTCCGCTGCGCCAGCGCATGATCGACGACATGCGCATGCGCCAGCTTGCCCCCAAGACGCAGGACATCTATCTGCACATCGTGCGTGAGTTCGCGCGGTTTCTCGGACGCTCACCGGACACGGCCACCGTCGAGGACCTGCGCCGCTACCAGCTCCATCTGGTCGACCACGGCACATCGGCCGTGTCGCTGAACCACGCGATCACCGGCCTGAAGTTCTTCTTCACCGTCACGCTCGACCGGCCCGAGCTGATGGTCAGAATGCATCCCGTGCGCGTGCCCCGCATATTGCCCGTCGTGCTCAGTCCCGATGAGGTCCGGCGCCTCATCGAGGCGGCCGGCAACCTCAAGCACCAGACCGCGCTGTCGGTCGCGTACGGCGCGGGGCTACGCGCCAGCGAAGTGGTCGCGCTGAAGGTCACCGACGTCGACAGCGAACGCATGACACTGCGTATCGAGCAGGGCAAGGGCCGCCGCGACCGCTATGCGATGCTCTCACCGGTGCTGCTCGAGCGTCTGCGTGCGTGGTGGCGCGTGGCGCGTGCGCAGGGCAAGATGCTCGATGGCGGGTGGCTGTTTCCCGGCCTCGATCCGCTCGATCAGTTGAGCACGCGGCAACTGAACCGCGCCATTCATGCCGCCGCCGAGGCTGCGAACATCGACAAGCGCGTGTCCATGCACACGCTTCGGCATAGCTTCGCGACACACTTGCTTGAACAGAAGGTGGACATCCGCGTGATCCAGGTGCTGCTCGGCCATGCGAAGCTCGAGAACACCGCGCTCTACGTCCAGGTGGCCACCGACCTGCTGCGCGAGGTCACCAGTCCGCTGGACCGTCTGCCCTCCGAGTAGACCCGCGTGCTGTAGCGCCTCATGCTGGAGGTTGCGGACATCTTCCGCAGCCACGGGCCAGCGTGGCGGGCCACCACACAGTTGAGCCTGGGGCAGCTGAAGGTCATGTCGGCCATCGAACGGTGCCGCACGGCGGCACTGGGCGGGCATGTGCTGCGCTGTTCAGGCTGCGCAAGGACAGAGGTGTCCTTCAACTCGTGCCGCAACCGGCATTGCCCGAAGTGCCAGGCCAGCGCAGCACACCGCTGGCTGGAGGCACGCCAGGCCGATCTGCTGCCCGTCGAATATTTCCACGTCGTCTTCACGCTGCCCGCGCCCGTCAGCGCCATCGCCTGGTACAACAAGCGGATCATCTACGGCCTGCTGCTCGACATCGCCTTTGAGACGCTGCGCACGATCGCCGCCGATCCCAAACACCTCGGCGCCCAGATCGCGGCCACGCTCGTACTGCATACCTGGGGCTCGGCCCTCACGCATCACCCGCATGTGCACGGCATCGTGCCCGGTGGCGGGCTGTCGCCCGATGGTGAGCGCTGGATCGCCTGCCGGCCCGGCTTCTTCCTGCCGGTGCGCGTGCTCTCACGCCTGTTCCGCCGACGCTTCCTCGAAGCGCTCGAAGTGGCCCACCGCAATGGCCAGCTACAGTTCTTCGGCGAGTACACCGGGCTCGCGGACCCCGCCACCTTTGCCCGGTGGCTGGCACCGCTGCGTACCTGCGAATGGGTGGTCTACGCAAAGCGCCCGTTCGCCGGACCGAAGGCGGTGCTCGAGTACCTCTCACGCTACACGCACCGCGTCGCCATCTCCAACCAGCGTCTGCTCGCCTTCGACGAGCGCGGCGTGACGTTCCGTTGGAAGGACTATCGCGCGAAGGGGCGCACCCGCTACAAAACCATGACGCTAGAGGCTAGCGAATTCATGCGCCGCTTCCTGCTCCATGTGCTGCCCGGTGGTTTCCATCGCATCCGTCACTACGGGCTGCTCGCCAACCCGGTCCGACGCGCCAGTCTCGCCAAAGTGCGCGAGCTGCTGCACGTCGCACCCGGCATCGCCCCGTCACCGGACACCACCATCGCTACCCGGCCCGTCTTCGTCTGCCGCCACTGCGGCGCGCCGATGATCGTCATCGACGTATTCGCGCGCAGCGCCCCAATCCGCGCACCCCCAACGCACCGGCCGCACACATGAACTCCACGGTTCCCCGATATCCGAACCGACCGTCGGCTTTGCGGCAACGCGGCCCACGAGCGGACGTTTGCGCGTGTCACGTCGCCACGCTCCTCGCACGGCCGCCTCGTCATCGCGATTACACGACGGCACCGCTTCGCTACCCTGTCAGCGCCCAGCCAGCATCCAACTCCGTCCAGTTGCACCCGGCACGATTGAGCATCCCCGCCTATCAATCGCCATAGCCGCGAAATCTCCAACCGCATCGGGGCACTCCGCGGTTTCCTCCATCGGGCTTATTCGACGCCTGCCGACATGTGCAGAGGTATGCACATTCATGCGCCCGATGGCTGGCATCGAATAAACCTTAACGAACTCGGCCGATCGCGTAGCTTTGGAAGCAGTCGTGGCGTGGGCAGCGGTACAAGCGCAGCACCATACCAAATCTCACCTCATTGTCAAAAACTGTGCGGGCTGGGACCCATGTCGGCGGGAGTGACGTCAGCGCCTTCTGCCGGTGAGGGAAGTGCTTGGGGCTAGGGGAACGCAGAGGATGCCTAAGATTCTCCCGCCTCTTCCGTTTCCCAGCGCTTTGAACGGATGCGCCACTGCGCCGGCGTCATGCCCACCTGCCGTTTGAAAACGCGCTGAAACGCGGCTTCCGATTGGTATCCCACCGCTTCGCCAATCTCGGCGACAGACAACCGTGTTTGCGCCAGCTTGCGTCCAGCGAGCGCCATGCGAATTTCCGTGAGCACCTCGCTTGCTGAGCGGCCGATCGCTTCGTCGAAATGGCGTGCGAACGTGGCACGCGACATGTGGCTGAGCTCAGCCAGCTTCGGAAGCGTCCAGGGCTTGCCGGGTTCGTCGAACATGGCCGCGAGAGCCGGTTGCAGGCGCTGACGCTGCGCAAGCGCGAGCAAGCCGCGTGGCGCTTCGTCGAAATCCGAGGCACAGCGCAGGGTCAGCGCAAACAGGGCGCCCGAAAGCTGATTCACGACTGTCTCGCTGCCCGGGCGCTGCTCGAACGCCTCCTCGCGCATCAACTCGATGACTCGCGCAAGCCGGCTTGCTGCAAACGCAGCGTCGCGCGTCTGTCCGTCGCTCGCGCTCACGCTGCTCACCAGCAAACGTCCCGGCAGATGGTCGCGCATCAGCTGCTGCGGCACGGCCGGAAGCACGAAGCGCCCGCACAGCACGTCGGCGCCCTGACGTGTGCTGCCGTTGGTGGCAATCGTCAATCCGTCTTTGTGCTGCTCGCGCACCGCACGGGGTGGATTGCCGCTGCCGTCGTGCAACGTATGAGCGCTGCCGGAGGGAAACAGCACGATATCGCCGGCTTTCATGCGAAGCGCCGGTTCGCTTTTCCCTCCGGTGACAGCTTCGATGACAGCCTCGCCGCGCAACAGCACGTGATAGGGGAATTCCCACTCGTTCGACTCGGGATGCTCGATCCGCCACGGCGAGCCGAAGTGGCACCGGACGTCCAGCCGTCCGGTGACCGGCATCAGCGAGAGCAGTCGGTCCAGAAGTTCCATTTGAGACGTTTGAGCATGAAGTTGCGGAAGTATGGCATTAAAGAACTCACTGCGCATCCCTACACTGACTCCCATGCCATACGACATGGCTAACCCGATCAACCCCGAAGGAAGGAGCCAATCATGTCCCGTTTCACCACCATTCGTCCCGAAGACGCAACCGGCGCGGCCGCCGAAGTGTTCGCGAAGATCAAGAAGGCCGTCGGCAAGGTACCCAATGCGTACGCGACCGTCGGCACGCACAGCCCGGAAGCGCTCAGCGCGGCGCTCGCGTTCGACGCAGCGGTTGGTGCCAGCACGCTCGGCAAGGCGGACATCGAAGTCATCAAGCTGGCCGTCAGCGAACACGTGGGCTGTGACTATTGTGTCGCCGCGCACACGCTGATGGGCAAGCTCGCCGGCCTGTCGAGCGACGGCATGAAGCAGGTGCGTGCCGGCGTTGCAACCGGCGACGCGAAGCGCGACGCGCTCGTGACCTACGTGCGCACGCTGGTCGGTACGCGCGGCACGGTGCCCGCGACGGCCGTCGATGCGGTGCGCGCAGCCGGTTATACCGAACGCCAGCTCATCGAAATTAACCTCGCCATCGCGTCGATTACGTTCACGAATCTCGTCAATCGCGTGAACGACACGACGCTCGACTTCCCGGCAGTCGAGTAACCCGCAGCTCGCAACACCCAGCCATCGACAGGGGAGATTCCCATGCGCACCATTCGTACAGACGTCGCCGTCATCGGCGCAGGTACGGCCGGGCTTTCGGCCTACCGCAGCGCGAAAGCCGAAGGCCGCACGGCCGTGATCATCGAAGGCGGTGAATACGGCACGACGTACGCGCGAGTGGGGTGCACGCCGTCGAAGCTGCTGATCGCGGCGGCGGAAGCCGCGCATGCCGCGAGCCATGCGGGCCCGTTTGGCGTGCGTGTCGAGGGCGTGCGGGTAGACGGCAAGGCGATAATGGAGCGCGTGCGCAGCGAGCGCGACCGCTTCGTCGTGGATGGCGTCTACGCGTTGCCAGAAGCGGACCGGGGGTCGATCAGCGACGATCGCGGACGGCCGAGTCCCCGAGAGCGCATCGGCCGCCCGGATTTTTGCACGAGCTGTGGCAATAGATTTCACTTACCTGGCACGGTTTTCACTTTCCGCGGCACCCGACAACGATAGCCCGCCCACGATCCGCCGCACGCTATCGAGCAGATGATCGACGTCGGCAGCCGTCGTCGCGAACGACGTGACCAGGCGAACGACACCCGGGCCCCAACGATCGTGATAGAACACGAAGCCCTGTGCGAGCAAAGCCTCGATCAACTCGGCCGGAAATCGGCAGAACAGGATGTTCGCTTGCGGCTCGCCCCGCACTTCGATACACGTCACTTGCCGCAGCCCCTGCACGAGTCGCTGCGCCATCGCGTTTGCCTGGCGTGCGTTGCGCAGCCAGAGATCGTCGCCGAGATACGCATCGATCTGCGCAGACAAAAAGCGCATCTTCGAAAACAAATGGCCGGCGCGCTTACGCCGGAACGCCATCTCGCGCGCCACCGAACGATCGAACAAGACGATCGCCTCGGCAGCAGGCACGCCGTTCTTCGTCGCGCCGAACGACAGCACATCGACACCCGCTTTCCATGTCATTTCCGCCGGCGTGCAGCCGAGCGCGACGAGCGCATTGGCGAAGCGCGAACCGTCCATATGCAAGCGTAATCCCGATGTTTCGCACTCCTTACCAATCGCTGCAATCTCATCAAGCGTGTAGAGACTACCGACTTCCGTCGCCTGCGTCATGCTCACGCACGACGGCTGCGTCGAATGAACGTCGCCGACTTTCGTGCGTGCGGCAGCGCGCAACGCGTCGATGTCCATCTTCGCCGCGGGGCCGCCCACCGCGACGAGCTTCGCGCCACCCGTGAAAAATTCCGGTGCACCGCATTCGTCGTTATTGACGTGGCTGTCGGGATGGCACAGCACGCTGCCCCAAGGAGGCGTCAGCGCGGCGAGAGACAAAGCGTTCGCCGCCGTGCCGGTCGGCACCAGAAGCACGTCGACCTCTCGCTCGAACAACTCGCTGAATTTGCGCTCGACGCGTGCGGTCAACTCGTCTGCCCCGTAGGGCCGCGCTTGCCCGACACTGCACGCGGCGAGCGCCTCGATCACTTCAGGCGACGCGCCTGCGATGTTGTCGCTCGAAAACCCCAAAGCCGGCCCCGCGGCCGGCGCTGTCTGCTCACGATTCGCCATGAATTTCGTCGACTCCCCTATCGAACTACCGAACTATCGAACACAGGCAAATGCCCACATCGTGGCGATATCGTATCGGGGCCGGTTCGGCGCGAATTGTAAAAAATTGACGATTCACGCGTATGGCGCGGTGCGGGCAAATTGCCCTAGTAGCTCGATGGCGCCACGCCGAATGCCTGCCGGAACGCGCGATTGAAATGGCTTTGATCGTAGAAACCAACACCCTGCGCAACTTCGGCGATCGTCTGCGCGCTATGGGACAACAGCGAACAGGCATGCTCGAGACGCAGCCTCAACAACCAGGCATGCGGCGTCATGCCGACGGTTTGCTTGAATTGCCGCAGAAATTGAAAGCGGCCCAGATCGCAGAGCGAGGCGAGCGCATCGAGCGTGATTTTTTCGCTTAGGTGTGCGAAGCAATAATCGCGAACCCGCTGCCATTGCAACGGAGATAACGCACCGCTCGTCTCTTGGGGCACGATCGTGCGAGATCGCGTCAGCAATACATTCAGCAACCGAAACCATTCCGACTGGACCGCAAGTGATCCCGCCTCGCCGCTCTCGCCCATGACGTCGAACAAGCGCACGAGATGCGCCGCGACCTCGGCGTCTTCCAACAGCGCGCCGGCCAGTTCCGGCTCGCGAGGTGTCCCGCTGATCTCCTCGGCAACGCCGTGCAGCAACGCATGTGAAAGACGAAAAGTCCTGAGCGTATAACCGCGCACGCCTTCGCTGGCGCCGTCGTGCACTTCGCCGGGCGGCATGAGCGACACGCAGCCCGGACCGATCAGCACGGTCTTACCCCGGAATCGTTGCCGCTGAACGCCTTCGGTGACGAGCCCGACGTGGTAATCGAGATGGAAATGGCGATCGAAGCTGAACGTCGAGAATCGCGCGGCGCCGAGCACGAGGCCGGGCATATCGGCGATATGTCGGTAATGGACACGATCTGACATAGGCAGGACAGGCGAAGCGCGAGCGAAACGTCGCATCGAAGGCGGCCAGTATACGCCGCCCGGTCGTCACGAACGATGCGAGGGATGGCGCTGCTGCGTCAATCGACGGCCTCCGCATGCCGCGCCGCGTCCGATGCCGCACCTTGGCTGCGTTCGTTCGTCTTGCGCGGGGACACGATGGCCCTGAGACTGCAATCGGCATCGTCGAACCGCTCTCGAAGGAACTCCAAAAACGCGCTGACTTTCGGCGAGGCATTCAAGCGCGAGGCGTACAACGCGTAGAGCTGGATGGGCTCGACCTCCCAATCGGGCAGCAGCCGCACGAGCCGGCCCGCCTCCACGTCGGCACGCGCCGCCTGTTGATTGAGCAACGCAATGCCGGTGCCGGTCATTGCCAGTAAATACCCGATCGTCGGATCGGCAACGCTCACGCGCGGCTCGAAACGCACCTCCTGTCCGCTCGCGCCGCGCCGCAGCCGCCACGACGAAACGCCGACCGGGAGGCCCGGCGTACAACAATGCGAAGCGATGCAGTGGTGCTCGCGCAGATCGGCCGGCGTTTCAGGTGGCCGTCGCCCGGCAAGATAAGCCGGGCTCGCATAGGCGGCGAGGCGCACTTGAAACAACGGGGTGGCCCGCATCGTCGAATCCGCGCTTGGATCCGGGCGAATGACGATGTCGGCCGCGGTGTCGCCCAACTTGAATTCGCTGCCGAGCAATTGCAACTCCAAGCGCACCTCGGGATAGCGCGCAAGGAAATCGCTGAGCACGGGCGCAAGCGCAAAACGCGCGAACGGCACCGACGCCGCGACGCGCAGCAACCCGCGCGGTTGCGCGTGCATCGCCCCGATCGCAAGGTCGGCCTGCTCGGCCTCCTCGAGCATTCGCACGCAACGCTCGAGGTAGAGTTCGCCCGCTTCGGTCAACATCAAGCTGCGCGTCGTGCGCTCGATGAGCCGCACGCCCAAGCGCTTCTCGAGCCTAGCCAGCGCGCGGCTCACGCTCGATTTCGGCACGCCGAGGCGCTCGGCGGCCACGGTAAAGCTCTGCGCCTCGCAGATCCGTACGAAGAACTGCAGTTCGTTCAGGTCGATCATGATTGCCCCCGCTCATTGTTCCCAACTGGCAACAGACTGTTCGATCTCTTCCAATTGTTGCTGATGATAGCCATTCTTTCGGGCAGACGTTCGAATCACGTCAAATCGCTCAATGGAGAAAAACGATGTATCTAGTTACTGGAGCCAACGGTACCGTCGGCAGTCAAGTGCTCGCGCAGTTGCTGGAGGCGGGACATGCGGTGCGCGCCTACGTCCGCAGCCCGGAAAAACTCGCGCAATGGGGTGACCGTATTGAAATCGCCGTCGGCGACTACAACTCGCCCGACGCATTTTCCGCGGCGCTCGAGGGCGTCGACGGCGTGTTCTTGATGAACATCGGCAGCGCCGAGGCATTCACCGCATTGGCGAAACGTATCGCCGCGCAAAAGGTGTCGCGCGCGGTATTTCTGTCGACCGCGATGGTCGAGATGCTGCCCGCTACGCTGCTCAGTCGCTTGCATCGGGAAAAGGAAGATATTCTGCGTGCCGCCGGCATCGACGCGCGTTTCCTGCGGCCGACCGGCTTCATGTCCAATTCCTATTTGTGGCTGCCCAGCATTCGCGCCGAAGGCACGGTCGCCAATCCGATGGGCACGGGGCGCGCCGCACCGATCGCACCGGAGGACATCGCCGCCGTTGCCGTGCGCGCGCTGACAGATGCGGCGCTCGCCGAGAAGGACTTGTTGCTGACCGGCGGCGAAACGATCAGCCTGCCCGAGCAAGTCGCATTGCTCGCGCAAGCGCTCGATCGCTCGCTGCGCGCCGTCGACATCACGCTCGACGTGGCGGCCGCCAACCTTACGCGCGTGGGCATTCCGGAGCCGATTGCCGCATCGATCGTGAAATCGTTCGAAGCCGTCAAAGCCGGCCGCGGCACGATGACGACCGATACCGTCGAGCGTGTGCTGGGTCGCAAGCCACTGCGCTTCGAGCAATGGTTGAAGATGCACATCGACCGGTTCAAGTAAGCGCACGCAGAGCACCGGCGCTCGAGGATGAGTTACCGGGGCCACCCGCCCCGCTCCCCTCCCGACGGCCGGAAAACCGTCCGATTCCGCGATCGATTCGACATATCGCGTCTTCATTGGCGATACTGGCGTCGTTAAGTCAAGCTAACGACAGCCATGAGCGAAACTGAATCGATCGACTCCGCCGACATTCGCCTTTTGCTGGCGATTCGGCAATGCGGCACCTTGGCGGCGGCGGCGCGGCAACTCGGCCTCACCGCCTCCGCCGTTTCCCAGCGGCTGCAACAACTCGAGCAGCGGCTCGACACGCGGCTCGTCGATCGCACGGCGCGCAAGCTGCAGTTCTCCGAAGAAGGCGCGCTGTTGTGCGATCGCGGTATCGAACTCGTCGCGCAATTCGACGCCCTGCACGAAGATTTGCGGGCGCAGCGGCGCGGGCTCGTCGGCACCCTGAAAATCAACGCGCCCTTCGGCTTCGGCCGGCGTCACCTCGCGCCCGTCGTCGCCGATTTTCAGCGGGAGAATCCCGAGGTTGGCGTCATATTGACGCTGACGGAACAGCCGCTGACGAACGGCACGGAGCGCTACGACGTGATCGTCCATATCGGCGAGCTGCGCGCCTCGAATCTCATCGGCCACTTGATCGCGCCCAACACCCGCTTCGTTTGCGCGTCGCCGGCACTCGTCCGACGTTTCGGCGAGCCGCAAACGCCTGACGAACTCGCGCGGCTGCCCTGCATCGTTCTGCAAGAAAACGACGAAGACGCGTCGCTGTGGCAATTCAGCAAAGGCAAGACGCGCTTGAGCGTGCGCGTTTCCTCCAAGCTCAACTGCAACGACGGCGACATCGTTCGGCGATGGGCGTGCGAGGGCCGCGGCATCATTTTGCGCTCCGAGTGGGACGTCGCCGACGACCTTCGCAGCGGCGCACTGCGCAAGCTGCTGCCGGCTTGGAAAGCGCTAGACGCCGACGTGATCGCACTGACTCACCACCGCTCGGGCCTGCCGCGTCGTACGCGCGATTTCATGCAGTATTTGCAAAGCCGCTTTCGACCGCTTCCACCTTGGAGGACCTAGCGCACCACGGCATGCCGCGTTCGGCGTTCGGCGTTCGGCGTTCGATGATTCAGATTCGCTAAACATAAGCGTTAGCTGGCCTTAACCCCCACCGCACCTCGAACGCCTAGAATCGATTCTGTCACGGCATGCCGCATACGGAGGTCCCCAGTGATACAGAACGCCTCGTCGCCCTCGGCCTTTCCGAAGGCCGTTCTTTTCGATCTGCTTACCGCTTTGCTCGATTCGTGGACGCTCTGGAACGGCGCGGCCGGGTCCGAGGCGATGGGCCGCGCGTGGCGCGCCGCTTATCTGCGGCTGACCTATGGCTGCGGCAACTATGTCCCGTACGAAACGCTAGTCGGAGAGGCGGCGCAGGAAGTCGGGCTTCCCGCATCCGTCGCCGATGCGCTCGAAGCAAATTGGCTTCAGCTTGCGCCGTGGAGCGGTGCGATCACTGCGTTGGAACAATTGCGGCCGCATTGCAAACTCGCGGTCGTAACGAACTGCTCCGAGCGTCTCGGCCGGCTCGCGGCGTCACGTCTGCCCGTGAACTGGGACGCAATCGTCACGGCCGAGCGGGCCGGTGCCTACAAACCCGACCCACGCCCCTATGCGTTGGCGCTCGCGGATCTACGCGTCGCCCCTGAAGAAGCGTGCTTCGTCGCGGGCTCCAGCTACGACATGTTCGGCACGGCGGCATGCGGCCTGCGCACCTACTGGCACAACCGTGTCGGCCTAAAGCCGGTACCGGGCACGCCCGCACCCGAACACGAATCGCCGACGCTCGATGCGCTCGCGGCATGGGCCAGCGGCTTCGGCGCGAAGGCACGCACATGAACGGGGATGACGCGATGACACTCGATCTGCTCGACACACCCGCGGCGATCGTCGACACCGGCCGCATGAATCGCAATATTGCCCGCATGCAAACGCGCATGGATGCGCTCGGTGTCCGCTTTCGTCCGCACATCAAGACGACCAAGTGCCTCGACGTCGTCCGCGCGCAGTTGCAAGCAGGGGCGCACGGCGTAACCGTCTCGACGCTGAAAGAAGCGCAGGCATGCTTCGCGGCCGGCATCGTCGACGTGCTGTACGCCGTCGGCATCGTGCCTTCGAAGCTGCCGCGCGCCATGGCGCTCAAGCGTCGGGGCTGCGATCTCAAGCTCCTCGTCGACAACGTCGCGGCGGCCGAAGCGATCGTGGCGTTCTGCCATAAGGAAGGCGACGCTGTCGAGGTATGGATCGAGGTCGACACCGATGGCCATCGTTCAGGCATCGCGCCTGAGCATGACGCGCTGCTCGAAGTCGGCCGCATCTTGCATGACGGGGGAATCCGAGTGGGCGGCGTGATGGCGCACGCGGGCTCGAGCTACGAACTATCCAGTTCGGAAGCCCTTCGTGCGCTTGCGGAAAGCGAACGCGCCGGATGCGTGCACGCTGCGCAGCGATTGCGCGCAAGCGGCATTGCTTGCCCTGTCGTCAGCGTCGGGTCCACGCCGACGGCGCTCGCCGCGGCGGCCCTCGATGGGGTGACCGAAGTGCGGGCAGGCGTGTATGTCTTCTTCGATCTCGTCATGCACAACGTGGGCGTATGTACGATCGACGATCTCGCCCTGAGCGTCTTGACAACCGTCATCGGCCATCAACTCGAGAAGGGCTGGGTGATCGTCGACGCGGGATGGATGGCGCTGAGCCGTGACCGTGGCACCGCGAAGCAGGCGCGCGATTTCGGCTATGGCGTGCCTTGCACTATCGACGGCACGCCGCTCGAAGGCTATCTGATGATCGGCGCGAACCAGGAGCATGGCATCGTGGCCGCGACGCAGACCGGGCCGAAAGCGCACGAAGCCGACCTATCGGTACGCTTCCCGATAGGAACGAAGCTTCGTATTCTGCCGAACCACGCGTGCTCGACCGGCGCGCAATTCCCCGAATACCGTGCGCTCGCGCCGAGCGGCGAACTGACGGTCTGGCAACGCTTCCGCGGCTGGTAGAACCACGTAATACCGGCGTAATGCCGGCGTTGACGCCATATTTGCGGCGAGATACGCTCAGCGCCGCCCTCTCCTTGCGCGCCGATCCGCCATGACGTCGATCCTTTCGCCGCGGCTCACTCACCGTCTCGTCACCCAACGCCTGACGCTCGAGCCGGTCAGCGTCGATTTCGCTTATCAGTTGCTCGATTTCCAACTCGACAACCGAACGCATTTGCGGCCATGGGAGCCGCTGCGTCGAACCGACTTCTTCACGCTCGATGCGATGACGGCCCGAACCCGCACCATGGCGGACAGCATCGCCGCGGGCAGTGCGTTGCATTGGCTGATGTTCGAGCGCGGACGCGACGCGGTCATCGGCGAGTGCAACTTCACGAGCATCGTCAGAGGCCCGTTCCTCGCCTGCCATCTCGGCTACGCGATCGATCATCGACGCGAAGGCCAAGGCTTGATGCGCGAGGCGCTGACCGCTTCGATCGAATACGTCTTCGAGCGGATCGGGCTCCACCGGATCATGGCCAGCTATCGGCCCGAGAACCTGCGCAGCGAACGGCTTTTGAACGTGCTCGGATTCGAGCGCGAAGGGTTCGCCCGAGCCTATTTGAAAATCAACGGCGTATGGGCCGATCACGTACTGACTGCGCTGATCAATCCGGCGGTCTAAGCATCGTTTTTCGCGAACGGGCTTGAATCCGCCATGCCAAGCGGACTATGCTTTCCCGTTGGTCACCCGAGGGAGCAAGCATGGACCGCATCCAAGCAATGGAAGTTTTTACGCGCGTCGTCGACGCGAATAGCTTCACGCGTGCGGCCGAAACGCTCGGCATGCCGCGCGCATCGGTGACGACGGTCATCCAAAACCTCGAAGCATTTCTCGGCGTAAGGCTCATGCAGCGAACCACGCGCCGGCTGTCGCTAACGCCCGACGGCGCCGCGTACTACGAACACTGCATCAAGATCATCGCCGAGATCGAGGAGGCCGATGCGAGCTTTCAAGCCGGCAACCGCAAGCCGAGCGGCGCCTTGCGCGTTCACATGCCGAGCGCGCTGGGCCGGCGCATCGTGATTCCGGCGCTTTCGACGTTTCATCAGCGCTATCCCGAGGTCACGCTCGATCTCGGCTTATCGGACCGGCCGGTCGATCCGATCGAGGAAGGCGTCGACTGCATGATCCGCGTCGGGCCGCTCGAAGATTCGTCGATGGTGGCACGCCGCATCGGCATGCTCAAGCGTCTGACCTGCGCCTCGCCGAGCTATCTGGCCAAGCACGGCGAACCGAGTTCGATCGAAGCACTCGCAGCGCACCATGCCGTGAATTTCCGCGCCGCGCACGGCGGCCGCTCGATACCGTGGGTATTCATGATCGACGGCAAGCCGGTCGAAGTCAAAATGAACGGCCTCGTCACCGTCAACGATTCCGATGCTTACGTCACCTGCGCCATCGAGGGCTTCGGCTTGATTCAGCCGACGCTTTTCATGGCGCTGCCGCATTTGCTCGACGGTTCGCTCAAAGAAGTACTAACGGGGTTCAATCCGAAGCCGAAGCCGATTTCGATCGTCTATCCGCACAATCGCCACCTTTCCGCGAAAGTGCGCGCGTTTGCGGAGTGGATCGCCGAACTGTTCGATTCGATGCCGGCGCTCGAAGACATCTCGCGCACACGCGAACCAGCAGCCGGAAAAGAAGGGCGGCAACGCCGCGATGCGGTAACGGCTTAAGGGGAATGCGGACGAAAACCCCTATCGGACCCTAAAGCGTTCAGGCAAATGGGATTGCAGCGCAACCCGACCCCGCGCGCCGACGACAAGATCCGCGCTTACACGCGCATGAAAGGGCTCGCCACCGCCCTGCTCGCGGCGATGGCCGGCGTCTACGTACTCTCGCGCATCTACGAGCCGAGATACCCGGCGCTCGGTTTTGCCCGCGCCTTGGCCGAGGCCGCGATGGTGGGCGGCATCGCCGATTGGTTCGCCGTCACCGCTTTGTTCCGGCATCCGCTGCGCCTGCCGCTGCCGCATACGGCCATCATCCCGCGCAACAAGGATCGCATCGGCGAAAACTTGGCCAAGTTCGTCGAGACCAACTTCCTCGCGCCCGAGCTCATTGCCGGCAAGCTCGAACGAATCGACTTCACGACACAATTCGCACGCTGGCTCGCCGTGCCGGAACGCGGCAAACAAATTGCGCAATGGGCGCTCGATTTCGTTCCGAGCCTGCTCTCGGCGATCGACGACGAGGACGTGCGGCGCTTCATCCACGATAACGTCGCCCAGCGGGTGCGCGACGTCGATACCCCGCTTCTCGTCGGCACGATTGCCGACACGCTGCTCGAAGACAACCGTCATCAAGCCGTCGTCACCGAACTGCTCGAACAATTGGCGCTGCTGTTCGAGGAACACAAGCCGCTGATCCGGCAGCGCGTGCGCGAAAGCACCGCGTGGATCTGGAAAAAGCTGTCGATCGACGAAAAAGTCTCCGACAATCTCATTGCCGTTGTCGACGATGCGCTCAAAGCACTCAGCGACAACCCCGACCATGCGTGGCGCCGCGGCTTCGACGATGCCATTCGCAGCTTCGTCGTTCAGCTCAAAACGTCACCCGACTATCTCGCCAAATGGGACGCCCTCAAAGAACGCTTGCTCGAACATCCAGCTCTTAAGGAGTACTTATCAATTGTCTGGCGCGACATCAAGGCGAGCATCGAACGCGACGCCGCCGCGCCCGACTCGTACGTCAAGGCGCGGATAGAAGCTGCGATCGCAGGCATTGCCAAGGGTTTGCTCGACGATGCGGCCATGCGCGAACGTCTCGACGCATGGTTGCGAGAAACGATGCTTGCGGTCATCGACGCCCAACGGCATGCGATCGCCCGCCTCATTTCGGACACCGTGCATCATTGGGACGCACAAACCGTCACTGAAAAAATCGAACTCGAGGTCGGCCGCGATCTCCAATTCGTGCGCATCAACGGGACGGTCATCGGCGGCATCGTCGGGCTCTTGCTTCATACGCTCGACGTCTTGTTGTTCAGATGAGAAGGCAATCTACACAGTTTACCTTCATATATGCTACAGTGCGTCACATGGATAAACGACGCATCGATTCCGGCGACACCTTGTCCGCCACATTGGCCGGCGACCTTCGCTCGATTGTCGGTCGACTCAAGCGACGGTTGCGCGAACAAGGCACGGTCGGCGATTTCACGCCGTCTCAGGTCGCGGTTCTGTTACGGCTCGAACGCGACGGCCCGGCTACCGTGTCGAGTCTCGCGCGCGCGGAAGGCATGCGGCCGCAATCGATGGGTACGACGATCGCCCCGCTCGAAGCGGCCGGTCTCCTCGCCGGCTCGCCCGATCCCGACGACGGGCGGCAAACGCTGTTGTCGCTGACCGAAACGTGCCGCACCTATCTGCGTAAGAACCGCGCCGCGCGAGAAGACTGGCTTTGCCGCACGATCCAAGCGCGGCTGACGGCCGACGAACAACGACACCTCGCCACTGCGGTCAAACTGCTCGAGCGGCTCGCCGCAGACTAAAGCCCCACGCATGCACCCATCCATCGCCGAAATAAGCACCTTTTTCGCAGCGACGATCGGCCCTACGCTTGATCTTGCTGCTTCGCCGCTCGGCAATGCTCCGCCACGAAACACCGCGCGGGAGCCGGCATGAGTGAAACGGCTGCGGGCGTCTTTCGGTCGCTTCGTTTTTTCAACTATCGGGTCTGGGCAGCCGGTGCGATCGTCTCGAACATCGGCACTTGGATGCAGCGCACGGCGCAAGACTGGCTCGTGCTGACAGAACTCACGCATCACAGCGCATCCGCCGTGAGCGTCGTCATGTCGCTGCAGTTCGGGCCGCAGTTGCTGTTGTTGCCGGTGAGCGGATACGCCGCCGATCATCTCGACCGGCGCAAGCTGCTGATGTTTACGCAAGCCGCGCAAGGCGCACTGGCACTCGCCCTTGGCGTTCTCACGATCGCCGGCATCGTGCAGCTATGGCACGTCTATGTGTTCGCCTTTTTGTTCGGATGCGTCACCGCATTGGATGCACCGGTGCGGCAGACTTTCGTGTCGGATCTGGTCGGCGACACGGAATTGCCCAATGCCGTCGCCCTCAATTCCACGTCGTTCAATCTCGCGCGGATGGTCGGGCCCGCCGTGGCAGGGATCCTCATCGCGTCGATCGGCACCGGTTGGGCCTTCTTGCTGAACGGATTGTCGTTCATCGCCGTGCTGACCTCGCTCGGCTTCATGCGCATCCACGAATTGCGCCGAGGGCCGCGCGCGACACGCACCCGCGGCGGCCTCGCGGCCGGCTTTCGCTATGTCTGGGCTCGCCCCGACTTGAAAGCGACGGTGATCATGCTGTTTCTCATCGGCACGTTCGGCCTGAATTTTCCGATCTTCATCTCGACGATGGCCGTCAGCGTTTTTCACGTTGGCGCAAGTCAATACGGCGCGCTGTCTTCGATGATGGCGATCGGCACCGTCACGGGCGCGCTCTCCAGCGCGCACGTGAGCCAGCCTCGATTCAAATCGATGCTCGCGTCGTCGGCCGTCTTCGGCCTCGGTTGCGCCATCGCCGCGGTGGCGCCCAATTATTGGTCGTTCGGCGCAGCGCTCGTCGTCATCGGCATGGCTTCGTTGATGTTCCTGACGACGACCAACAGCCTCATGCAACTCTCCACCGAGCCTGCGATGCGCGGGCGCGTGATGGCGATTCGCGTCGGCGTCGCGCTCGGCGGCACGCCGCTCGGCGCACCGATCGTCGGCTGGGTGGCCGATCACTGGGGGCCGCGTTGGGCCATTGTCGTAGGCGCGGCATCCGGTCTTGCCGCGGCCTTGGTCGCGGCGCGCGCGTTGGCCGTGGAACGCAACCGCAACCGCAGCCGAGCGGCGATCGCGGCGGAGGAATGAGCATTGCGCAATATGCGAGGGTGTCCCACTCGGTTGCACGAGAAGCGACATTTCTATTAAATGGACCCCGTCCCTTTATCAGAAAGCGCCACGCAAACCGTCAAGATGCCCGACCAATTAGAGACCGAGATCCAGCACGACGCGCCTCGAACAACGGCAATCATGCAGCGGAGCAGTAAAGCATCTTCGAAGCGCGGCGGCCAACCGGGCAAGCATTCACTCGGGCCGTTGCCCTATGTCGTCGCGGCAACCTTCTTCATGGAGTACCTCGACACGACGATCATCGCGACCGCCCTGCCGCAAATGGCGCACGCGTTCTCGATCAGCCCGAACGCGTTGAGCATCGGTATGAGCGCGTACATGATCGCGCTCGCGATCTTCATTCCGGCAAGCGGCTGGGTGGCCGATCGATTCGGGTCGCGCAGCGTGTTCTTTTCGGCGATCGTGACGTTTACGATCGCGTCGATCCTGTGCGGTCTTTCGCAAAACGTCGTGGAATTTACGGCTGCGCGCGTGCTGCAAGGTGTCGGCGGTGCGCTCATGGTGCCCGTCGGCCGCTTGATCGTCGTGCGCAGCACCGATAAGAGCCGCCTCATGCAAGCGATCTCCACGATCACTTGGCCCGGCATCGTCGCGCCCGTCATCGGACCCCCGCTCGGTGGGTTCATCACGACATACGCGTCTTGGCGCTGGATCTTTTTATTGAACGTACCGGTTTGTCTCGCCGTACTCTGCGCAGTCGTCACGTGGGTGCCGAATCTGCGCGGCGAGCAGCGCAAACCGCTCGACATCGTCGGGCTTGCACTGAGCGGGCTTACGCTCACGTCGATCCTCTACGGTGCCGACTTGGCGAGCCAGCCCGGCACGAACCCGCTCGTCGGGCTTGCACTCGTGGCGGCTGGCGTCGTCGTCGGCGTCATCGCCTTTCGCCATGCCCGCGGACATAGCCATCCGCTCATCGACATCTCGACACTTAGGATTCCTACGTTTTCGGCCACAGTCGTCACAGGGTCGATCACGCGCATCGGCATCGGCGCGGTGCCCTATCTGATGCCGCTGCTCTTTCAGATCGGCTTCGGTCTCTCGGCTTTCAAATCGGGCTTGCTGCTGCTCGCGAGCGCGGTCGGCAATCTCGGCATGAAAGCGCTGACGACCTCCGTCTTCCAGCGCTACGGCTTCAAGCGCGTGGCAATCATCGATTGCGTGGTGTGCGGCGTATTCACGATCGCATGCGGCCTGTTGACGCCCGAGGTGCCGCTCGCATGGACGCTATTCGTCGTGCTCCTCTACGGCATGACGCGCTCGATGCAGTTCTCGACGATGGCAACACTCGCCTATGCGGACGTACCTTCGCCGCAAATGAGCGCGGCCAACACCCTCTGGAACGCGGCCGCGCAAATGGCAACCGGCCTCGGTATCGCGTTCGGCGCGCTTGCGCTGCGCGGTGCGTCGGCCATCAACGGCGAAGGCGTCGATCAAGCATTCACGCTCAGCGACTTCCGGCTCGCTTTTCTGTGTGCCGGCTTACTGACACTCGTCTCGATCTGGGGATACGTGCGCTTGGCAAGCGACGCGGGCGACAAACTTCGCACACATCATTGACGCGCGAGTTTGGGCGATGGCGACGCCGCTGTACGCGCCGTCGCACCGCGCACTTCGAAGCGAACCGCGTCGACACTCGTGCCTTGCGCATCGACGAGTTCGAGCACGTGGTGTCCTGGCCACGGCAGCCAAAGCACACGTTCGGCATGGCCGAGCAGTCTGCCGTCGAGTCGCCACACGGTGCGCGTCGACGCGCCGCTCGCGCGTTCGAAGACGATGCGTTGGCGCGACGCCGGGATATCGGGATCGAGTGCGAACGTGGTGCCGTCCGTCGGCGACCCGATGCGCGGCGCAGCGCTTTCCGTATTACGGGCGCTCGGCGGCGCGTAGGCCACCGCGCGCGCCGATGCGCCGCCCGCATCCGCGGCAAGCCGTACCGTCGATACCTCGGTGCCCTTGAGGAACCACTCGGTGCGTGCCGGCTCGACGTTGCTCTCGAATGCAACGCGCGTTTGGACGACGCCGGGCGGCGCGACCGGCGGCGTACTCGGCACGTGCCGATGCAGGTATTCGACGACAGCCGCCCAGATCGGCGAAGCGCCCGTCACGCCCGATACGTCCCACATCGCATCGCCGTCGGCATTGCCGACCCACACGCCGACCGTATAGCGCGACGTAAAGCCGATCGTCCAGTTGTCGCGCATGTCCTTGCTCGTACCGGTCTTCACCGCCGAGAAAAAACGCGTCGCCAGCGGGCTATCGAAACCGAACGTGCGTGTCCTCGCGTTGTTGTCCGAGAGCACGGTCGTGATGATGTAGGTTGCGTCGGCGCTGAAGACGCGGTGCGGTGCATCCGCGGCTTGCGGGCTGCGCTTGCCCGGCAAGCGCGGCAAGTCATGCGTCGGCGTCTCAACGCCGCCGTTGGCCAGCGCGCGATAGGCGTTCGTCAACGACAGCAACGTAATATCCGCGCTGCCGAGCGCAAGCGAATAGCCGTAGTAGTCGCCGCTTTGCTCGAGCGGCAGGCCGAGTGCCGTCAGCGTCTTGGCGAAACGATGCGGCGTCACCATCACGAGCGTCCGTACGGCAGGCACGTTCAGCGAAGAACCGAGCGCCGTGCGCACGCTGACCCAGCCTTTGAAATCCTTGTCGTAATTCTGCGGAATATAGAGGCCGCCGCCCGTGGAGAGATCGAGCGGTGCGTCGTCGAGCAGCGATGCCGTCGTCAATCGACGATCGTCGATGGCCTGCGCATAGAGAAACGGCTTGAGCGTCGATCCCGGTTGACGGCGCGCAAGCACGGCATCGACGTCGCGGGCGCCGGAGAGCCCGCCCGACGAACCGACCCACGCCAACACGTTACCCGTCGCGTTGTCGAGCACGACGAGCGCGCCGTCGTGCACGTTGCGCGCATGGGCGGGCGCATTGAGTTCGGCCAGCGTTCGCCTGAGCGTATCGGTCGCGAATCGCTGCAGCTTGGCGTCGAGTGTCGTCACAACGCGCTTGCCTGCCGTAGGATGCGTTTGCGCCGCAACGCGCCGCGCAAAATGCGGCGCGAGCGATTCCGGATCGGGCGAAACCGCCAAGATAGCCGGCGCGGGCCGTGCAAAGGCAAGTTGAACGTAGCTCGCGAGGTTATCGCATCGCTGAGGCGCGTTCATGTCGCGCAGAATGCGGCACGCCCGTTCGCTCACTTTCATATACGGCGCGTTCGGTGCGCGAATCAATGCTGCTGCGATGGCCGCCTCGCGATCGTCGAGCCCCGACGGCGCCTTGCCGAACAGCGTCAACGACAACGCCGACAAGCCGATCGTTTCGCCGCGAAACGGCACGAGGTTCAAATAGGCTTCGAGGATTTGATCCTTGCGCCACGACCGTTCGAGCCAAAGCGCACTGACCGCCTGCCCCGCTTTCTGCACGATCGAACGTCGACCGGAGTGCTGCGGGTCATCGCTTAGGAGTCCTGTCAATTGCATCGTGACCGTGGAAGCGCCGCGCGTACGCGTGTTCCATAGGTTCGCCCATGCCGCCGCGGCCGCGCCGTGCCAATCGACGCCGCTGTGTTCGTAGAAGCGCTTGTCTTCCGACATGACGATCGCTTCTCGCAATGCGGGCGAAACGTCGGTCAGCGCGACCCAATCGCCGCGACGCTCCTTGTTGTCGACGCGGGTTCGCTCCAACGGCACGCCATCGCGCGAGAGCAGTACCCAATCGGAACTGCGCCATGCACCGCGCACTTGCTCGAATGTGGGCAGTGCATGGGCGTAGGGCGCCGTCACGAGCAGCAGTGCGCAGAGCATGCCGCGTACTTTCGCCGCGCTTCGTCGCATCGGTTGCATCGACTCGTCTCTCTAAACGTCGCTCTATTGCTTTGCCGCCGGCATCTGCACGGCGACGTTCGCGTTCGGCAGCACGCCGAACGTCGACGGCGCGTAAAGCGCTTCGACGCGCGTCGGCGGCAGACCGAACGTGCCGGCATTGTTCAATCGGATCGTGTATTCGACCGAGAATTTGCCCTTCGGTACGTAATCGTAATAAGCGCGATACCCGTCGAAGCTGCGCTCGACGAACGCCGGCCATACGTCGCCGCTCGACTTCTCGCCCGCGGTCGCCACCTGCGAATCGCGACCAAGACCGGAGCCGAGAATCGTCGCGCCCGCCGGCACGGGATCGTTGACGACGACCCACGTCATGTCCGATTGCGCATCGATGTCGAGATGCACGCGCAGGATATCGCCGCGGGTGTAGATCCCCTTCACGGCCGGATCGATCGGCGTCACCGTCTTCGTGATTCGGTATCCGGCCGAGAACGGCGCTTTGAGCGCAACGGCAGCGAGGCTTTCGATCGTCGCCCAAGGCTTGCCGGTGCCCTGCTGCGTGAGCGTCAACGAAACCGGCCCCGTGTGCGCCTCGGGCGGCCACGGCAACAATTCGCTGCGCGTGTTCGTCGTCTTCGTCACCGGTGTGGCCGATGCGGCATTCGCCGCTGCGGTCGCTGACTGATTCCATGCGATCGTCTTCGACGTCGTCCCGAGTTCGAGCTTGGTTTGCCCCGTCACGGGCGTGCTTTCGAACGCGCGCGAGAATTCCTCGACGGCAAGCAGCCCCCACAGATTGGAAGTCGTCGTCGACCATGCGCCGCCGCTTTGCAGCGCGAGCAGGCCCGCGACGAGACGCGGCATCTCGTCCTTCCAGCCGGGCGAGTCGACGAACGTCAACACGGTACGCGCGGCATTCGTTTCCGAACCCGTCATCAACCACCAGAGATCGTCGTTGTCGGCCGTCGAGAAGGTCAAGCGCGTGCCTTGGTACGTCAAGCGAGAGCGGATGATTTGCTCGGCCTGCGCCAGCTTCTCGTCGCGCTGCGGGACGTCCTTCACGCGCGTGAGAATCGCGTCATAGTCGAGCACCGCGGACGTCGGCCATTGGTTCGGCGCGATTTCGATCGATTCGAGCATGCTCGCGCGTGCATCGCCATAACGTGACAAGGCCTCGATCGCTTCGAGCTTGCGCAAATCGAGATCTTGACGCGGCGCCCAGACGTTGCGCTTGATTTTGCCCTCGACGAAATTCTCGAGGCCGGCTTCGAGCTTGGCGCGCAAATCGTCGGGCAGCGCGAAGCGCGCATCGACCTTCGCGGCTTCGTTGGTGACCGATAGCAGATAGGCGCTCAGCACCGTGCTGCCCGTGTTGCCGCTGTCCTCGCTAGGCGGAAAGTAGTTTGCTAGGCCGTCCCGATCGAGATAGACGGGCATCTTCGCCAGCACGGCCTGCCATTGCACGGGGTCCGCCATCCCCAGCGCGCGCGACGTCAACTGCTCGAGGCAACCGTACGGGTAGCGCTCGAACCATCGACGCACACCGGGCAGACCATCGGAAAGCTTCGGCTGCAGCGATACGGCGATGCCGCCGCGCACCGCACCGGCTTGCGTCGCCGTTGCGTCCGGCGGCGCGGCAACCGGAAGAGTGAACGTACCGTCGACCTGCGTCAGCGTCGCTTGTTGCACGGTCACGGGAATCGCGGCGGCAACACGCTCCGTCACCTTGAGCGAATCGGCTGCATGCGGGCCGCCCTGCTCGGCTGCGCCGACGGTCCACGTCAGCGCCGGAAGCATGGCATCGGAAATACCGTCCGGCGGCGTGACCATCCACGCAACCTCTCGCGCGGAATCGGCCGCGACGTCGACGGTTTGCGGTT
Source organism: Trinickia acidisoli (assembly GCF_017315725.1). Lineage (NCBI taxonomy): Bacteria > Pseudomonadati > Pseudomonadota > Betaproteobacteria > Burkholderiales > Burkholderiaceae > Trinickia > Trinickia acidisoli. The sequence continues at coordinate 1,548,587 of NZ_JAFLRG010000002.1, forward strand.
GCAGCGGCACGCCGGGTACGTCGGGCGTCACCACGACCTTCATCGCGCGTGCCGTCGTGTTGCGTACCGTGAATTGCGCGCGGAATCGATCGCCTTCGCGCACGAGCGGCGGCAGCCCTGAGATCAGTTGCAGATCTTGCGTGCTGCGTATCGTCGTGCTGCCCGTCCCGAACGTCCCATCGCCGACCGCCGCGATCGCTACGATACGAAAACTCGTGAGCGAATCGTTGAGCGGTACGTCGATCGTCGCATCGCCGTTCGCATCGAGCGTCACGCGGGGATTCCACAGCAGTAGCGTGTCGAACAACTCGCGCGTCGGGCTGTGGCCGCCACCGCCGCCGGCCGGCACGGCCTTACGCCCGAAGTGACGGCGCCCGACGATTTCCATTTGCGCCGTTGCGGTCTCCACGCCATAGGAGCGCTGCTGCAGCATCGCATCGAGCAAGTCCCAACTGTCGTTCGGCATCAGCTCGAGCAGCGCTTCGTCGACAGCCGCGACCGCGATCTGCGTGCCGGCCGGCGCACGCTTGCCGTTCGGCATTTGCACGTGCAGCTTCACGTGCGCCTTGCCGCGCACCGTATAAGTCTTGGCATCGGGCACGACCGTGACGCCGAGCTTGTGCGCCGCCGTGCCTACCTTGATTTGGGCTAGCCCATACCGGTATGAGGGTTTCGATAGATCGACGAGCGGGGTCGGCGGATCGTAATGACGGCCCTCGTACCAGAACGCGTGCACCCATTCGAGCGGCGCCTTCCAGCCCCAAGTGAAGAACGAGTACCAAGGCACCTCGTGAATCCGCCCTCGCAATGCCAAGACCGAGACGTAAACGTTCGGCCCCCAATCCGGTTGCACTTTCAACGACACCGTCGGGTCCTTGCCGTCGAGCTTCACGACGTGCGTCTCGATGATGCCCTCACGCTCGACCGCCACGAGCGCCGTGGCGAAACGGAACGGCATGCGCACTTGGAAGCGCGCCGTCTCGCCGGGCTCGTACGAGGTTTTTTCCGGCAATACGTCGATACGATCCGTATCCTCGCCGCCGAACCAGAGGTCTTCCTCGCGCGTGACCCACACGGAGGTCGTTGCCGTCGATGCGTTGCCGTCGCCGTCCTTCGCCGTGACGACGAGATCGATGTTACCGGCTTGATTGAGCTTGGCATCGCAGGCGAGCAAACCATGGTCGTCGCTCTTGCCGCTGCAAAGCACCCCGAGATCCTTCGTTTCGGTGCGATTGTCGTACGCATAGAATCCGCCGACCATCCGTTTGCGCGTAGAGATGGTGATACGCGCAATGCCGCGCACTTCGAGCGGCACGCCGGCATGCGGCTTGCCTTGCAAGTCGAGCGCCAGCGCTTTGATCGGCACGCTATTGCCAACCGACACCCATTGCCCCGACTTCACGCCGGCCACCACCGCCGCGGGCCACAACATCGTCTCGCCGCTGATCGTCTGCACTTCGCCGTTGGGGTCGGCGAACGTCGCTTCGAGTTGAAGCGCTTTCGGTACCCGAACGTGCGGCAGATTCTTCAGCGTAATCGAACCCGATCCATTGCGATCGAGCGTCACGGGCTCTTTGTCGGCGATGAGCTTCGACGAATCGTCGTCGGCTTGCGCGTCGGTTTGCGATTCGTCGTCGGACGGGGACGACGTCGCACCGTCCTGCGGCTTGACGTATGGTTCGAAACTAAAGTCGGGGTACGTATCGGCAAATGAAGGCGACGTCGTTCGCATCAGCGCAGAGACTTGCACCGGCAAACCCGCCGCGCCGCCGCCCGACGTGTAGTCGATCTGCAACGTCAGCGGCGCTTGCTTGGCGGCGACGAGCGGATGGGCCTTTTCGTCGCGCACGCCGATCGAGCCTTTGAAGACGGGCAGGCGAAACTCTTCGACGCGGAAGCTGCCCGAGTCGTAGCTGTTGGCCGGCGAGTCGTCTTCGTCACCCGCACCACCGCTGTTGGTGGCCGCTGCGTCGCTGCTGAGCTTGCCGTCGTCGAGCGACACGTCGTACTCGCCGAGCTTGGCCGCCGCCGGAATCGCGAACGTCGAGTCCGCCGTATGATCGGCGGCCCACTTGAGCGGGAAATGCCACGTTTGTCCGCTGCCGAGGTGACGAATCGTCAGGCGGGTGGGGTAGGTCTTCGGAAATGCGAGACCGTGCATCGTTTCGACGCGAACGAAGTGCTTCATCGAAACGGTCTCGCCCGCGCGCAACAGCGTGCGATCGAATACGGTATGGACGCGCACCGTCCGCTCGAGACTCGTATCGGTCGGCACGTTGAAGCGCCACGCTTCGATGCCGCGATTCCAATCCGAGCGCACGAAGGCCATGTCGTGCCCCGTCTTCGGATCGTCGACGCGTGCCGACACGAAAAAGCCCTCGAAGCTGCCGTCCTTGCATTGGGCACGCGCCGTGAGCGGGCCGTCGATGGTCAAAAGCCCGTGCGCATCCGTCTTGCCCGCTGCGATTTGCGCACCGTTGCAGTCGCTGACGCGCACGTCGGCGTTGGGTACGGGATCGCCTTTATCGAGCGTCGTCACCCAAACGACGCTGTTCTCGCGCCCCTGCTTCAAATGAACGCCGAGGTTCGTCACGAGCACCGCTGTGCGCACGTACATCGGCGCCTGCTTGCCCAGCAGCGAAGCGCCGAGCGCGGGCGACGAAAGCTCGATGACGTAAAAACCCGGCTTCGCGATCGGTACGCCGACGACTTCGAACGGTCGCAGCGTCTTGGGATCGGCCTTCGGCAGCGTCAACGTTTGGACGCCCGGCAGACCTGCCAACAACGACAGCGAGCGCACGTCGATGCCGGGATTCTTCGGGTTGTCGTTCGAAGGCTGCTCGGTGTCGTGCACGATCACGGGATGCGGATTGTGCTGAAGCACCGCCGGCATCTCCGCGTTGATCTCGTTGCGCGTCATCGTAAAGCTGTCGAATCGATCGACGTCGCGCATCCAGCGGCGAATGTTCGTATCGGAATCGATGCGAAGCGTCGTGAACTGCGCCGTCCCCGCATTCAGGCCCATGATGTGCAGGTCCGCTTCGACGTTGCGCAACGTCACCGGCACGAGTGCGGGCATACCGGGCTCGGCAAACCGCTCGATGATGCCGAACGTGCCCGACGCAAATTTTGCGAGCGGGGGCAGCGGCGCCGTCGTCGTCTTCAACGGGAACAAATCGGCGTTCGTCAGCGCACGGCCGCTGACGTCCTTCAGATTCGGCGGCAGCACGATCGTCAAGTCGGCACGCTCGGGCAGCGGCGCGGCGAACTGAACCGCATCGGTTTGCGGGTCCTTGTCGTCGTCGGCAAACTTGGGCTTGATCTCGCCGTCGGGCCCTTTGATGCGAACCTTCTCGGCATCGGCGCGCGAGATGGGCGCGTTGAATTCCAAGCGAAGCGGGCGCAACGGCGTGCACGGTGCTTTCGCGTTTTCGCGCTCGCAGGTGAAATTGACTGCGAATGGGTTGCGCACTGAGAAATCGAAGCGGCGCTCGACGTCGTTCGCGATGCCGCTCGGGCTCGCGACGCCCTTGCCGTAAACGAGCTGCGCCTTCGTACCGGATGGCAAGGCTTGCTGGCACTGCAGCGTCAGCACGCGCGCCGCTTCCTTTTGCAGATCGAAGTTCTTGAGCAACGCCTTGCGCGTCGAGGCGTCGACGTCTTTCACGGGAATACGGTTGCCCAGGGAGCTCGATTCGCACCAGATATGTTCGAGAACCGAGGCATCGGTGGCCGGCCCGTTCAAGTACAAAAGAAACGCTTGGTTTTCTTCGATTTGCCCGCCGTATGGCTCGATGCGCTGAACGAACGGGCCACCCGTTTGAAATGCGTAGTGCTTCGGCCCCGTGAGCACCGCGCCGGCCGACGTTTTCAAGCCGTCTTTCAAATCGACGGCGCATGCCACGCCCGGGGGAAGATCGGCAGCGAAATCCCAGGCCCACGTTTTATCGTCGATCCAACGCGACTGGCCCGCGCTTGCCGATGGGTCGTTGCACTTGATCGCAGCCGGCGCCGGTAAATTAGGCGCGCCGAACGCGACCATCGGCGCGTCGAACTTCACGACGACCTGACGTACTTTCGTTACCTTGCCTTGCGGCGATACGCTCGTGATGCGCGCCGCATCGGCGCGCCACGTCGTTGCAGCAAGCAGCCCCAATACCGCAACAGTCGCGGCCACCCATTTATTCGTTCGTTTGATCGCGCTGCGTCGCATGCCTCATGCTCCCAGGCTTGATTGTTTTATCAATTGGGGGCGATTCTAACCGAGTTAAGCGACAGTTCGTATTTGGCGTGGGTGATATCCGACGCGACGCCTTGCAGCATCCCGATCTGAGCATCGGACAAACGCAACGCGATCTCGAGCGGCTGCACCAAGATTCTGACGATCGACATATGAAAGGACGAAGCAAAGCGTGGCCATGGAAGCGTCTCCGTGAAAGCGGACATCGATTGCAATGTCCAGTCAGATACGACAATCGGCAACGCGGCACGACATTTCCAATGCCGACGTTTGCCGTGATCGATGCCTTTCCGGCATCGAACCTTGCGATGCCTAAAAGGCATCATCATAGGTACTGAAAGGCATTGGACAGCATGGATAGAATCCGCCAAAGTGTCGCCATGTGCCACGACGTTTTTCGGACGATAAAAGCGGCACCGCCTTGGGAGCCATTCATGTCGACACCTTCCGCCATCTACCAGGTCGGCGCAGCCACGATTACGCGCGTGACCGAGCAAACGTTCGCCTTCGACGCGGCTCGGCTGTTCCCCGCCCTCGATCCCGCGGTCTTGCGCGCCAACGCGTCATGGCTCGTGCCCGCGCACGCCGATCACGCGCTCGCATCGGTGCAGTTGAGCGTGCATACGTGGGTCATCCGCCTGGGCGGCCGCGTCATCCTCGTCGATACCGCATGCGGCAACGGAAAAGACCGGCCGTTCGGCGCGATCTTTCATCAACTGGATACGCCCTATCTCGAACGCTTGGCCGCGGCCGGCGTTCGTCCCGAAGACGTCGATCTCGTGCTCATCACGCATCTGCACGTCGATCACGTGGGGTGGAATACGCGCCTCGTCGACGGCAAGTGGATACCCACGTTCCCGAATGCGCGTTACGTGTTCGCCGCCGCCGAGCGCGCGTTCTACGATTCGCCTGCTGCGGCAAATCGGATGATGGTGTTCGAGGACAGCGTGCTGCCCGTCATCCGCGCCGGCCTGGTCGATGAGATCGGCGACGAGGGCGGAACGTATCTGCCAGGCATCCGCTTCATTCCGACGCCGGGCCATTGCGTCGGCCACATGTCGATCGAAATCGCTTCGGAAGGACAGCGCGCCTTGTTTTGGGGCGACGTCGTTCATCATCCGATCCAAGTGCTCGAACCCGACTGGAGCTCGTCGTTTTGCGCCGACCGGGCAGCGGCCTCGGTCTCGCGCCGTCGCATCTTCGACTATGCGGCCGATCATGACGTCAGCGTGTTTACGTCGCATTTCGCCGGGTCATCCACCGGACGCATCGCACGCGACGGCCATGACGGCTTCGTGTGGCGCTTCGCCGCTTAGAATCTGCGCAACGTCACCGCCCAACGGACATTGCCGACATGCGACAGCCCATCGACGGCTCACTCGATCTCCTACCGAGCAGCGCACTCGTCGAGTTGCGTCATCTGCGCTATTTCATCGCCGTCGCCGAATCGGGCAGCTTTCGCTTGGCGTCGGAGCGCATCAACATCACGCAGCCGGCGATCACGCGACAGATTCACGACCTGGAATCGATACTCGGTGCGACGCTGTTCAAGCGCACCGTACGCGGTGTCGAATTGACGCTCGCCGGCGAGGTGTACTTGGGCGAAGCGCGTAAAGCCCTTGCAGCCGTACAAGCCGCATCGCTCGCCGTCAAACGCTTCGTGAGAGGCGAGACGGGCTCGCTGCGCCTAGGCGTCAACGACAACGCGAGTTGGGACGGCCCCGTTCCGGACGCGCTGCGCGCGCTGCAACGCGACCATCCGCAGCTCGCGATTCACGTGTCGTCGCTCAATACGCCGCGGCAATACGAAGCGCTGCTCGCAGGCTCGCTCGACGGCGGCTTCGTCTATCTGTTCGGCAATACGCCGGCCGGCATCTGCACTCGCGTGCTCGCGACGCATCAAGTCGTGCTCGCAGTGCCCAACGATTGGCCGCTCGCGAAGCGTCGCTCGGTATCGCTCGATGAGTTGCGTGACGTGCCGATCGTGTCGTTCCCGCGGCACGTGTACCCCGCTTACTACGACACGCTGATCGCCGCCTGCCGCGAAGGCGGACTCACGCTGCGCGTCACTCAAGAAGAGCAGACCGAATCGGCGATTCTTTCGCTCGTCTCGGCTGGCATCGGTACCGCGCTCGTCAATTCCGCGAACCGTTCGCGCGCTCCCGCGCGCGTCGCATTCGTCCCCATCCGGTCGTTTCCATTGCGATTGCCGCTGGCATTTGCCTATCCGCAGACCAACGACAATCCCGCCCTCGCGCGGTTGATCGCCGTGCTGAAGGCAAACGGCGCGCAGGCCAAGCATGCCGGCCGCTGATATAGCGCCCGACGTATTTCTTCGTCCATCCGCCTTACCCTCGGCATGTTTCAACTCACGCTGAAACATGAGTGGAAGCGGGCGTCATACACTGCCTCCATATTCCGATTGCCGAGGCACCCGTGGCACCCACGACATGCATTACACAGACCGTTCCGGCCGACCCATTACAAGCCGTCATACACGCCGACCCCTTCCCGTATTACGCGGCGCTTCGAGCACGCGCGCCAATCGTGCGCGACGAAGCGCTGAAGTTATGGATCGCGGCGCGTGCACATACGGTACGGGCCGTGCTCGACAATGAAAGACTGACTGTGCGCCCCACGAGCGAGCCGGTACCGCGCGCGATTGCCGGCCAACCGGCCGGGGAGGTCTTTGCGCGCCTTGCCCGCATGAACGAGGGAGCCGGCCATCGCATCGCCCGCCAAGCGCTCGTCGCAGGACTCAGCGCGGTGGACGGCGCAACGGTGTTTCAATCGGCAAGAAAACACGCGGCCTCCACGATCGAGCGATTCAACACAGACGATGCAGCGCTGCTCGATGTCTTGGCCTTCGCGCTGCCCGTGCGCGTCATCGCCGAGTTGGTAGGGCTATCCGCGCCCAACGGCCTGGAGGCAACCGTTCGGCAATTCGTCGCTTGCCTGTCTCCCACATCCACACCCGAAGCGCTTCGCGATGCGCACGATGCCGCATCGAGGCTGCAAACTCAGCTCTATGCGCTGACGCGAAATGCGACAGCCGGGTCGGCATTGGTCGAGCGCATCGTCGCCGGCGGACTCGCGCGCGAGATCGAACTACCGAACGCATTGGTATCGAACTTGCTCGGGTTGTTCTCGCAAACGTTCGACGCAACGGCCGGGCTCATCGGCAACGGTGTCGTCACGCTTGCGCGGCACGCAAACGTTGCGGCGCGCCTTGCCGCATCGCCTTCCGATATCCACGCCTTCATACGGGAAGTCGCTCGCTTCGATCCGCCCGTGCACAACACGCGCCGCTTCGCGCGCGAGACGGTTTGCATCGAAGGCGTAGCGGTGCAGTCCGGCGACTGCGTGCTCGTCCTACTAGCTGCGGCGAGCCGCGACGAAGCCGTGTTCGAAGACGCCGAACGCTTCGTGCTCGACCGTGAGGCGCATCCCCTCCCAGGTTTTGGCGCGGGACGTCATGCGTGCCCCGGAGAAACGATCGCACAGGCGATCGCCGCCGGCATCGTTGCCGAACTCGTTGCGAGCGAATTCGACTTCGCCAATCCCGCGCTGCGTTGGACCTACAGGCCGTCGTTGAACAGCCGGATACCGAAGTTCGCCTTCGTCGAGAGGAACGCGTCATGATCGCCGTCATCTTCGAAGTGACGCCCCGAGCAGGCCACCGCGACGAATATCTCGACATCGCCGCCAGCCTCAAACCGTTGCTCGCCGACATCCCAGGCTTCATTTCCATCGAGCGCTTTCAAAGCCTCAGCAACCCCGACAAACTGCTTTCACTCTCGTTTTGGGCGGATGAACAGGCCGTCGCTCAATGGCGCAACATCGAGGCCCATCGCCATGCGCAAGCGCAAGGACGCGCCTCCGTGTTCGCCGACTATCGTCTGCGTATCGCCGGCGTCGTACGCGACTACGGCATGAACGAACGCGAACAGGCGCCTGGCGACAGCCGGCGCGTTCATGATCGAGCCGATGATTGAGCGGGCTGCGGTCTGCATCCGGGTGATGCCTTGTGCGGCACTTTCGATAGGAGTCCTATCTATTCGATGTTGACGCCGTCGGCCCCGATCAAACCGCCCTCGCTTCCTCGACCCATCCGGAGAGGTTTTCCATTTCCATTTCGTCGGCCTCGATCGCAGGCGGCACGACCGACTTCACGAAGTCGATGAATGTCTTGACCTTCGCATCGAGATGCCTTCTCGACAGGTAGAGCACGCGAATGCCGTGGCCCGCCAACCTGTGCCGCGGCAACACGCGAACCAACTCGCCCGTGCGCAGGCCCTCGAGCGCAGTGGGAATCGGCAAAGGGCCGAGGCCCATTCCCGCTTTGATGGCATCGGCCAATGCGTCGGGCACGTTGACGACGAACGGCCAAGGCTCCGGCGGACTAAATAGTTCGTGCGACGGGCTGTCGAACATCCACGCTCCTGTCAACACGTTGGGTATTTCGAGCTGCAGACAGGCATGCTCCCCGAGATCTCGCACCGTCCGCGGTATGCCTCTCGAATGCAGGTATCGTGGCGATGCACAGAGCACGCAATAGGTCGTGCCGATCTGCTGCGACACGATGGTGGAGTCGCTCAGTGTGTTCGCGGCGACGATTGCGAGGTCTTGACCTTCGTCGAGCAGATTCGGCACGCGCTGCGCGAGCGTCAATTCGATCCGCACGTCGGGATAGCGTTCGCGATAGTGTGCGAGCCGCGGCAGCAGATACTTGCGGCCGAAGCCGGTGCTCGCGTGCACGCGCAACCGCCCGGACGGATTGACCGCGGCGCCCGCCGCTTCGACTTCGGCTAGATCGACGAGGTCGAGGATGTGCCGGCAATGCTCCATGTAGCGCTTGCCGACCTCTGTCACGGCGAGCCGCCTCGTGGTGCGATTGAGCAGGCGCGTGCCGAGCTTGGCCTCGAGCGTCGCGATGGCGCGCGACACCTGAGGCGTCGTGACGGAGGCGGCAGCGGCAGCTTTGGTGAAACTGCCTGCTTCAACCACCTTGACGAACAACCGTATGTTCTCGAGTGTATGCATGTCTATCGAATCGATTCGATTCGTTTCGATACTTCAACCATCCACCAGCCCCTGCGCGGCAGCCGTTCGCGCCACCTTGCGGCGTTCCGTCATCAACAAGACCGCCAGCGCGGCAGCCTCGAGCACGCCGCCTACCCACCCCAGATGCACCGCGCCGTTGTTCGTCAGGGTGTATGCGCCGAGCGCCGAGCCGACGGAAAAGCCGACGTACATGAACGATGCATGGAGCGACAGCGTGACCGGCGCAACGCTGACACCGCCCACGCCGATGAGCCGCGTTTGTTGCGGCGCGATGAACCCCCACACCGACATGCCCCAGAGAATGACGGCCACGATAACGGGAATGAGCGCGGCTTGCCGCTGGACGTAGGCGTCGATCGCCGACAACGCGACGAACGCCGCAACCAATACCGTCAAGGCGAGCACGATCACCCGGTAGTACCCGAGCTTATCGGTCAAACGCCCGCCGAGCACCATGCCGCTCACTGCCGACACGCCCCAGATGAACAGAATGAAACTGGTGGGCGCCCCGTGCGAGCCTAGCGCTTCGCCCAAGTACTCGGCGATATACGTGTAGACGACGAAGGCACCCATGGCCCAGAACAGCGTCGACATCAGCGCTGTCAGCACAGCGGGCCGCCGTGCCACTTGCAGGCGCTGGCTCAGCGACGCCGTCGGCAGTCCCTTGCCGAATTCCTTCGACAGCCCGAATACGAGACCGACAGTGCCGATCGCGCCGATGACGGCCACGCTGATGAACGTCGTGCGCCAGCCGCCGAAGCTGGCGATGATCGAGCCGATCGGCACGCCGAGCGCGATCGCCACACTCGAGCCGCCGTTGACGATCGCCAACGCGCGGCCTCGATGCTCGGGCGCGACGATCGAGCCCGCCACCGCATTGGCATTGGGAAGAAACAGCCCAGCGGCGAATGAGAGCAGCACACGCGCCCCCATCAATTGATAGAAGCTCGTCGCCCGCCAAGCGAAGAGATTGGCAAGCGTGAATGCGGCAAGGCTGAATATCAGCAGCGTGCGACGATTCAAGTTGCCGGTCAGCGTCGTCAAAACCGGCGAACTGATCGCGTACGTGAACGCGAAGACCGTCACGAGCAGTCCGGCCATGCCGACACTCACGGAAAGGTCCTTGGAGATACTCGGCAACAGCGGCGCAATCATGAAACCTTCGGTCGAGAGCGCGAATGCGCCGACCGCCAGCCAATAGAGCGGTCGTCTCGAGGTGATATGACGTGTTTCCATTACGACTCCACATTAAGAAGACGACCGTTGCATCGAGCATTGCACTCGATGCGTCAAACCGGCCCTCATGATTAGGACTCCTAACTTTATTGCCTTGATTCGATTGCGCTGGCGGCGCTCTTCGCCGCCGTGTGCTTTTCTTTTTGAGCCGCTTATCGTGATGCGCGCTTGCGCGAGATCGTGCGCCGCTAGGTGTGCCCGACGCTTGCCGACGGCCGCCGAAGCGGCTCGCGTCAGGATGCGGTCCGAGCGACCGATTCCACCCATTCGCACATGCCGTCGACCTCGCGTTGAATGAACGCTTCGTCGGCAAACGCGCTCGCCAGCATCGCCACGCCCTGCGTACGCGAAAGCAGATGCATCGCCAATATATCCGCTTCCGATTCCTTGCCTAGCAACGCGAATTGCTCGCGCAGCCACGAGCGGAACAACATGAACTGCGCGCTCGCCTGGCCACGCGATTCGTGATCGAGCTTCATCAGCTCCGTCCATAGCGTGCCGATCGGGCAGCCCGAACGCATGATCCTCGTTTGATTGACGATCAGCGTCCGGGCGAAATAACAAATGCGCTCGACCGGCGTCTTGCCCTCGGCCTCCCATTTGGCCAATAGCGTTCGAAGGTTCGACAAACGCGCATGGATGACGGCGTCGAGAATGTCGTCCTTCGTTTTGAAGTGATAGTAGAAATTTCCGCGCGAGATCTTTACGTCATCGGCGATGTCCGAAAACGAGGTGTGGCTGTAGCCTCGCTGGTAAAACAGCTTGTCTGCCGCTTTGACGATCAGTTCTCGCGTCGATTCGTCTTTCATGTCAGCACCTTGTCGGCCTCGCTCGCTTTGCGCTCCCGCGCGCCCGATTAGGACGCTCGTCTTAGCCGCAAGATTAGGACGGCCGTCCTACGTTGTCAAGCGGACATTTCGAGCCCCATCACTCAAAGTAAGACGGATCGAGATAATCGCCGAGGCGCGCGCGCATCCGATCGCGAAACACGATCATCGAAGGCCACGGCTGCATGTACGCGCGCCAATCGGCGATCCGTTCGTCGGCATCGAGCCGCGCGATGCTGACGATCTCGAGCGGCAACGCCTTCGACGTGAACGCCCGAAGAAATTGCATGTCGCTTCGCAGCGCCGGGCCGTATTCGCATTCGCCATATGCGGCGCCCGCATGCGCGAGGACATGCGTCACCGCGTCCACCCCGCGCACCGGCCGCACGAATGCGGGAGCATGGAATGCAGCCTCGTCGGCCAACGGAAACGGAAACCGCCGATGCACGAGTTCGGCGGAGTCTGCCGGTCTCGCATCCGGCGGCGCAACCTGCCATGTCCGCGGCTGACTCGAAAGCCAAGGCAGCAACCGTTCGCGCCACTCATCGAGGAATTGCACCGGACGCAAGGCAATCCGCACCTCGGCGAGCTTGCCCTGCTCGTCGAGCAGCGCAAGCGTGACGCCTTCGATCTTCCGCTCGGCCGGCCCGCTCGTCCATGCGACAGCCGCTGCGGAATCGCCCTGAAATCGGGCGCTTGCTTCGAGTTCCGAGCCCAGTGCCTCCGCGGCGGCTCGAAGGCTACGGAGCACGGCCTCTTTGCCTTCGATCGGCTCGATCACGAACGGATGCGCAAGCCGCATGTCTGAAGCGAGAACTGCAAACTCACTCAATTCATTCAGAAAGAACAGATCAGACATCTTGCACCTCGTGGTTTCGATTCATGTCTACGGCTCCCAAATGCTCGGCTGCTTCGGAGCGCGCCGTCCGTTCGATCTCCGAGAGGAAATCGGCGACTTGCGGCCCAAAGGTCGCCACGTTTTCTTTGTCGAATAGTGCGATGTGCTCGGCGAAGCACGAGAACGGCGACAGTTCGACGTGGCCCGGCGACGCGATGCGCACGTCCAGTTGCCGTAGCGCCGGAACGAAATGTCGCTCCCAGCCTCGCGAGTATTCGTTGTCCGTCACGTTGATCGAAAACGCCTGCGCCGCTAATGTCACGGAACCGTCGATTTCCCCCATCGTCATCCGATAGAAGCGGCGAATCGTGAAGAGTGTCTCGAGCGCTTCGGTGACTTCACCGCTCGGATCGGGCAGCATGAGCCCACGCCCGTTCTCGGCAAGCTGATCGAGAAACCAGCGTGCCGTGTGAGCCATGCCCGCGCTCACAATGTGCGCCGGCACCGATACGTCAGGCAGGACGAGTTGCGCGAGATGCGCGACATCCTGCGCGTCGGCAAGCCGTATGCCGGTGCCGAAGATGGTCACGAGGCGTTCGATGGCATGCATGCCCGCGAGTGCGCGGTCGTGCGCATCGGCATCCATCACGCGACGCGCTTCGACGAACTTCGCGAGCCGCACGCCGGTTTGCCGATAGACGTCGAACATCAGCACGCCGAGTACCCGTTCGCCTTGCCGCTCGAGCAGCGATGCGACTTCGAATGCAAGGCGGCCGCCGGCCGACCATCCGCCGAGAATGTAAGGGCCGTGCGGTTGCTGGCTGCGCAATGTCTCGACGAGCAACGCGACATATTCGGCCAGCGTCTCTCCGCCCTGCACCTTGTTCACGAGCACGAGCGGCCGATCTCCCGTGTACTGGCGCAGCGGCAGATAAGACCACGCATAGCCGCCCATGCCGTGGACCATCGTCAGCGGTACTTTCGACGCGTTGCCGGGCAACAGCACGACGTTCGTCGCAATCGCCGCGGTATCGGACGATGCGGATGATGCGGACGATGTCTCGTTCGCCTGCCTGCTGCCACGTGCGTCGCTCGCCGCCGCGGTAAATGCCGCAGACGTATCGCCCGAGGATGCGCTCGCCAGCGCATCGCCGAGTTCTCGCAGCAATTCATCGGCCATCGCGGCCACGGTGGGATGCTTGAGCGTGAATGTATTCGACAAACGCTTCCCACCCAGCGATGCCCCGAGCTTGAGCCGAAGTTCGACCGTCATCAGTGAGTCGAGCCCGATATCGACGACAGGCTGATCGAACGGAATGTCCTCGAGTGCACGGCCCGATACCGCGGCGACGCATTCGCGTATGAAATCGCGCAGCGCTTGGATGCGCACGTCCGGCGCCAAGCCCGAGAGTCGGCTCAACAGGTTCCAAGCCGGCGCGGCGGCCTTCGTTCCGGGGCGTTCGTCGGTCGTCGCCGGCACGACCGCCTGCGCCGGTTCGCCTGCTGCATCGATGAGCCCGTCGAGCACCTCCAATCCGCGCGCGGGATCGATGCTCAAACGCTCCTTCACAACGTTCGAACGAACCGCCATGCCGACGTCGGCCCATGGCCCCCAATTGATCGCGAGCGCGGGCAAACCCATCGCCTTGCGATGATGCGCAAGCGCGTCGAGGAACGCGTTCGCGGCGGCATAGTTCGCTTGTCCGCCAAGACCGACAACCGACGAATTGGACGAATAGAGCACGAAAAAATCGAGCGGATCGGCCTGCGTTTCGATATGCAGATGCCACGCACCCTCGACCTTGGGGCCGAACACCTCGTCGAAGCTATCGCTTGTCTGACGCTCGATCGAACGATCGGCCACCACTCCCGCGCAGTGAATGACCCCGCGCAACGCCGGCATCGACAAGCGAGCCGCCGACAGCACGCGCGCGATGTCTTGCGTTTTACCCACGTCAGCGCGTTCGACGATGACGCGCGCACCTTGTTGCGCCATCCAACGCAGCACCGATTCGGATTCCTCGGTCGCGCCGCGCCTGCCGACGAGCACGAGCGAGCGGGCCCCACGCTCCACGAGCCGGCGCGCGGCGATGAGGCCAAGGCCGCTCAATCCGCCCGTGACGAGGTAAGTCGCATCGGAGCGGATACGATTGTCAGATGCTTTCGAGGGCAACTGCAATCGCGCAAGCTGCGGCTCATGTCGAGTACCCGCGCGCACGACGACCTCATCCGCGCGCTTATCGTCGCTCATCGTCGATGCTTCTACGAGTTCGCTCGCTAGCCACGCTGCCTGAGCTTGCAGCGAACCCTGCGAATCGAGATCGACGAGCCTCGCTCCCAGTTCGGGGTGCTCGCGCCGCACGACGCGCCCGAAGCCCCAAAGCGGCGCCTGGTCGAGCCGTAGCGCATCCGACGCGCCTTCGACACGCTGCGCACCGCGCGTCACGAACGTCAGCCGAACATTCGCACCGCTCTCGTTGACGTAACTCAACAAGCCCTGCACGATATGCAGCGCCCTATGGCTTGTCGAAGCGAACGTACCGCCCGGGTTCTTCTGCGATGCACCCTCGTCATCGATCGACCAACCGTCCACGACATCGGTCACGGGCCGGCGCTGTGCCGCCTGCCGCACGATCTGCCCGAGTTCGCGTTCGCAGCTACCGGTTGAAACGAAGCGGCCCTCACTGAGATTCGCGTAATGATCACCGAGGCTCACAATCGTGCAGAGGTCGCCATGACTCGCCAAACGCTGCGCCAGTACTTGTGAAAGCACGCTGTTCGCAAGAATGAGCCAGTGACGCGCACTCGTCGATGCCGCTCGTTGCGCCACTCTGACCGCTGCCACCGGCTTCCACTGAGGGACCGACACCCAACGCGCCCAATTCGTCGAGGCGCCGATCAGCGTCTCGGCGCGAACTGCGCGCTTGGCGTATCCCTCGATCTTCACGAGCACGCGCCCGTCGGCATCGAAGAATTGCACATCCGACTTGATTTGCGGCCCTTGCTGATCCGTGATCCGCGCGTGACAGAACACACGTCGTGCCGGCGAGCCGTAGAACGTAATACGCTCGAAACCGACCGGCACGGACAACGTATGCATCTCGCCTTGAGCGACGCCGCTCAATTGGAAGCCACAATCGAGCATCGCGGGGTGAATCAGGTACTGCCCGAGTTCGCCGCTACGCGCGTCGTCGAGCTCGATTTCGGCAACGGCTTCTTCAGTACCCCTAAGGATTTCGCGAAGCCCTTGAAACGCCGGCCCGATTTGCAAGCCCAGCTTGTGCACCATCGCGTATTGCTCGGCCGGCACGACCGTGTGCTCGCAGCGCGCTCGCAATGCGCGCCAATCGACGGTCGGTGCAGCGCCGCCGGCATGTCGCAACTCCAGACGTGCATGCTCGACCGGGACGGCATCGACCGACCCTCGCACACCGCTGAAGATGCGCAGTTGCAGCAAATCGTCGCCGTCCGGTAATGCGTGGATATGCAAATGACGCGCGTCGCTGTTTTCGACGACGAGTGCGGCCATCAGGCTCATGTCGCGCAACTCGTAGGGCCCCGCCCCCCAATGCGTGCGTGCGGTCGCGAGTGCCGACTCGACGAATGCGGCACCCGGAAATACGACACGGCCGAACACGAAGTGATCGCCGATGAACGACGGTAGCGCGGCAAGCCGCTGCTCGAATCCGCCAAGCACGCCAAGTGCGTGCCCGAGCAATGGGTGCCCCGTATTCATGCCCTGCGGTGGCGACGAGCCGGTCGCTCGATGTCCGTCATCGTGGACCCAATACCGCCGCCGCTGAAACGGATAGGTCGGCAGCGCCATACGCCGATGATCGCCGCCGCGGTAGACGGCGCGCCAATCGACCGGGCCGCCGTGCACGTATACGGCGCCAAGGCTTTCGAGCAGTTGCTCCCAATTGCCGCGCGACTTGTGAATCGAAGGCAGCCACACGCCTTGCGGCACGCCGACGATCTCACGCGCCATGCCGAGCAGCGTCGGACGTGGGCCGACTTCGATAACGATGTTGCATTGGCTCGCGGCCAACGTTTCGACGCCTTGCGCGAATCGAACGGTCTGCCGAATATGCCGGCGCCAATAGGCAGCCGAGCACACTTCGTCTGCCGAAGCGATCGTGCCTGTCACGTTGGAGATCACAGCAAGGCGCGGTGGCCGGAACGTCACGCGCGCAGCGACCGCTTCGAAGTCGTCGAGGATCGGATCCATCAACGCGGAGTGGGGCGCGCCCGACACGGCCAAACGCGTACATTTGACACCTTCCGCCGCAAGACGGTGCTGCAATTCACCGATGCGTTCGCTCGTACCCGAAATCACGATACTTTCCGGGCCATTGATGGCGGCGACGGCCAACTCGTCGGGATAATCGCGCACAGCTTGCTGCGCGCGTTCCTCGTCGGCAACGATCGCAAGCATTTCACCCTGACGCGGCACCGACTGCATGAGACGGCCGCGCGTCGCGATCAAGCGCAGGCCGTCTTCCAAATCGAACATGCCCGCGACACATGCAGCGATCAATTCGCCAAGACTGTGTCCGATGACGAGATCGGGTTCGATACCCCACGAGCGCCATAGCTCGGTCATCGCGTATTCGAACGCGAACAGCGCCGGTTGCAAGTAGGAGAGTTGATCGATCAGCGATTTGTCGTCGACTTCGCCAAGCATCACCGCCTTGAGCGGGAATTCGAGCGCGCCTTCGAGCAGGCGCGAGCAACGATCGATTACGCTGCGGAAAACCGGCTCGGTCTCGTAGAGTTCGCGACCCATTCCGATGTATTGCGCACCGCTCCCCGTAAACAAGAACCCGATTTTCGGCGTGGCGCCAGCCGGCACGCGCCCCGACACCACACCGGATGCAGCACCGGTATCGGCGAATGCGCGCAACGCCTCGGCCATCGCATCGGGGGAGGCGGCAGCAACGGCCACGCGGTACGGAAGCTGGGCGCGCGTAAGGGCAGCGGTATAGCACGCATCGACCCACTGCTCAGCGTTCGTTTGCGCGACGTAGCTGCCGAATCGTCGAGCTTGATCACGGACCGCCGCTTCGCTCGCGCCGGACAGCACCAGCAGTTGCCGCGATCGCGCGAAGGCGCCATTCGCATCTGCATCGTCGTGCGCTGGCGCATCGCCATCGTCGCGCACGGGGGCCTCCTCGAGCACCACGTGCGCATTCGTTCCGCTGTAGCCGAACGAGCTGATGCCCGCGACGCGCGGGAACCCCGCATCCCACGGCTCCGTGCGCTGCTGGACGATAATCGGCAACTCGGCGAAGCGGATATGCGGGTTGAGCTGCTTCAAGTGCAGCGTCGGTACGAGCGTGCGCCGATGCAGCGTCAACGCGGCCTTGACCACGCCGGCCATGCCGGCCGCCGATTCCAAGTGGCCAATGTTCGACTTGACCGAGCCGATTGCAACCGGCGCCTCGCGCGGACCGTCCGACGAGAAGACCGCGCCGAGCGCCTCGACTTCGATCGGGTCGCCGAGCGCCGTGCCGGTGCCGTGCGCTTCGACATAATCGACGTCGCGCGGCCGCAACCCCGCATCGCGCAATGCCGCCCGTACGACCTCGCGTTGAGCCAGCCCGTTGGGCGCGGTCAAGCCGTTGGTCTTGCCGTCCTGATTGACCGCGCTACCGCGGATCACGGCATAGATTCGATCCTGGTCTTCGATCGCACGATCGAGGGGCTTCAACAGCAGCGCACCGACGCCTTCTCCACGCACGTAACCGTTCGCGCTCGCATCGAACGGCTTGCATTTGCCGTCGGCTGCGAAGAAGGTCCCGTGGCTCAGCGAAATCGTCCGCTCCGGCGTGAGGATCAGATTGACGGCCGCTGCCAACGCGAGATCGCATTCGCCATTGCGAATCGCTCGGCAGGCTTGATGGATTGCAACCAGCGAAGACGAGCACGCCGTATCGACCGACACACTCGGCCCGTGCAGATCGAACGTGTACGACAGCCGTCCCGACGCGACGGCAGGGCTCGTACCTGTCGCCACGAACGGGCTCGAATCGTGCGTTCTCGCGAGCGTAATGCGGCCGTAGTCCGATTGCGAAATGCCGACGAAGACGCCCGTAGCCGTACCGGCCAACGACTCGGGTGCGATGCCTGCATCTTCGAACGTGGCCCACGCCGCTTCGAGCAGCAGCCGATGCTGCGGATCGGTGTCGCGTGCGGCGCGCTCCGACAATCCGAAAAGTTCGCGGTCGAATAAATCGACGCCTTCGATGAATCCGCCCCAACGGCTATTGGTTTTGCCCGGTACGCCAGGCTCGGGATCGTACAAGGCTTCCGCATCCCAGCGTGACGACGGCACTTCCGATACGGCATCGATGCCCTCGGTTAGCAAGCGCCAGTAGTCGTCGAGCCCGTCGCCGCCGGGGAATCGCAGATACATGCCGACGATCGCGATGGGGCCGCCGGGTATGCCGGCGCGATTCGCTTGATGCTGCGCTCCGCTGCCGGTCTCGCCTTCGGTCAGATATCGCACGAGCGCATCGACCGTCGGATGATCGTACAGCTCGGCCGGCGACACGGGCCGCGCGAGATACTCGCCGAGCTCTGAGGCCAAGCTCACTAGACCCAGCGAATCGAGACCATATTCGGCAAATGGCCGATCGCCGATTTCGTCTTCAGACAGATCGACGCGCTCGGCGAGCGCGCGGCGGATATACGTTCGTATGTCCGATTGCGCGCGCGACGTTTGCTGCGTCGAGCGCGGCGCGCCGCGCTTCGTACGAACCAATACTTCCAACTCCCCCGATTCGTAGCGTTCGTGACAGAGCCTGCGTTGAAGCTTGCCGGTGCCTGTGCGCGGCAGCGAATCGGACGGAACGAACAGAATGTCGTACACGCGCAAGCCATGCTTGCGGCTAACGACTTCCCGTATCGTCGCCGCCACATCATCAGGATTCCTAAACGATAATGCATCGACCTCGACTGCGAGAACCAACACCTCCTCGCCGACGATCCGATGCGAAAACGCAGCGGCGCGTTGGATGCCGACTTGGCTCGCGGCCTGCTCGACATCGAGTTCGATGTCCTGCGGAAAATGATTGGCGCCGCGAATGATGATCAACTCTTTGAGGCGCCCGACCAGAAACAGCTCGTTCCGATAGACGACGCCAAGATCGCCGGATCTGAAGTAAGAGTGCGCATCGTCGTCGAGCGTGGCCCGAAAAATCGCTTCACTGTCTTCGGGACGATTCAAATAACCCTGCGCGACATCGGCGCCTGAAATCCATATCTCGCCAACGCGCCCGTCCTCGACGGGACGCATCGTTTCGGGATCGACGACGCGGATCTTGCGGCCGGCCCGCTCGAGCGGGCCATAACCCAACACCTCGGTGCCGACATCGTCGGTGCGTTCGCCCGATACTTCAACGGCGCGGCTTTGTCCCAACGCCTTGACATCGAACCGGTACATCGACGGAAACCGGCCGGCCGGCGATTCGGCCACACGCATCGTGACTTCCGATATCCCGTAGCTCGCTTGAAACGCATCGGCGCTGAAGCCGCTCGCCTGCGCCGCGCGCGCGAAGCGCCGCAGTGTTCGAACGCGCACGGCCTCGCCCGAGCTATACGCATGTTTCCAGCTATCGAGCCGCAACTCGTGCCATTGCTCGGGCTTGATCCGCTGCGCGCATTGATCGTAGGCGAAGTTCGGACCGCCGGAATGCGTCGCACGAAAATGCGAGATCGCACGCAGCCAGCGAACCGGCTGCTCGAGAAACAACCGCGTCTCGAGATGCACGCAATGAAAGCCTTCGCAAACGGGAATGCAGACCCCATACATCAAACCTGCGGCGTGCGACGTGGGCGACCACGTCACGAGCACGCTGTCGTTCGTGAACTGCGTGCCCTGCGCGGCACGCTTGCTGTTGGCGAGAAAATTGCCGTGCGACAGCATGACGCCTTTGGCGGTCCCCGTCGAACCGGACGTGTATTGCAAGCATGCCAAGCTCTCCGCGTTCAGCGCGGGCGCCTGCCAACGCTGGGCGAGCGCCGGCATATCGTCGATGCGATCCACCGCAACGCGCGGCAGATCGCGCAATGCCGGCGAATCGGCGAATGCCTGTGCGAGCAGCGCATCGGCGTCGGCCGTCGTCAGCAAACAATGCGGCTTCGCGTCGTCGGTCACACCTTCGATGCGTCGCAACACACCCTCGTGCCCGCGCTCGGGCATCGCGAGCGGCACCGCGATTGCACCGGCATAGAGACATCCCCAAAAGGCCGGCACGAAATCGAAGCCTGACGGAAAGACGAGCAGTACCGGCTTTCCCGCGGCGCCGCGCTCGGCCAGCAACACGCCGATTGCGCGCGCTCTCATGTCGAGTTCGCCGAAAGAGAGCTGGCCGGCCTCGCTCATGCTGTCGTCGTTCACGTACGTGAAGGCGCGGCGAGCGCTCTCGTGTTCGCCTCGCCACCGCAGCACGGCGACGAGATCGGCCAATTGACTCGGTTGTTTCGGTGTGGCGATCAGCATGATGGGGCTCCTACCCGTTCAAGCGCGGTTCTCAGTCGCTTTCGCAGTCGTTTGTCGATACTCCCGAGCCTCCGCGTCCTGCGGGCGATAACCGCTGAGCTGGAAGTAATTGCGGAACAGCCGATCGAGCGATCCGTACGTGCCGCCGGTGCTGGCGAAAACGGCCTGAATCTCCTTGGGCGCCTCGAGTTCGGCGAGCTCGCGCTTGAGCCCTTCCCACACGTGTGCGAACGCATCGACGAAGATGCGCTGGAACCAGGGAATGCCGGCTTCGCTGCCGACGAGATACCAGCAAATCGACTGCGTCAGCTCGCGCACGCTTTGGCGGACCGCGAAGTCGAGCTCGCCCGCCGCACGCATCGTCGAGACGTGCCGAATGCTGTTGACGTCGACGATGCCGCCGTCGAGCACGAGGTTTTGCGCCATGAGGCAATTGCCGCGGCCGAAGTGCGCCGGATCGGTCGGAATCCAACCGAGCGCCAAGAACTCGGCGGTCAAGCGAATCCAGCGCTGAATCGCCGTATCCGGATCCGATTGCTCGCGCAGCGTCGCATGTCGCTTGTCGTACGACACATCGGGGCCCACGTCGCCGCGCACGTGCATCGCGCGCATCGGATAGGCCGGGTAGTAATAGACGTAAGCGCCGAGATCGTCGCGTATCAACGAGTCGACGAGCAACGCCGTGCGCGGCGACAGCATCGGGCGCAGCATCGAGAGCGCCCGCTCGCGCACCTCGGTCGGCCAACGATAGACGAACAGCGGCGTAGGAATGCGCGCCAGCCTGCCGAAGCGGCGATAGTAGGCCGTTTGCAATTCAAGCGCGCAACGCGCCTCATCGTCGGCGTCCCACAGCGGATGAACGCCGGGTGGCTTACCTTCGCTGATCGGAAATCGTTCGAGCTGATTCATCAGCGTCAGATCTTCGAGAACGTGACGCGATTGCCCGCCGATCGTCCAGCTAAAGATGTTCCACATCTCGCCCATACGCTTGACGATGCTGTCGAAATTCTCGGCCACGGGCTCCGTGCCTTTGATCGCCACGAAACCTCGCCCGCGCGACACGCTCTTGAGCTTGCCGAGATCGAGGTAGAACGCGCGCACGTGACGATCGGGCCGCGAGACGGGGCCGTAATCGCCGAATGCCCACTGACGCTGCACGGGCAATTCGGTCTTGAGCAAGTCATAAACGCCGCTTACCGCGGGGTCCGCTTCGAGAAGCGCGTCGAAGATTTCTTTCGAGTGGTCGTAAAGCGTCCAGATCGGCTCGATCGATACGGCCTTCAGGCCGCCTTCGTCGCCCAGAATTTCATCTCTGATAAGCACCTTGTCTGCTCCTATTGATGCCGCGATCGAGCGCGCGCCTGCGCGCTCGATCGTGCGAACGTTCGAAAAGACATCGGAAAGCGACACGTGGCCGCCGGCGGCGTCGAGCTGGACGCCAAACGAGACATCAAACAAGCGACACGCCGTACTCCGTCATCCAGAGGTCGATCTGATAGAGATAGGCCAAGAACTGTGCGTCCTTCGCATACATGCCGAACCAGTGGCGATTGCGTGCGTCATCCTCTGACGCCGCCAGCACACGGTCCATCTCGCTCATGTCGAGCAGGCGGCGCAGCGGCGAGTCCGACTCCTTCAGCCGATCGACGAGCAGGGCGCGCACGTCGTGCAGATATTGCGGGTTATGCGTGGTCGGGAACGGACTCTTCGGCCGCCAAATCACATCGTGCGGCAAGATGCCCTCCATCGCATGGCGCAACAGCCCCTTCTCGCGATCGCCGGCGTTCTTCATCGTCCACGGCACATTCCATAGATATTCGACGATGCGGTGATCGCAGAACGGCACGCGCACCTCGAGGCCTTCGGCCATACTCGCGCGATCCTTCCGGTCGAGCATCATCGGCAGCCAGCGCGTGAAATTGATGTAGAACATCGCGCGCCGGCGCGCCTCGCCCACATCCTCGCCTGCGAGCTTCGGACATTCGTCGACGACCTGCCGGTAATGCCGCGCGACGAGCGCTTCGGCATCGAGCGTGCGCTTGAGCTCGGGTGCGAGCAGCCGCGCGCGCCCGTCGATCATGCGCACCCACGGAAAACGCTCGACGTCGTAATCGCGCGCCTGGTGAAACCACCGATAACCGCCGAAGATCTCGTCGGCCGTCTCGCCGGACAGAACGACCGTCGAACGCTTCCGAATCTCCCTGCAAAAGAGTTGCAGCGAAGCGTCGACCTCCCACATGCCCGGCAAATCGCGCGATCGCATGGCATCTCCGAGCTGGGAGATGAGCTCGCCCGTATCGAGCATCACGCGATGATGATGCGTGCCGAGGTGCCCCGTCACCTTCTCGACCCACGGTGCATCCTCGTCGGGCACGTAGTCGGTGGCCTTGAAGTGCGTGCTGTTGTCGACGAAATCGATCGAATAGGTATCGAGCGGACCCTTGCCGGCATCCTTGAAAACGCCGGCGGAGATCGCCGTGATCGAACTCGAATCGAGCCCGCCCGACACCATCGTCCCGATCGGCACGTCCGAAACCAACTGATTGGTCACGGAATCGATGACGAGCTCGCGCACGCGCTCGACGGTGTGTGCGAAGTCGTGCTCATGCGGACGGCTCTCGAGCTTCCAGTACGGCCACTTTTCGAGGCCGCCCGTACCGAGCGACATGCACCACCCCGCCTTGAGTTCCTCGATCTGGCGAAACACGCCGGAACCGGGCGTACGCGCCGGGCCTAGGAACAACAGCTCATGAAACGCTTCGAGTTCAACCTCGCGTGATACGAGCGGGTTTACCAGCAGCGCCTTCATCTCCGAGCCGAACAGAAACGCGCTGCCGATTCGCGCGAAAAAGAGCGGCTTCACGCCGATCCGATCGCGCGCGAGAAAGAGCCGCTTTTCCGACTCTTCCCACACTGCGAAAGCAAAGATCCCGTTCAGCCGATCGAGACAGGCCGGCCCCCATTCGATATAGGCCTGCAGCAGCACTTCCGTATCGCAGCGCGTGTCGAACCGGCAGCCGCGGGCCTCGAGCGCCCGGCGCAACTCGGGCACGTTATAGAGCTCGCCGTTGTAGACGATGACGTACGTGCGTTGGCGCACTTGCCGCACCATCGGCTGCGCGCCGTTCTCGGGGTCGATGATCGACAGACGTCGATGCCCGAGCGCGGCGGTGGCCGACACCCATTCGCCCGACGCATCGGGGCCCCGGTGCACGAGTGAAGCCGTCATCTCGCGCAACGTCGGCACGTGCTCTTTCAGATTGCGATTCCAATCGATCCAGCCCGAAATGCCGCACATGCTACCTCCCGTTGTTCACGAGTTCCGATCGCGGGCTATCGCTCGTTCTCGGTACGAACGTTTCGAGATCGTCGAGGCACAAGCGGTATTCGAGCGCCTCGATCGTCGCGTTCAACGTCGCATTCGTGATGCTCGAATTGACCGCACCCATCTTCCACGTGCGCAACCCATCGCTGAACTCGAGCACGACGCGAACGCGCTGCGGCTTGTCGTTGATCGCGCGCACCTTGAAATCGACGAGCTGCGTGCCGGCCAACTCCGGGAAGAACTCGATGCATCGCGTGACGAACCCTTCGACGAGTTGACTGAGCGAAGCCTGCTGCCCCGTGAGCGCGAAGTGCATGCGCTGATCGAGCGTGTCGCTGTGGCGCGTGAAGAAGCTGAAGTTGCCGTCGAGTTCGATGCTGCTGACGTCGAGCGGGATGCCCCAGCCCGTCAGTGCGATGAGTCCGGCGGTCGTGCTCGCGCCGGCCGACACTTCGCCATCGTCAAGCACGGCGCGATCGGCCAAGTTGACCGAGAGACGATTGACCTGAATCCGACGGCTCGACTTCCCGCAATGCCGAAGCAACATCAACACGAGCGACTCTTCGGAAGAGTTGAATTCGAAGCCGTTGTGCTCGAGCGCCTTCACGAGCCCGACCAATCCTTCGACCTCGTGATCGCCGAACAGATGATCGAGCCGATGCTTGCGCAAAAAGCTCTTCAGGTTGCTCTTGCCCGCCACCTCGGACACGATGATGTCGCTGCGATTGCCCACGAGATCGGGGTCGATGTGCTCGTAGGTGCGCCGATGCTTGAGGAAGCCGTCCACGTGCACGCCGCCTTTATGCGTGAACGCAAGCGATCCGACGTACGGATGGAATGTCGGCGGCGCCGTCTGCAGCAGTTCGGCTACTTCTTGCGACAACTTCGTGAGCTGCCTGAGCTTGCTCGGCTCGAGAATCGGATAGCCGAGCTTGAGCTGCAGATTGGGGATCACCGTGCACAGATCGGCCATTCCGCATCGCTCCGAATAACCGTTGACCGTGCCTTCGACGATCTTCACCCCGTTTTGCACGGCTGCGATCGTGTTGGCAACGCCGCAACCCGTATCGTTATGGCAATGCACGGCGAACTCGATGCCGAACGATCCCGTCACGGTCGATACGATCTGCGCGACTTCATGCGGGAAACAGCCGCCGTTCGTATCGGCCAAATCGATCCAATCGACGCCGGCTTGCACGGCGGCTTCGATCAGCTTCATCGCGCCTTGCGGGTTCTCCTTATAGGCGTCGAAGAAATGCTCGAATCCGAAGCTCACTTCTTCCATGTGCTGCTTCAGGAAGCGGATCGAATCGAATACCGACTCACGGTTTTCCTCGGGCGAGATGCCGAGCACCTCGCTCAGGTGGAGGTCCCAGCCCTTGCCGAAGATATGGCCGTGCGCGATGCCCGTCTTCACGAGCGCTCCGAGGCTGGCGTCGTCCTCCGCCTTGACGGAGGAACGCTTCGTGCGCCCGAATGCCACGACCTTGATACGCTTGAGCGAGAGACTCTTCAGCTCTTCGAAGAAGCGCGTGTCTTTGGCATTCGCGCCCGGCCATCCGCCCTCGGTATACGTGAAGCCGATGTCGTCCAACAGCTCGGCGATGCGAAGCTTATCGCGTACGGAAAAGGTGACCCCTGATGCCTGGGCCCCTTCTCTCAAAGTGCAATCGTAGATTTTTATCATGATGCTCTCTCAGCGTGCCCTCGGTCATACCGCTCAGTCCTTCAGGATTCCGTATAAGCGGCCGGCGTTTTCACAGGTGATCTTGCGCATTACGTCCGCCGGCAAGGACTTGAACTGCTCGGCGAACACCTTCTCGGATTCGGGCCAGGTGCCGTCCGAGTGCGGATAGTCGTTGCCCCAGAGGATCGTCTCGGCACCCAGGTCGTCGATCAGCTTCATGCCCAGTTCATCCGTTTGGAACACGGCTTTGCACTGGCGGCGCCAGTACTCGCTCGGCAGCATCGTTAGATCGAGATCGTTGAAGCGCCCCGTGTATTCGTGATCCATGCGTTGCAGCACATAGGGCAGCCAGCTCAAACCGCTTTCGCCGAGCACGACTTGCAGCGTGGGATAGCGTTCGAGCACACCCGCGCCGATCAGCGCCGCGAGCGGATGCACGAGGCTCATCTGAAAGCCCGATACGCTCGTAAAGAACGCTGCGCGTTTGGGCTTGCCGTCGACGTCGATTTCCTCGAGCGTCAACGGCAGCGAACGGAAGCAGTGGATATGCAGCGGCAAACGCACGTTGGCCAGCGTGCGCCACAGCGGTTCCCAGCTAGGATGCCAAAGCGGACGCGTGTCGCGATTCACCGCCAGATTGACGCCGACGATGCCCGCGCCGCGATACTCGGCGATGCGTTGCGCTTCCTTCGAGGCGGCCTCGACATCCGAATCGTGCAAGGCCGCGAGACCATAGAGCCGTCCGCTCGAACCTTTGCAGAATTGAACGAGCCAGTCGTTATAGATGCGACACATTTCGACGGCCGCCTCCGGGTCTTCCATGCGCAGCAGCGTTTCGCCGGCGAGACCGTAGATGACCTCCGCGTCAATCCGATCGCGTGCCATGTCTTCTTGGCGCAGCACCGGATCGCTGACACGACGCCGGCCTTTGGCGGCATCCGAATAGAGACCCGTGGCAGCCATGATGTCGATCTTGGCATTGCTGCCGGCCACGTACTTCTGGCCGTACGGGCCGAAGCCGGAAACATAACCGAGCCACGTGCCTTTCGGGTTCGTCCAATACGGATCTTCCGCTTCGACGACGAATGGCATCCGCTCCTTCATGGCCGGCGTGGCATTCTTCGTGAATAAGTCGGCCGGCAGCCAATGCAGATCGATGTGCGAGTCAGCGGAGATTCGTTCGAATTTCATAGCATTCCTTCCTTTTAAGAGTTACTCAATCGATCAAAATGAAGATTCTCAGACGATCAATGACACAACCAACACTCAACCCAACGGAGAAATATTCACCATGCGGAAGCACCCACCATTTTTAGCAGGCATCGAAATCGATTTATACGACAATTCACTTCGAATGAGCTTCGCAGCACCATAAATGAACAGAGAAAAGCAGTCCCTCCCCGGTATTTACGGGGAAACTTAAGAACGGCGAAAAGCAATGCGGGTTCGGCGGATAACGGCATCAGACCCGATCGGCCTGCCGGGAAAGCGCGGCCTCGACGACGAACGCATCGCGCTCGCTCGCCTCTCCATGAATTTCAGCGCAATGCATTCTAGATCAACGTTCGATAAAAAGGTTTAATCCGCATACCGATCAACACGAACAGAACGCCCCGTCTACCGCAATCGCACTCAATGATGAAAATTAATCATGCGATACGCGAAAAAATTCATTATTCCGCACATCCGTCCAGCGTGAACTTTTCGTGGCAAGTAAACCGATTTTTTGCAGACACATTTATACTGCCAAGGCGGCAACGAAATAATTCGTGTGCGACTCGACAGCGCGCGACAGCATAAACAGTGAGTTCCAAAGCACCCCGAAAAGAATTGGGCGCCGGCGTACGGAGAACGTACCCACTATGCAACGCTTCGGGGCGTTTGACCAGCGGCACGTATGACATGTATCGGGAAATTTATGCCACCTAGATCATCTCTCACCGTCGCTCCCTCGCGTGTCGCGAGCCCTGTCGTGGGCGTGCTCGCCTACGACGGTGTCAATGCGTTCGAATTCGGCATCGCTGTCGAAGTGTTCGGGCTGCGGAATATGGGCGCGAATTGGTACCGCGTCGTGGTTTGCGCCGACCAGCCGAAGCACCCGCTGCTCTTGGGGTTCGGCGTCAAGTTGCTGACCGATGCGGGGCTCGCTTGCCTCGAAGAGGCGAGCACGATCATCGTGCCCGGTTGGCACGATATCGATGCTGTCCCGCCCGAGCCGCTGCTCGAGACGCTGCGCCATGCTCATGCGCGGGGGGTGCGCATCGCTTCGATTTGCTCGGGCGTCTTCGTGCTGGCCGCCGCGGGCCTGCTCGACGGCCGGCGCGCGGCCGTGCACTGGGCGCAGGCCGATGCGCTCGCGCGCCGCTATCCGAATCTGCTGGTCGATCCGCGCGTGCTCTATGTCGACGACGGCGACATCCTGAGTTCCGCCGGCCGCGCGGCCGGGCTCGATTTATGTGTGCATATCGTGCGGCGCGACTATGGCGCGGCCGTCGCCAACGAAGTGGCGCGCCGCCTCGTCATTCCCGCACATCGCGAGGGTGGGCAAGCGCAATTCATCTCGGTTCCCGTGCGCGACGAGGGCGATCCGCTCGCCGATGTCCTAGCGTGGGCGCGCATGCACTTGGACGAGGACATGACGATCGATACATTGGCGGACAAAACCGGCATGAGCCGGCGTACGTTCATTCGGCACTTCGAACGCGCAACGGGTGTCAGCCCCGGAGAATGGGTACTGCAAGAGCGAATCACGCAAGCGCGCCAGTTGCTCGAAGACACCGCCATGCCGATCGAGGACGTCGCCACCGCATGTGGCTTCGGCTCGGCCGATACGCTGCGTCACCACTTCCGCGTTCGCTTCGGCACGAGTCCCGGCCGCTATCGCGCGAGCCTGCTGCACGACCCGCAGCCGCAACGTCTCGCGCGTCAGCCGTTGCGGGCTGCTTGAGTACGCTCGTCGATGCGCAGCAAGCGCCCGGCGTTGGCAATGACGATAAAGGTGCCGAGATTGTGCAACAGCGCGACGGTCACGGCCCCCATGAGGCCCAGTGCCGCCAATGCAATGACGCCGACGGTCCATCCGAGACCGATCGCCGCATTGACCGTTGCCGTCCTGCGGCATTGCCGCCCGAGCCGAATGCAGGTTGCCATGCGGCGCAGGTCGTCGCCTAGCAGCACGATGTCGGCGGACGCGACGGCAACGTCGATACCGCGCTCCCCCATTGCGATGCTAGTCGTGCCTGCCTTGATCGCGAGCAAGTCGTTCAGGCCATCACCGACGACGAGCGGATGCCGCCCAGCCTTCATTTCCCCGATGACGAATTCGAGCTTCTCATGCGGCAATGCTTCGGCCATCACCGTTTCAATGCCGATGCGCGAGGCCAATGCGTGCGCCACGGGCGCGCGGTCGCCGGTCAGCAGCGCATAACGGTGTAGCCCGAGTTCGCGCAAATCGTTCAACGCGTCGTGCGCCTCGGGCCGCAGCACATCGGCAAACGCGAACCACGCCATTAATTGCCCGTTCAACGCGAGCCCGACGCAAGGGCCGTCGATGCGCGCCGGCGCCGGCGGCAACGCCGCGACGTGATCGGCGAGCAGCGCATGGCGCCCCAGCACGGCCACGCCGCCCGACGTTTGCGCAATCACGCCCAAGCCGCGCAGCTCGTGCATGTCGTCGAACGGGGGTTTGTCCGCCTGACGCGGGTCGGTCTCGGCGGCATAGCGCACGAGGGCTCGGCTCACGGGATGGGCGCTGCCCTCGCCGAGTCGCGCCGCGAGATCGATCGCGTCGGACAACGCGAATCCGGATTGAAGCGCGACGTCGACCACACGCAGTTCGCCGTAGGTGAGCGTGCCCGTCTTGTCGAGTACGACGGAGTCGATCTCGGCAAGCTTATCGAGAAAGACAGCACTCCTAAATAAAATGCCGTGCCGCGCGCCCACTGCGATGCCGGCGATCGCAGTCGCGGGCGCGGCAAGCACGAGGGCGCACGGACACGCCGCAACGATGACGGCCAGCATCGCCGTCGCGTTCGACGACGTGAACCATACGATCGCAGCGATCAGTAGCACGAGCGCGAGATAGCCGCCCATATAGCGCTCGAGCATCTGCGTCACCGGCGGCTTCGCGCGTTCCGCGCGCTGCATGAGTTCGATGATCTTGCCGAGCGTCGATTGCTTGCCCACTTGCGTCACTTCGATGCGCAGCGGCCCGTCGATGTTCATCGAGCCACCGAACACGGGCGTGCCCAGCTCGACCTCGACCGGAATCGATTCGCCCGTAATGGGGCCGTTGTCGACGCTCGAGTGGCCCAAGCGCACGATGCCGTCGGCCGGAATCCGCGCACCGGGCACGACTTCGACGACGTCGCCCGGAGCGAGACTATCGAATGCGACGTCTTCGACGTGGCCCGCGGCATTCACGCGGCGCACCTTCGACTGCGTCAGTCTTCCGAGCGCGCGGATCGCTTCTTGCGAGCCCAACACGCTGCGCTCCTCGAGCGCATGCCCGAGCGTCATGACGACCGGCAGCAACGCTGCCGTCACCATATCGCCGGTAGCCCAGGCCGCGAGCATCGCCAATGCGATCAACCGATCCGTCACACCATGCAGACTCGGTTTGCGCAGACTGTGCCAGGCACCCGTGAAGACAGGGCCGGCCACGAGCAACGAAGCTAGGCCGGCCAAGACCTGCGAAAGGGGCTCGCCCGCTTTGGCCCAATAGCGCCATGCCATCGACAACACGAGCAACCCGGCCGCGGCCAGCGCCAACGCGATCTGTCTCGTCGCCGTCCGCTGCTCCGCTTCCGACAACGCGATTGCCGCGGTGTGCGTGTGTATCGGCTCGATCTCATGCAAGCCGGCTCGGTCGATGCTCGCGCTCATCTGGTGTTCCCCGGCAAGATCAAGTTCGACGTATCGTGCGGATCGACCGTCGTCACGTGCACCTTCGACAGAATCTGCCGCATACGGTCGCGATATAGGCGCGCGACGAGCCCAGGATCGCTTTGCGCCGCGCCTTCCAACTGCTCGATCAGCGCAGTGCTGGAGTGCGCCTGCGCGACACGCTCGGCCGCGTTCGCTTGCGCATCCGCGAGTATGCGATCGGCGCGCTGCTGGCCGTCTTGCCGCCGCTGCTCGCCGAACGTCCTCGCTTCGGCCACGTTGCGTTCGGCCTGTTGCAGCGACGTCAGAACGGCAGTAAATGCGCCGACCGCCGCCGCCGGAAACGAGGCCTGCAAATCGACCCGCACGACGTCGACGCCCAGGCCCGCGTGGACGCGCTCGAGCGCCGTCAAATGTCGCTCGATCTCGCGCGCGATGTCCATGCGCAATTGATCGCGCTCGAGCGCCATCCTCTGCTCCGATACGCGCTGCTCGGGCCGTGCCACCAAGATCGAGTCGAGATCGCGCTTGGCCGCCACTTGCACCGCCGCCGCGCACACGATCCGCTGCAGCGCCGAATCGAGCCGATCCTTCTGCAACACATAAGCGAAAGGATCGACGACGCGGTAATAGAGCGTCGCGTTCAACTGAACGACACCGTTATCGCCCGTGAGCATATAGCCCGATCCCGCCAATGCGTCGGGCAGCAGTGCTTCGGCCTGTTCCCCATTTAATGAGGACTCCTCATCGAACGGCTGCATGGCCCCGCCTTGTCCATCGGATTTCATGCTCGATGCCGAGGGGTCCGCCCCGCTCGCGCGCGGGTCGCGCTGCAGCGAGCGTATCGGCAAGCTCAGCACGTGCGCGCTGCCCGGCACCATGACGACGGTTTCGAACGGCCGCGGCCATGCGATCAACAACCCGGCATCCTGCTTGCGCACGAATGCGCCGAAGCGCGTCACGACCGCGCTACCGTCCGCCGGAATGCGCCGCACATTGGAAAACGCCCATGCACACGCTGCCAATAGCGCAATCGCCACGACGAACCAGAACGACAAACGCACGGCCTGGCCGCCCGGCCCGAGTGAGGAAGAGGCATCCCGGTTCATGGCGCGCGCTTGCCTCGTTTGAGCGGCGAAGCGGCGGCCGCCGCGGCGGGCACGGCCGAATCGAGCCCGACGGGGCCATGTACCAACGCGCTGAACGGTGCGGCATCGGTGCGCACGATCAGGTTCGTATTGGAATTGACGACCGAATCGAGCGTGTCGAGCGAGCGCAGTATCGTATAAAGGCGCGGATCGGCCGCATAGGCCTTACCGTAAATCGAGGCGGCATCCTTGCGCGATTGCGCTTCGATGTCGGCCGCCTTGACGGTCGCATCGGCCACGGCCTCGCGCGCCTCCCGATCGGCGTCGGAGCGAATCTGCGCCGCCTCGCGCTTGCCGTCGGCCATACGCTGCGCGGCCACCGTTTCGCGTTCCGCGCTCATGCGCTGCACCGTTGCGGCCAACGTCACCGCCGGCAACGTCAATCGCTCCAGACCGACCTGCACGACGTGAACGCCGTAGGCCGCATGCAATTGCGCGTCGATTTGGCGGCGCAGGCTTTCTTCGAACGCCGAAATCCGCACTTGCCCCGGATCGGTGTTGACGAGCGAGGCCAGGTCGAAACCCGCCGACGTGGTCTGCAGCGCGGAGCCGAGCAGCGAGCGAATCTGTCTGGCCGCCTCGTCGGGCTCGTTGCGCACGGCGCGCACGAAACGGCCGACATCACTCGGATCGCCGCCTACGCGCCATGCCACGTAGGCCTGCACGATGATGCGCGAACCGTCGCGCGTGCCGACGTCCTGCAACCCGCTCGAAGTCGTATGCAAACGCAGATCGACGGGCATCGCCGCTTCGATCGGCGCCGGCAGACGCCAAGCGAGGCCCGGTTCGAGCAGCACGCGCACGGGCTGGCCGAACCGCGTCACCACCATCGCCTCGCCCGAGCGCACCTGCACGAGGCTGGCTACGGCGGCAGCGACCAAGACGCATAGGACTGCTAACGATAGGCGCAAGGCAAAGCGGCGACGCGGCTGCCGGCCGTCGCCATCGCCGTCGTCATGCGAATGCCCCTCGCCGTCGTGATCGTGCCCACCGTGATCGTGGTCGTGACCATGCGCATGCGAATGAAAAAGACTCACCGTGTCACCTCGAAACGAATCGACGAGCGCGCGGCGCTGGAGGCCGTGGCGTGCTCATCGAAACTCAATGATTGGGACGCGCGATGCCGGCGACATCGCCGGCCGGATAGGCGCGAAGATCGAGCGTTGCGCGATTGCCTTGCGCGAGCCTGTCGTCGATGATCGTCAGGTGCGCATCGGGAAGGCCGCCCAGCAACTTGTGCAAGTAATACTCGAACGTAAAGGCCGGCCCACCGAGTTGCGCGGCGCCGACTTCGGCATCGAAATCGGTTTGCTGCGCGCGTGCGCGAGCGAGCGTCTCGGCCGCATCGCCCTGCGCTTGCGCGACGTCGTTCTCGGCGCGCTCCTGCGCATCGCCGAGCTCCGTCGCCTCGTAGGCGCGCGCTTGCGCGACGCTCGCCTGCGCACGCACCTGCGCGGCTTGAACGCCGTGATAGGCGGCGGCCGCGCCTGCCGGCGGATGAATGCTTTCGATCACGACAGCCACCACATCGATGCCGGCCCCGAGCCGATCGAGCTGCCGTTGCACGTTCGCGCGCACGACGTCGGCGATCGCCGTCTGCCGCGTCTCGAGCAGCGACGCGAGCGTATGCGACGCGAGATAGTGCACGACTTCGCGATTGGCGATCGAGCGCACCAAGCTTTCCGCATCGCTCGCGCGATAGAGCGCCGCGCGCGCATCGGCATCGGAGGCGCCAACGCGATAATCGAGCCGCACGTCGGCGCTGACGATCTGAAAATTCTGCTGATCGCCGCTCGCGCCAGCAATGACTTGCGTCGTCTCCCACGGATGCGTGACATCCCAAAGCCGATTCAATGCCTCGGGCGCGGGATCGTCGGCACGAACGGAAGGCGACGCGACGCTGCTGTTGTCCGCACCGCCCGACACGATCAGTTGATGCACGGCGCCGTTGTCGACGAGTCGCACCTTACCGAACGGCCAGGGCAGCCCCACGTGTGCGCCGGGCTGCCAGAGCGCCGCAGGTTCGCCGAACCGTTCGTACACCGCGCGCTGATCGGGCGATAGAAACACCACCGCCGTCAGCAACCATCCGCAGAGAACGATCGAAACGATCGCGGCGGGCAGCAAGCGCACGACACTACGCAAGACCCAGTTCTGCCGCAAATCGATGCCGTACTGATGACGCAAGGCTGTACCGAACGCGGCGAGAGGCGAAGGTTGCCACCGAACGATGCTGGCAATCGCGCTGGCCGGCACACGCGTCATGCTCGCGCGGCTCGCTGGCGGAACGAAGACGAGCACCGCCGCGCGCAAGGCCAGCTCCAGTGCGATGGCGGCGCTCAGTGCCGCTGCCACGCGAAGCGGCCAATCAGGCGCCGTACCCGCATAAGCGAGCCACACGCTCGAAGCGGCGGCCGCGAGCGTCACGATCAAGACCACGCGGAACATCCGCGTCAACGAGACGAACACGGGCGAGCGTTCGGCCTGCGCATGACAAGTGCGCTCCGCGATGAGCGTGACGAAGGCGAGAACCAGCAAGACGGCGCTGTTGGCGGTAGGCAGTGCGGGGGACACGAGTGCGCGTATCAACGTCGCGGGCGGTAGCGGCAACCAGGCGGCGGCAGTCGATGCGATCGCAACGCACGCGCATAGCAAAGCGCCCCATGGCTGCCAGGAAATCGAGCGCAGGGCGACGCAGAATGCCGTCGACCCATGCTGACGACGCGCAGCCCGCCAAGCGGTGCGGACGAATAGCCGCCAGCTCGCGGTTCGCACGCGGACCGCCCGACCTTGCGCCGACAGGCGTGCCCCGTTCGCGACGACGAAAAGATCGAGCCAAGCGCAAGCGAGCGGCGCATACCAGCGCACGTCGAGCGGCAGTGCCCACAGAAAACTTAGGAGAACGAACAATGCGCCGAGTCCGGCAGCGATGGCCGCCGTCCACGCGATGCCTCGCGCTTCGTGGCCGATTGGTTCGCTGCTGCCCCCTGCCAGGAACGACATCGCGCGCCCTCTACGTGCTTGAAGATGGTGGAGATTGGATTGCCCGGTGCCGTAGCGGCTCCGGGGCAAAGGTGGGTGCTGAATGTAGCCTGCCAGGCGCTGAAACTCAAGACCGGCACCCTGAGTTCGCGCAGGCTTGTCATGCTGCAATGATATGTTATATCATTGCATTCGGCCTGCCGCCGCCCGATCCGGGGATGTTTCGGGTTTCGCGAATGATACGTTATATCGTATCGATTCACGCCATCGCCACCGCTCGCGCCAGTTCGAACCGCCGTTCGCTCCGGCCGGCCCAGTTCGCGCGCATTGCAGCGCTTCATGGACTACATCGAAAAATGAACCGTCTGGTCTTCTCCGCCAAAGCATTGTTTGCGATGCCGTTGTTCGTTATGCCATTGTTAGCCGCGCCCTTATTCGCGTATGCCGCCGATCCAATCGGTACCGCTCGAACGACCGCGGCCAGCGCGCAAGCCGCCAGCGCGGCGGCCACTTCGGCTGACTCGGCAAAGGAAAAGGACGAAACGCTCGACGTCACCGTGCAAGCACGACGGCTCGACCAAGCGCGCAACGGCTTGTCGCCCGAGGTCGGCAGCAGCGTGTATCGCATCTCGCAAGCCGACATCGACTCGCTGCCGCAAGGCGCCGACACGCCGCTCAATCAGGTGTTGCTGCAAGCCCCCGGCGTGGCGGACGATTCATACGGACAATTGCACGTGCGAGGCGAGCATGCGAATTTGCAGTACCGGCTCGACGGCATCATCATTCCCGAGCCGATCAGCGGGTTCGGTCAGTCGTTCGATACGCGCATCGTCGACCAAGTCAGCCTGGTGACCGGTGCGCTACCGGCGCAATACGGCTACCGCACGGCAGGCATCGTCGACATTCGCACCAAATCGGGCGACACCGCGAACGACACCGACAGCGGCGGCGCGATCGACGTCTTTGGCGGTACCCATCAAACGTTCCAAACGAGCGCCGACGTATACGGGTCGAACGGCCCGTTCAGCTATTACTTCACCGGCACGCTCGGCGAAAACAATCTCGGTATCGAAGCGCCCACCTCGGACGGCAGTCCGCTGCACGATCACACGCGGCAGGGCAACGAATTCGGCTATCTGTCGTACCTCGTCGATCCGCTCACGCGGGTGGCCTTGATGTTCGGCACCACCAGCAATCAGTTCCAAATTCCGAATACACCGGGCCTACCTGGCGTGTTCACGCTCAACGGCAGTTCGTCGTTCGATTCGGCGAATCTGAACGAGACCCAATCCGAACTCACGAACTTCGCCGCGATCGCGCTGCAAGGAACGAACGGCGCAGCGCTCGACTATCAGGTTGCGTTGTTCTCGCGATACTCGCGGACTCAATTCAATCCCGATCCGACGGGCGATTTGATTTTCAACGGCGTAGCATCGAGCGATTTTCACAGCAATCAAGCCAACGGCATCCAAGTCGATACGACGTATCGTTTGACCGACACGCACACGTTACGCGCGGGCATCCTGCTGCAGGAAGAACACGCCGTATTCGACAACAGCGTGGCCGTGCTCCCTACCGACGCCAACGGCAATCAGATCTCCGACGTGCCTTTCACGATCAACGATTCGAGCGGCAAAACGGGCTACCTATACAGCCTGTACGCACAGGACGAGTGGAAGATCGCAAGCAAGGTCACGGTGAACTACGGCCTGCGGCTCGACCGCATGGACGAGTATGTACAAGCCGGACAGGTAAGCCCGCGTCTCGGCATCGTCTATCAGCCGACCAACGCGACGACGATACACGCGGGTTACGCGCGCTATTTCACGCCCCCGCCGTTCGAGCTCGTTTCCAGTTCGGCGATCGGCATCTTCAACGGCACGACGAATCAAGCCCCCTCGCCGCAGAACGATCCGGTCAAACCGGAGCGCAGCGATTACTTCGATGCCGGCATCACGCAGCGCATCACATCTGAATTGGCGCTCGGCCTCGATGCCTACTACAAGCGTTCGTCGGATCTGCTCGACGAAGGGCAGTTCGGGACTGCATTGATCTTCACGCCGTTCAACTATGCGATGGGACGTACCTATGGGCTCGAACTGACGGCGAGCTACACGCACGAGAACGCATCGGCCTACCTGAACGTCGCATATAGCCACGCACAAGGTAAAGACATCGAATCGGCGCAATTCAACTTCACCCCTGCCGAGCTCGCCTACATCGCCAATCATTGGGTCTACCTCGATCACGATCAACGCGTCACCGCTTCGTTCGGTGGCTCGTATGCGATCGGGAGAACCACGCTGACGGCCGACGCGACAGTTGGCAGCGGCCTGCGTAGCGGATTCGCCAACACCGATCGACTGCCTTGGTATACGCAAGTCAATCTCGGCGTCATCGAGCATTTGAACGCGCCGTGGCTCGGCAAGTTCGACACGCGTCTCCTGCTCCTCAATGCATTCGGCAGAGTCTATGAATTGCGCGACGGCTCGGGCATCGGCGTAGGTGCGCCTCAATACGGGCCGCAGCGCGCGATCTACGCCGGCATCACGAAACACTTTTGACGAGCGATTGGCAACGATAGGAGTGCACATATGAACGCATGGACGGGTTTCATCGATGCGATCCAGCTCGGGGGCTGGGCCGTCTATCCGTTGTCGGTACTGGCCATCGCCGCACTGGCGATTACGCTCGATCGCACCTACGTCTTCTGGCGTTTTGCACGGCTTTCCGCTCACGCGAAAGAAGCGCTGAAGGCCGGGGCGGCGGCACCGCTCGAACTCGCCCGGGTATTGCCGCCCGCGCACGCCTTCGAACGTGTCGCTCGCGCTCTGCAAGACGCGCGCGCGCCGCTGTGGCACATCGAGGCCCGCATCGAAGTCGCTGCTGCCGTCATCGAACGCGACATGATCCGAGGACTATGGCTGCTCGAAACGATCGTGACCGCAGCTCCGCTATTAGGGCTGCTCGGCACGATCGTCGGCATGATGCGCTCGTTTCGCCTCCTCGGCACGGACGGCCTCGTCAGCCCCGCCGGCGTATCGAGTGGGGTCGCGCAAGCGCTCGTCGCTACGGCGATCGGGCTCGTCATCGCAGTAGCGGCCCTCTTCGCATTCAACTACTTCTCGCGCCGCGTCGACAGCCTGATGGCCGAGCTCGAAGCATTCGCCAATGAAACGCTTGCACAGCTACGTCTCGCACACGAGCAACATCGCTTGGCGGAGGCGGCATGAAGCTGCGCCGCTCGCGCGTCTCCAAACTAGGGCGCATCGAGATCATCCCGATGATCGACGTCATGTTCTTCTTGCTCGCGACGTTCATGCTCGCCTCGCTCGCCATGCAGCGGCTCGACAGCGTGCGGATCGATCTACCGCAAGGGCAGGCACAATCACTTGCGCTCGATCGGCCGCTCACGCTGTCGATCGAGCGCACCAATACGATCTATGTCGACCGCCGGCGCGTAGCGCTCGAACAAGTTGCGGCGGTCGTGGCGCGGCTACTGCCTTCGAACCATGAAGTCGTGATGGCGGCCGACGCCGCGGCTTCCAACGGCGTGGTCGTCCAGGCGATGCTCGCGGCGCGCAAGGGTGGCGCGGAACATTTTCTCGTGGCCGTTCATCGTGAGTAAAACGCGTCTGGCCGCGCGTGCAGCATTGGGAAGCGACGGCTATCGAGTGCGACTGCTGATCGCAACGGGAATCGCGGGTACGCTGTGGCTTTTCTCGCTCGCTTACTTCGGTGTGCTGCTCTCGTCGAATCATCGACCGCAGCCCCCACGGCCACCGCGGAAGCCACTGCCGCTCGACATGCGCCTCGTCGAATTGCCCCCGCCCGTCGCCGAACAACGCGAGCAGACCGACGCTGCGCACATCGCACAGCGAACGCCCATGCTCGATCGTCTTCACCCCAACGCACAGCCTATGCCCCCTGCGCGCACGCAGCATGTCGCACGGCCATCGACCCCTTCGATCGCGCCCCCCACTACCGCACCGAGCAACGTGCAGCCGACAACGAGAAGCGACCATCCTGCGGTTCAACCGCAGGCAGCGCAATCGCCTCACACTGCCGACGTACCGGATCAAAAAGCCGATACGTCCAACAACAATCCGCCGTCATCCGCCGGCGCGTTCCATACCGAGCCGACGAGCCGTCCGGCTCAATTGCGCTCGCAGCCATTGCCGGCATTGCCCGACGATCTGCGCGAGCAAGCGTATCAGGCGGCTGCGTTGGCGCGTTTCGTGATTCACCCTGATGGAACGTTCGACGTCGAACTCGTCAAACCCACGCCTTATCCGCGGTTGAACGGCATCTTGCTGGAAGCGCTTCGCAAATGGCAATTCACCCCGGCTACGGAAAACGGCCGCGCGGTCGAAAGCCGTCAACAGGTACGCGTGCATTTCGATGTTCAGTGATGGCGACATCGGGCAAGATGCAGCTCGACGATCGCGCCGATATGCTCGCGGACGAATGCGGATCGAGCGATCGCTTCGGCGCACCCAATGATGCAATTCGCCGTTGACGGTTAAAATGCCGGAGCTTTGCATTCGCCGTCGAATCGTCGCCGAAACACAGATACTCCGGTACGCCGATAAGCCAATGCAGCGACCGAACGTCACCCCATTTCGGAGAACAACGCGTGAACGCCCTTTCCGCCTTCCCCATTACACGTAAATGGCCGGCTCAGCACCCCGAGCGCATTCAGCTCTACTCGCTGCCCACGCCGAACGGCGTCAAAGTGTCGATCATGCTCGAAGAGACGGGGTTGCCGTACGAACCGCATCTCGTGCGCTTCGATGCGAACGATCAGATGTCGCAGGAGTTTCGCTCGCTGAATCCGAACAACAAGATTCCGGCCATCATCGATCCGAACGGGCCGGGCGCAAAGCCGCTCGCACTGTTCGAATCGGGCGCGATCCTGATTTACTTGGCCGACAAGAGCCGCAAGTTCATGCCGCTCGACGAAGCGAGCCGCTATGAAACGATTCAGTGGCTGATGTTCCAAATGGGAGGCATCGGCCCGATGTTCGGCCAAGTGGGCTTCTTCAACAAGTTTGCCGGCAAGGACTACGAAGACAAACGTCCGCGCGATCGCTACGTGGCCGAAGCGCGACGGCTGCTCGGCGTGCTCAACGATCGGCTTTGCGAGCGTCAATGGATCATGGGCGACGGCTACACGATCGCCGACATCGCAACGTTCCCGTGGATACGCAATCTCGTCGGATTTTACGAAGCGGGAGAGATCGTCGGCTTCGCCGATTTTCCGCACGTCAAGCGCGCGCTCGACGTGTTCGTCGCGAGGCCCGCCGTGATTCGGGGCCTCGATATTCCCCGCCGGGGGTAAGCGCAGGCGTGTGCTTCACTGTCTAGCGACTGAGCGCGATCCCGAGATCGTCTCGATCCGCGCGATGAAGACGAGCGCCTTCCCGCCGGAGGGTTGCGCCGATCATTGCACCTGTGCCTGCGCTGCTTGGCGCTGCGCTGCTTTCTTTTCCTGTTCGTGCTTCTTCGCGAGATGGTGCCCGACGACGCATCCGCCGACGGCACCGACAACCGCATGGTGTCCCGCATAGTGGCCTGCCACGCCGCCGACGACCGCACCTTTCAAACAGCCTGCCGCGTGCGCGGTCCCAGCCGTTGAAAGCGCGAGCAGCGCAGATAACAAAAGGGCTTTCGTTCCAGTGGTTTTCATCATCGACACCTTGTGGTTGAGTCGCCCGAACATTGGGGCATGAATCGCGATTTCAAGCTAACACAAGGCGATGCATGAGCGACATTCTGATTACCGCCTACCCATGCGCTCCACAAACGTCTTCATTCATCGCACCACGTTGAGCTTGCGCCACAGTGTTGTCTTGCTGATCCCCAGCGCCTGGCAGGCCGCATCGCGATCGCCGTTGCAAGCCGCGAGCGCAGCGCGAATCTCGTCCGCTTCGACGTGCCGGCTTCGCTCGCGCAGGGTCTTCGCGTCGGCTCGACCGTTTTGCGCGCTGACGTCACCCGCGAACCATTCCGGTGCGATCGTGCGCATCGTGTCGACGTCGAGCAGCGGCACGCCACCGTTCGACGTTTCGACGTCGGCCAACTCGACCACGATCCGCTCGATGACGTTCTGCAACTCGCGCACATTGCCGGGCCACGCATAGCGGCACAGTGCATCTTCGACACCAGCCAGCACGCGCGCAGCCGTCTCGCCACTGCGAATGCGTGCTGCCAAACGCGATTCACGCCGCACGGCCTGCATGAACAGCGCCACGGCAAGCGGCATGATGTCGTCGGCCCGCTCGCGCAACGGCGGCAACGCCATGCTCAAAATGTTCAAGCGATAGTAAAGATCGGCACGAAAAGTCCCGCTCGCGATGCGCTCGGTCAACGCCCCATGCGTCGCAGCGACGACGCGAATGTCGACGCGCGTAGGCTCCGTCGAGCCGAGCCGCACCACCTCCCTCTCCTGCAACACGCGCAACAGGCGGCTCTGCAGCGGCAACGGCATCTCGCCGATTTCGTCGAGGAACAGCGTGCCGCGGTGAGCCGCCTCGATCAAGCCGGCCTTGCCGCCTTTGCGCGCGCCCGTAAATGCGCCCTCTTCATAGCCGAACAACTCGCTTTCGAGCAACGCTTCGGGAAACGCCCCGCAATTGATCGCGACGAAAGGAAACTCACGCCGCGCACTGAGCCGGTGAATACTTTGCGCCACCATCTCCTTGCCCGTGCCGCTTTCGCCGAGCACGAGCACCGTCGCATCGGATTTGGCGTAGCGCTTCACCAGTGTCTTCACGCGCTGCATCGATGCGCTCTCGCCCACCAGATCGTCGAGCCGATATCGCGCCGAGAATTGATGCGTCAACTGCTTCGATCGCAAAGTCCGATCGAGCCGTTCGACCGCGCGCGATTCTTGAAACGTCAGCACCGCGCCATCTTCCCCGCTGTCGCCGGCAAGCGGGCCGCGATGCACGAGATAGCTGACACCGCGAATCGAAGCGAGCACGTCGCCGTCGGCATCGGGCAACGAACGCGCGAGATCGGGCGCAAGCTCCGCCAGCGGCCGGCCAACGGCACCGGCCGCATCGATGCTGAGCGCGTCGGCCAGCCGCCGATTGATCGCCTCGACGCGGCCGTTCGCATCGAGCGCCACCACACCGTCGCGCAAATGCTGCAGCAAGTTGTCGATGTGCCGGCGACGCTTCGCTTCGACGCGCGTCGCCTCCGCCAAATCGAGCGCGGCGTCGAATGCGCGCCGTATCGACGCATGCGAATAAAGGAAGACGCTGTCGATGCCGGCCGCCGCCGCCAAGTCAGCGATGAGGCCCGGCCCGACGATCGCGCCGACACCGCGCTCGCGCAGCGCATGCACGCAAGCGTCGGCGTCCTCGGCAGAGCGATACGACGCGAAGACGACGTCGAGTCCGTATGCCGCCACGAAATCACGCACTTCCTGCGGCGTCTCGCCCGGGCTGACGAGCGCGACTTGCCGCTCGCCCTGCCGCCGCGCCCGCGCAAGCGACTGCATGACGTCGAATCCGGTCGGATTGATCTGCACGACCGGAACCGAGAGACGCGTCTTCAGGTACGCAGCATTCGATCCGCCCGCGACGATGACGTCAGGGCGCCTCGCCCCACCCGCATCGACTTCGCGCACGGCATCGTCATAAGCGCGCGAAATCACGCGTAGATCGGCGCGCTCCTCGTATTCGCCCGCGATTTCGAACAAGAGATCGCGCAGCCGGCTAATGCCGAATGCCCAGATCCGCGGGCGCGGAAGCACTTCGAATGAATGATCGGAAGGAAGACGGCTCACAGAGCAACTCCGTCGGTGGATAGCGCAGGCATGCGCAGCCGTATTATGCTCGCGACGGTTCTATTATGAAATCGTCGATTTCATTTTTGAAATAACATGGACGAACCAACGATGATCTGCTCCATAAGAATCAAGGGCTTAACAGGGATCGCACCACCTGGTCCGCACCTTGCTCTATGGGTACACCTTTCTGGGAGCCAACGTGAATACAGGTAATCAGCAACCCATGCGTGCCGGCGCGGCGTTCCGCGCGGCCGTCGCCGGCGAGCAGCCGCTGCAGGTCGTCGGCGCGATCACCGCCTATGCCGCCAAGATGGCGCAAGCCACCGGCTTCAAGGCCGTCTACTTGTCCGGCGGCGGCGTGGCCGCGAACTCGCTGGGCATCCCCGATCTGGGCATCAGCACGATGGAAGACGTGCTCATCGACGCGCGCCGCATCACCGACGCCTGCTCCCTGCCCCTGCTCGTGGACATCGACACCGGCTGGGGCGGCGCCTTCAACATCGCCCGCACCATCCGCTCGTTCATCAAGGCCGGCGTCGCCGCCGTGCACCTCGAAGATCAAGTCGGACAAAAGCGTTGCGGCCATCGCCCCGGCAAGGAATGCGTGCCCAAGGAGGAGATGGTCGATCGCGTGAAGGCAGCCGTCGATGCGCGCACCGACGATCAATTCGTCATCATGGCCCGCACCGATGCCGCGGCGTCCGAGGGGATCGATGCGGCCATCGAGCGCGCCCTCGCCTATGTCGAAGCCGGCGCGGATATGATCTTCCCCGAGGCGATGCGCACGCTGGACGACTACCGCAAGTTCAAAACCGCGGTCAAAGTGCCGATCCTCGCGAACCTGACCGAATTCGGCGCGACGCCGCTCTTTACGCTCGATGAGCTCAAGACGGTCGACGTCGATATCGCGCTCTATTGCTGCGGCGCCTATCGCGCGATGAACGCGGCGGCGCTCAACTTCTACGAGACGGTGCGCCGCGACGGCACGCAAAAAGCCGCCGTGCCGACGATGCAAACGCGCGACGATCTATACCAGTACCTCGGCTATCACGCGTACGAAGACAAACTCGACGCGCTCTTCGCCGCTAAGAAGTAATCATTAATTCGACTCTCGAAGCTGGAGACAACACCATGAGTGAAGCAGTGAAGGAAGCGCCGGCCGCCGGCACGTTCAAGCCGAAGAAGTCGGTCGCGCTTTCGGGGGTGAGCGCGGGCAATACGGCGCTTTGCACGGTCGGCCGCACGGGCAACGACTTGCACTACCGCGGCTACGACATTCTCGACATCGCCACCACCTGCGAATTCGAGGAGATCGCCTATCTGCTCGTGCACGAAAAGCTGCCGACCGCCGCCGAGCTGACCGCCTACAAGAAGAAGCTGAAAGCCCTGCGCGGCTTGCCCGCCAACGTGAAAGCCGCACTCGAATGGGTACCCGCTTCGGCCCACCCGATGGACGTGATGCGCACCGGCGTATCGGTGCTCGGCACGGTGCTGCCCGAGAAAGACGATCACAACGTCGCCG
Organism: Trinickia acidisoli; assembly: GCF_017315725.1. Classification (NCBI taxonomy): domain Bacteria; kingdom Pseudomonadati; phylum Pseudomonadota; class Betaproteobacteria; order Burkholderiales; family Burkholderiaceae; genus Trinickia; species Trinickia acidisoli. The sequence goes on from NZ_JAFLRG010000002.1 coordinate 1,592,641, forward strand.
GCGCGCGCGACATCGCCGATCGCTTGATGGCCTCGCTCGGCTCGATGCTGCTGTACTGGTACCACTACTCGCACAACGGCCGTCGCATCGAAGTGGAAACCGACGACGATTCGATCGGCGGCCACTTCCTGCACTTGCTGCACGGCAAGGCCCCGTCGAAAGCCTGGGTGCAGGCGATGCATACCTCGCTGAACCTGTACGCCGAGCACGAATTCAACGCCTCGACGTTCACGGGCCGCGTCATCGCCGGCACGGGCTCGGACCTCTATTCGGCCATCACGGGCGCGATCGGCGCACTGCGCGGGCCCAAGCACGGCGGCGCGAACGAAGCGGCCTTCGAGATCCAATCGCGCTACGGCTCGCCCGATGAAGCGGAAGCCGACATTCGCCGCCGCGTCGAGAACAAGGAGGTCGTGATCGGCTTCGGTCACCCCGTCTACACGATTTCCGATCCGCGCAACAAGGTCATCAAGGAAATCGCTCACGCGCTCTCGAAAGAAGCCGAAGATACGCGTCTGTTCAATATCGCCGAGCGCCTCGAATCGGTGATGTGGGACGCCAAGAAGATGTTCCCGAATCTGGACTGGTTCAGCGCGGTGTCGTATCACATGATGGGCGTGCCGACGGCAATGTTCACGCCGCTGTTCGTGATCTCGCGAACGGCGGGCTGGAGCGCCCACATCATCGAGCAACGCATCGACAACAAGATCATTCGTCCGAGCGCAAACTACACCGGGCCGGAGAACCTGAAGTTCGTCCCGATCGGCAAGCGCTGATCGCGAAAGCAGGCCCATGCCTCGTTCATGGGCCCTCCGCGGCGGTATAGAGAGGTGGGAGACAAACCATGAGCACACACATGTACGAAGCGGGCCTCGGCAAGAACGCCGCGAACTTCGCCGCGCTCACGCCACTCATGTTCATCGAGCGCGCCGCAAGCGTCTATCCGACACGCCTTGCCGTCGTACACGGCGAGATTCGCCGGACTTGGCAGGAAACCTATGCCCGCACGCGACGCCTTGCATCGGCACTCGCGGCGCGCGGCATCGGGCTCGGCGACACCGTCGCCGTCATGCTGCCGAATACGCCGGCCATGGTGGAAGCGCATTTCGGCATCCCCATGACCGGCGCCGTGCTCAATACGCTCAATACGCGCCTCGACGCCGGCACGCTGGCCTTCATGCTCAATCACGGCGAAGCCACGGCCGTGCTGGTGGATCGCGAGTTCTCCGACTTGATGCGCTCCGTGCTGCCGGCCGTCGAGCGGCCCATCCTCGTCATCGACGTCGACGATACGCAATACACCGGCCCCGGCGAGCGGCTCGGCGAAATCGAGTACGAGGCGTTGCTCGCGGGCGGTGATCCCGAATTCGCATGGCAGCCGCCGAGCGACGAATGGAACGCCATCAGCCTGAACTACACGTCTGGGACAACCGGCAATCCGAAGGGCGTCGTCTATCACCATCGCGGCGCCTATACCGCTGCAATCAGCAATATCCTCGAATGGGACATGCCCAAGCATGCCGTCTATCTCTGGACGCTGCCCATGTTTCACTGCAACGGATGGTGCTTCCCTTGGGCCGTTGCCGCGCGTGCCGGCGTCAACGTCTGCCTGCGCAAGGTCGATGCAAAAGCGATCTTCGATCTCATTCGCGCCGAGCGCGTCACGCATTACTGCGGCGCGCCGATCGTGCACAACCTGCTCGTCAATGCCCCCGACGAACACAAGACCGGCATCGCGCATCGCGTCAATGCGATGGTGGCGGGCGCCGCGCCACCTGCCGCGTTGATCGAAAGCCTCGAGCTGCTCGGCTTCGAACTCACGCACGTCTATGGGCTCACTGAAGTGTATGGCCCCGCATCGGTCTGCCCTCAACAAGACGAATGGCGCACGCTCGACATCGGCGAGCGCGCCCGCCTGAATGCGCGTCAAGGCGTGCGCTATCACCTGCAGGAGGGATGCGCGGTGCTCGATGCCGACACCATGACACCCGTGCCGTCCGACGGTGAAACGATCGGCGAGGTCATGTTCCGCGGCAACATCGCCATGAAGGGATACTTGAAGAACCCGACTGCCACGGAAGACGCATTTCGCGGCGGCTGGTTTCATTCGGGCGATCTCGGCGTTGCCTATCCCGACGGCTACATCCGCATCAAGGATCGCAGCAAGGACATCATCATCTCGGGCGGCGAAAACATTTCGAGCATCGAGATCGAAGACGTTTTGTACCGGCATCCTGCCGTGCTCGCGGTCGCCGTCGTGGCCAAGCCCGATCCGCGCTGGGGCGAAACGCCTTGCGCGTTCGTCGAACTCAAGGCAGGCGCCACGGCCACGGCTGCCGATTTGATTGCGCATTGCAAGGCGCATCTCGCCGGCTTCAAGGTACCGCGCGCGATCGAATTCGCCGAATTACCGAAAACGTCGACCGGCAAGATCCAGAAATTCGAGCTACGCAAATTGGCCAAATCCGTGGCCGCGATCGACATATGACGTTCGTTCGCATTCCTAAATAAGCTTGACCCCGCCCGTGCCCTGCAACTCGGCGCGGCCGATTTTTACTCGATTCCGCTCGATGCCCCATGAACACTGAATACCGTAAAGCTTTGCCCGGCACCGGGCTCGACTATTTCGACGCGCGCGCAGCCGTCGAGGCGATCGAAAAGGGCGCATACGACACGCTCCCCTACACGTCGCGCGTGCATGCGGAAAACCTCGTGCGCCGCTGCGATCCCTCGCTCCTGACCGATGCGCTCAAGCAACTGATCGAGCGCAAGCGCGACCTCGATTTCCCGTGGTTCCCGGCACGGGTCGTGTGTCACGACATCCTCGGCCAAACGGCCTTCGTCGATCTCGCAGGGCTGCGCGACGCCATCGCCGCGCGCGGCGGCGACCCGTCGCTCGTCAATCCCGTCGTGCCGACGCAGCTCGTCGTCGATCACTCGCTCGCCGTCGAATGCGGCGGGTACGACAAAGATGCGTTTGCGAAGAATCGCGCGATCGAGGATCGCCGCAATGAAGATCGCTTCCATTTCATCGACTGGACGAAGAAAGCGTTCAAGAACGTCGACGTTATCCCTCCGGGCAACGGTATCCTCCATCAGATCAACCTCGAGCGCATGAGCCCCGTCGTGCAGGTGCGCGACGGCGTCGCGTTTCCCGATACGCTCGTCGGCACCGATTCGCACACGCCGATGGTCGATGCGCTCGGCGTCATCGCCGTCGGCGTCGGAGGCCTCGAAGCCGAAAGCGTCATGCTCGGCCGTGCATCGTGGATGCGCCTGCCCGACATCGTCGGCGTCGAACTGACGGGCGAGCGCCAGCCCGGCATCACGGCCACCGACATCGTGCTCGCGCTAACGGAATTCCTGCGCAAAGAGAAGGTCGTCTCGGCCTACCTCGAGTTCTACGGCGAAGGCACGTCGCGCCTGACGCTCGGCGACCGCGCGACGATCGCGAACATGGCGCCGGAATTCGGCGCCACGGCGGCGATGTTCTACATCGACGAACAAACGATGCGCTACCTGAAGCTCACGGGCCGCGACGATGCGCTCGTCAAGCTCGTCGAAACGTATGCCAAGGAAGCAGGACTCTGGGCCGATACGCTCTCGCACGCGCAATACGAGCGCGTGTTGCGCTTCGATCTGTCGAGCGTCACGCGTAATATCGCGGGCCCGTCGAACCCGCACCGCCGCGTGCCGACAACCGAACTCGCGGCGCGCGGCATCAGCGGCACGGTCGAGAACGAACCGGGCAAGATGCCCGACGGCGCCGTCATCATCGCGGCCATCACGAGTTGCACGAATACGAACAACCCGCGCAACATGATCGCGGCGGGCTTGGTCGCACGGAATGCCAATCGCTTAGGACTCCTGCGCAAGCCGTGGGTCAAAACCTCGCTCGCCCCCGGATCGAAGGCCGTCACGCTCTACCTCGAAGAAGCGGGCCTCATGCGCGAACTCGAGCAACTCGGCTTCGGTGTCGTCGCTTATGCTTGCACGTCGTGCAATGGAATGTCGGGCGCACTCGACCCCGTGATTCAAAAGGAAGTCCTCGACCGCGATCTCTACGCCACCGCTGTGCTCTCGGGCAATCGCAACTTCGACGGACGCATCCATCCTTATGCGAAGCAAGCGTTCCTTGCCTCGCCGCCGCTCGTCGTTGCCTATGCGATCGCGGGCACGATCCGTTTCGACATCGAGAAAGACGTCCTCGGCGTCGATGCGAACGGAAATGCGATCACGCTGAAGGACGTGTGGCCTTCCGACGAAGAGATCGACGCCGTCGTCGCATCGAGCGTCAAGCCCGAACAGTTCCGGCGCGTGTACGAACCGATGTTCGCCATTGCCGCGCAACAGAGCGAAAGCGCCGATCCGCTCTACGATTGGCGGCCGCAAAGCACCTATATCCGCCGCCCGCCGTATTGGGAAGGCGCGCTCGCGGGCAAACGCACGCTCAAGGGCATGCGGGCGCTGGCCGTGCTCGGCGACAACATCACGACCGATCACATTTCGCCGTCGAACGCGATCATGCGCACGAGCGCGGCAGGCGAGTACCTCGAAAAAATGGGCCTGCCCGAAGAAGACTTCAACTCGTACGCAACGCACCGCGGCGACCACCTGACGGCCCAGCGTGCGACGTTCGCCAACCCAACGTTGAAGAACGAGATGGCGATCGAGAACGGCCAGATGAAGGCGGGCTCGCTCGCCCGCGTCGAGCCCGAAGGCAAGGTCACGCGTATGTGGGAAGCGATCGAAACGTACATGGAGCGCAAGCAGCCGCTCATCATCGTCGCCGGCGCCGATTACGGGCAGGGCTCGTCGCGCGACTGGGCGGCCAAGGGCGTACGCCTGGCCGGCGTCGAATCGATCGTGGCCGAGGGCTTCGAACGTATCCACCGCACGAACCTCGTCGGCATGGGCGTGCTGCCGCTCGAGTTCAAGCCCGGCACGAATCGCACGACGCTCGGCATCGACGGCACCGAAACGTTCGACGTGATCGGCAAGCCCACGCCGCGTGCGGACCTCGCGCTCGTGATCGAACGCAAGAACGGCGAGCGCGTTACCGTGCCCGTCACGTGCCGGCTCGATACGGCCGAGGAAGTCTCGATCTACGAGGCAGGCGGCGTATTGCAGCGCTTCGCACAGGACTTTCTCGAATCGGCCACGACGGCCTAAGGGCCTAAAGCCTAAAAGTAAGGACAACTAACGAATGACGCACCTACCGCAAATCAAAGTGCCGGCCGTGTACATGCGCGGCGGCACCAGCAAGGGCGTGTTTTTCCGCCTGCAAGACTTGCCCGAGGCCGCGCAGGTTCCGGGCGCGGCGCGCGACGCACTGCTCATGCGCGTGATCGGCAGCCCCGATCCGTACGGCAAGCAGATCGACGGCATGGGCGGCGCCACGTCGAGCACGAGCAAGACCGTGATCCTCTCGAAGAGCACGCGGCCCGATCACGACGTCGACTACCTCTTCGGGCAAGTGGCGATCGACAAGGCATTCGTCGATTGGAGCGGCAATTGCGGCAACCTGTCGGCGGCGGTTGGCCCGGTCGCGATCTCGAACGGGCTCGTCGATCCCGCCCGCATCCCGCGCGACGGAATCGCTACCGTACGGATTTGGCAGGCCAACATCGGCAAGACAATCGTGGCGCACGTGCCGATGACGAACGGCGCCGTGCAAGAGACGGGCGACTTCGAACTCGACGGCGTCACGTTTCCGGCCGCCGAAGTTGCACTCGAGTTCATGGACCCGGCAGCCGACGAAGACGGCGCCGGCGGCGCGATGTTTCCGACTGGCCGCGTCGTCGACGATCTCGACGTACCCGGCGTCGGCGCGTTGAAGGCAACGATGATCAACGCCGGCATTCCGACGATTTTCATCGAGGCCGAAGCGATCGGCTACAAAGGTACCGAACTGCAAGACGCCATCAATAGCGACGACAAAGCGCTCGCGATGTTCGAGACGATACGCGCGCACGGCGCGTTGCGCATGGGCCTCATCGAACGCATCGAAGACATCGCGAAGCGGCAGCATACGCCAAAGGTCGCCTTCGTCGCAAAGCCGGCCGATTACGTCGCATCGAGCGGCAAGACTGTGCGCGCGGCCGACGCCGACCTGCTCGTGCGTGCGATGTCGATGGGCAAATTGCATCACGCGATGATGGGAACGGCCGCCGTCGCAATCGGCACCGCAGCGGCAATCCCGGGCACGCTCGTCAATCTCGCCGCCGGCGGCGGCGAGCGCGAGGCCGTGCGCTTCGGCCATCCGTCCGGCACGCTACGCGTCGGCGCGCAAGCCGCGTTCGTGGGCGGCGAATGGGTCGTCAAGAAAGCGTTGATGAGCCGCAGCGCGCGCGTATTGATGGAAGGTTGGGTGCGCGTGCCCGGATAACCATCGTTAGTAATGCTAACGATTGAAGGACGATGCCGCCCTGAATGCGATCGGCATCGTCGAACGCTCGATCAATGGCTCAATGATCGTGCTCGACGCCCGCCAACGCGGGCCGACCTGACTTCGCGCTCAACAACAGCGTGACGATCGCCGATACGGCCAGCGTGGCGCCGACGAAGTACAAGCCCGCGGCATAGCTGCCCGTTCGATGTTTCAGCCAACCGATCACGAACGGCCCCACGAATCCGCCGAGGTTGCCGATCGAATTGATCATCGCAATGCCGGCCGCCGCGCCGGCACCGGAAAGAAACTTGCTCGGCATCGCCCAAAGCGGCGCCTTTGCCGCGCTGATGCCTACGTTGACGACGACAAGCGCGAGCACGATCAACAACGCCGTGTCGGCCTGCCCGGCGAATATGAAACCAACGCATGCGAGCACGCACGGGAGCACGACGTGCCAAGTGCGCTCCTTCGTTCGATCCGAGTGCCGAGCCCAAAGTATCATCGTCACCACCGCGGCAACGCTTGGAACGGCATTGAGCAGGCCCGTCTCCATTGCGGTAAAGCCGTACTGGCGGATGATCAGCGGCGCCCACAGCCCAAGCGTATAAAGTCCAGCCGACGTGCCGAAATAAATCAGCGCAAGCGCCAGCACGCGTGGGTCGCGCAGGGCCTTCAATGCGCCGGCCGTATGACCCGCATGGGTCTCACGCTCTCTCGATTCCTCCTTCATCTTTGCGACGAGCCAATCGCGCTCATCCGCGCGCAGCCATTCTGCTTTCGATGGCGTATCCGAGAGGAATCGGAGCACGACGAAGCCTAGCGCAATCGCCGGAACCGCTTCGATGACATACAGCCATTGCCAATTGGCCAGCCCGAACATCGACGGCATCTGCATGATCGCGCCGGAAATCGGCGAGCCGATCACCGTGGAGAGCGGCGCCGCGGCCATGAACCAAGCGGCCGCCGCGGCACGCTGTTTCGTCGGAAACCAAAGGCTCAAATAGAGAATGATGCCGGGGAAGAATCCAGCCTCCGCCACGCCCAACAGGAAACGCAAGACATAAAAGCTGGTGGGGCCGGCCGTGAAAGCGGAAGCCGCCGATACGATGCCCCAGGTGATCATGACGCGCGCGATCCAAATACGCGCCCCCACGCGGTGAAGAATCAAATTCGACGGCACTTCGAACAGAAAGTAGCCGACGAAGAATAAACCTCCACCCAAGCCGAACGCGGTCGACGACAGGCCGATGGCCTTGTTCATCGCCATCGCCGCGAAGCCTACGTTGACGCGATCCAAAAAGCTCACGAAGTACAGCACCATGACGAACGGAATGATGCGCCACGCAAGCCTGCGCGTTACCCGCGATTCGACGTCTGAATGCATTGTGTCTCCTCCTTCGAGGTTGGGCGGCGCTCTGTTTGCATCGGCGCCGCTCGTATAGCGTTACGGCGATATCGCCTAGGCGGTCACGGCTTCTTTCTCCAAGAACGCGCAAACGGCGGCCGTCACCTGCGCGGTGGTCGCCTTGCCGCCGAGATCGCCGGTGTGCAATGTCGGATTCGCGGTCACGTTCTCGATGGCGCGCATTACATGCCCGGCAGCGTTCGCTTCGCCCAAGTGCTCGAGCAGCATCACGACCGACCAGAACGTGCCGATCGGATTAGCGAGCCCCTTGCCCATGATGTCGAACGCCGAACCGTGAATCGGTTCGAACATCGACGGATAACGGCGTTCAGGATCGATGTTGCCGGTGGGCGCAATGCCGAGACTGCCGGCCAGTGCGGCTGCGAGATCGCTAAGGATGTCGGCGTGCAGATTCGTCGCGACGATCGTGTCGAGCGTGGCCGGACGATTGACCATGCGCGCCGTGGCCGCATCGACGAGTTCTTTGTCCCATTGGACGTCGGGAAACTCCTGCGAGATCTGCTGAGCGATCTCGTCCCACATCACCATTGCATGGCGCTGCGCATTGCTCTTGGTGATCACAGTCAGCAACTTGCGCGGACGCGACTGCGCCAGGCGGAAAGCGAAACGCATGATGCGCTCGACGCCGGCACGCGTGAGGATCGACACGTCGGTCGCCGCCTCGAGCGGATGGCCTTGATGCACACGACCGCCCACGCCCGAATATTCGCCCTCGGAATTCTCGCGGACGATGACCCAGTTCAAATCCTCGGGCTTGCAGCGTTTGAGCGGTGCGTCGATGCCGGGCAGAATCCGCGTCGGCCGCACGTTGGCGTATTGATCGAGGCCTTGGCAAATCTTCAGACGCAAGCCCCAGAGCGTGACGTGATCGGGAACGTCGGGGTCCCCCGCCGAGCCGAAGAGAATCGCGTCTTTGTCGCGCAGTTGATCAAGGCCGCCCTCGGGCATCATCACGCCGTGCGCCCGATAGTAGTCGGCGCCCCAATCGAAATTCTCGAACTCGAAAGCAAAACGTGCGGTCGTCTTGGCAAGTGCGTCGAGTACCGCCTTCCCCGCCGGAACGACTTCCTTGCCGATGCCGTCGCCAGGAATGGTTGCAATGCGATAGGTCTTCATGTCTCCGTCCGCGCAGTGAGTCAACGAGTGAGTGTGGATGCACTCTACTCAATTGGAAGTTGAAAAAACGGTGCTAGACTCAAAACGCCTTTAACTTATATTCACAAATCGAACCGTGATGGACGCCGTTCAACCTGCCGATTTGGGCTTCTTCTCGACGCTGGCCGCGTCCGGCAGCTTGAGCGCGGCGGCACGCGAGCTGGGCTTGACGCCGGCGGCCGTCAGCAAGCGGCTTGCGCAGATGGAACAGCGCGCGGGGGTGCCGTTGATCAACCGCACGACGCGCCGGATGATGTTGACGCCCGAAGGCGAGGTGTATTTGGAGCATGCTCGCCGTATCCTCGACGAGATCGACGAACTGGGTGAGTTGCTCGGCGGCTCCAAAAAGAATCCGACGGGGCTGTTGCGCGTCAATGCGACTTTAGGTTTCGGACGCAGCCACATCGGGCCGGTGATTTCGCGATTCGTCGCGCGATATCCGCAGGTATCCGTGCAACTTCAACTTTCTGTCGCGCCACCCCCGCTCTCCGACGATACGTTCGATGTTTGCGTTCGCTTCGGCGAGCCGCCCGATAGTCGAGTCATTGCACGACGCCTCGCGCCGAATCGGCGACTGCTGTGCGCGGCACCCACTTATATCGCCCGGCGCGGCATGCCGGCCACGCCGCATGATTTGGCAAAACACAACTGCATCAGCATTCGCCAAGGAGACGAACCGTACGGCGTATGGCGACTCTCGAATCCACGCGGCCCCTCTCGTCAAACCGAAGCCGTTCGCATCAATGGAAATCTGACGACCAACGATGGAGAAATTGCCGTGAAGTGGGCTCTCGATGGGCACGGCATCTTGATGCGCGCCGAATGGGACATCAAGGAATACCTTGCCGACGGTCGCCTGGTTGCCGTTCTGCCCGATTACGAAACGCCGGGCGCGGATATCTATGCCGTCTATGCTCAGCGGCATCAATTGTCCACGCGAATTCGCGCGTTCGTCGATTTTCTTGCGCTGCAGCTTAGCGGGGCGCGAAGCGGCTAATGCTCGTCGATCGGCTGCCCGAACCTAATGAGGTTGCCTTCGGGTTCGCCCACTTTTGCTAGCCACCGTTTTGATCGCCGCGATAAACATCGAGCAATGCTTCGATGGGATGCCGCAGCCGACGGCCCCGCAAGCGATCCACCTGGCATCGACACGAGTAGCCAGTCGCTAACAACTCAGGTTGCTCGGTCGCGACCGGCTGCGAGCCATCCAACGATAACCATGCATCGACGTGTCGTGCCCAAGACTGCTCGAAAATCGTCTGCGACGTCTCGACATTGCGTGCTTCATGCCCATACGTCCCCGACATTCCGCAGCACCCGCTTGCGGGTATCGCTACCGACAGCTCTGCTCGAGCGAATAGATCTTGCCAAAGTACGGCTGCGTCCGGCGCGTTCGTGCGCTCCGTGCAATGCGGCAGCAGGCGATAGGTCGTCGACGTATTGCCGTCCTGGCTCGCATTGATTGCACCGCGATCGCTTCCGGGCACTGCTTCCCGAAGCGCCTCGTTCAGCCATTCTTGCGGCAGCAAAACGCTTGGGCACGCATCGACGCCAACCACCTTTCGATATTCCTGCCGGTAGACAAGCGTCATCGCGGGGTCCATGCCGACCAGCGGCACGTCGAAGTGAGCCAGCTTAGCGAGTTGAGCGGCATTTCGCTGCGCAGCGCGCTCGAACGCACGCAGAAATCCCTGAACGTGCAACGGCTTACCGTTGGGCGCATAGGGTGCAAGGAACACGCGGTAACCAAGCCGCACCGCGAGTTCAACGAATGCAGCCGCGACGTTCGTTTCGAAGAAGCGTGTGAACGCATCTTGCACGAAGATGACGCTGTGCTTTCGCTGCGCGTCATCGAGCTTAGCTAGGCGCTCGACGGTAGCCGGCTCGACCGCCCATCGCTGTTCTACATCGCGCCAAGATGTCGAGTTCAGTAATGGACTGTCGACGATACCGGCCATACGCCGCAACGCCGCCTTGACCGGACGGGCACTCATCACCGCATTGTAGATGCGACGCGCACCGGGAATTGCAGCGACGTAAGGCACGCTGTATTCGAGCGAGCCGATCAAATAATCACGCGGCGAACGGGCATAACGCGTGTGATAGTGCGCGAGAAAACGTGCACGAAAATCGGGGACGTTGACCTTCACCGGACATTGAGCCGCGCACGATTTGCAGGCAAGACAGCCGGCCATTGCATCGTAAACCTGGTGCGAGAAATCTCTCTCTCCGCGCTGCTTGCGCCATGTATTGACGATTCGCATCGGCCATGCTGCCCGCGTCGGCTCCGCAGTCAAATCGACTCCCGCCTCGCCTTGCAACCTCAACCACTCGCGCATCAGCGACGCGCGCCCCTTCGGCGAATGAATACGTTGCCGCGTTGCCTTCCACGATGGACACATAGCGTCGTCGGGATCGAAGTTGTAGCAGGCGCCGTTGCCGTTGCAATGCACCGCATCGCCGTTGCGTTGCCAGACACGCTCATCGATACGCCTATCCGCTTCGCCGCGCATCGGCACGGCATCGATTCGCAGCAAAGAGGCGACGCTATCGGGTGGCGTCGCGATCTTGCCGGGATTGAGTTGATTGTGCGGATCGAACGCAGCCTTGAGTTGTTGCAAGGCAGGATACAAGGGGCCGAAATATTCGGGCACGTATTCGGAACGGACGCCCTTTCCATGTTCGCCCCATAGTAGGCCGCCATATTTGAGCGTCAGCGCTGTCACCGCATCGGAAATCGGCCGGATCAGCGCGGCCTGATTCGGATCGCGCATATCCAATGCAGGCCGGACATGCAGCACACCGGCATCGACATGTCCAAACATCCCGTACCGCAGGCCCATACCATCGAGTAACGCGCGGAATTCGGCGATGTAACCGGGAAGGTTCTCGGGCGGCACGACCGTGTCTTCGACGAACGGCTGCGGACGGCTTGCACCGCGCGCATTGCCGAGCAGACCGACCGCGCGCTTGCGCATGGCGTAGATGCAATTGACGGCGGCTTCGCCATCGGCAATCGTGACGGCTACCCGGCTAACGGTGGTATCCGTTTTGAGGCGCTCGACGAAGGCGGTGATGCGAGCGTGCACTTCGGCCGCGCTGTCGCCGCCGAATTCCACGAGATTGATGCCTCCCGCTTCATTCTCGGCACCATCGACATCGCTGACATCAGGCAAGTATTCGGCGACGCTTCGCCACACGATGTCTTGCCGTGCCAGCGTCAATACGGTCGAATCGACCGTTTCGATCGACAGCGGGCGATGCGCCATGAGCGGCTGCGCATCGCGCAATGCATCCATGAAGCTCGCGTAGCGAATATTGACGAGTGCCGTGTGCGCAGGAATCGGCAACACGTTCAGCGTCGCCTCGACCACGAACCCGAGCGTGCCTTCCGAGCCGCACAGCACGCTGTTGATGTCGAAGCGGCCATTCTCATCGCGCAGATGGGCCAGATCGTAGCCCGTCAGACAACGATTCAATCGTGGAAATCGCTCGCGGATCAAATCGGCATGACGCTCGCTGATATCGCGCGCAACGCGGTAAATACGTCCGACGCTATCGTTTCGACCGCACAGGACATTCAGCGATGTTTCGTCCACGGGAACGCTGGACAAGCGCTCCCCGCCGATCAAAAACGATGCGAGCGCCTTTACGTGGTCGCGTGTTTTGCCATAGGTGCAACTGCCTTGGCCGCTTGCGTCGGTGCTGACCATGCCGCCGATCGTGGCGCGGTTCGACGTGGATAGTTCGGGGGCAAAGAACAAGCCGTGAGGCTTCAGCGCCGCGTTGAGTTGATCCTTCACGACGCCCGCCTCGACACGAACCGTTTGCGTTTTTGGATCGATGGCCAGGATGCGGTTCATGTGGCGGGAGAGGTCGACGACGATGCCGTCCGTCAGCGATTGCCCGTTTGTTCCCGTGCCGCCGCCGCGGGGGGCAACGGTGATCTGGCGAAATTGCGGGTGGCCGAGTAAGACGGCGATACGCCGCACGTCTTGTGCGTGGCGGGGAAATAGCGCGGCTTTGGGGTACCGCTGGTAGATCGAGTTGTCGGTTGAAAGGACGGCGCGCAGGGCTTGAGTGTGGTCGATGTCGCCTTCGAAGCCGGATTCCTTCATAGTTTGAAGGAATCTCGCGTGGAGATCGCCGAGGGAGTCGTCGGGAGAAAGACGTGAGATCATCGGTGGCGCGTGGGTGTGATGCACGGGATTTATCTGAAAACACGGCGAAAGGCCTTTCGCCTCGGCGTCTTGCAGGTTTCAACCTGCGATTGTCCTCGGCCATCACGCCCAATACAAATGGAAGTTTTACGTACACTTCATGAACTTTATGAATGAATGTTGGATGGCGCATCGAATCGCCCCACCAAGCGCGCTGTGCGGACTCGCTCAAGCGTTTGCGGGCGCAGCGCTATGTCGTTGAAAGTGGTCGGGTAAACATTCGCTCAACTCCTGCAGTATGACCTTCACATGCTTGGCATGCATAAAGCTGGGCCAGATGTATCTCAACACCCTATACGCGATGACGTATCGTCATTTCGCGCTCAGACGAGCAGTATGCGTTGCAAGCATCATGAGGTTTACGAATGAACTACCGCAAGCTCACCCCGTCGATGTCGCTCCTACTGGCGTTCGAGGCATCCGCGCGTCATCAAAGCTTCACGCGTGCGGCTGAGGAGTTGTCGCTGACGCAAAGCGCGGTCAGTCGCCAAGTACAAACGCTGGAAGCCATGCTCGGGGTCGCGTTGTTCCTTCGCGAGGGCAAGCGGATCACTCCCACCGACGCCGGTCGCGCTTACATGGCGGAGATTGGTGCCGCATTGACGCTAATCCGCAACGCAACGTTGCAAGCGCTGTCTTCCGAGGCATTCGGCGAGCGCCTGCGCGTCGCAACGCTCCCCACCTTCGGTGCCAAGTGGCTTTTGCCGAAACTTCATCGCCTCTATCGCGCGCATCCGGATTTGCAAATCGATCTTCACTCGCGAATCGAAGAGATCGATTTCGCGACGCAGTCACTCGACGCGGCAATCACCGTCGGAGACGGACACTGGCCCAACGTAGTCGCACATCGGCTATACGCGGAAGAATTGGTGTTGATTGCCAGTCCGGAAACGTTAACTACCACAGGGCAGCGCCGCCGCGGCCGCCAGCCCTCAACGCGATCACGCAATCAAGCCGCCCGCCCGACGGTCGCCATGCTCGAAGGACTCACGCTGCTGCGAGTAAATAGCTTCCCTGACGCGTGGCGAGAATGGTGCGCCCATTTCGACCTGCCGCATCACGCACTGCGGTTCGGCCCGAGCTTCGAACTGACTTCACACTTGATTCAGGCCGTCATTGCTGGAATCGGCATCGGGCTCGTACCGCGGATGCTCGTCGAAGACGAGCTGGGAGACGGGCGGCTCTGCAGCCCGTTCGCCCCTGTGCCGAGCTCACGTTCCTACTACTTCATCTATCCTGAGAGAGTCGGACAGCATCCGGCACTCGTGGCGTTTCGCGACTGGCTGCTGCGCGAGCAGGCCGCTCCGCCGCGATAAGGGGCGTTCGACGCATCGATAAAGCGCTCCGAAACGTGGAGAATAGACCTGCAGCGATGCATGGAATCCCCTATTGATACATCGGATGGTGATTGAAATGACAAGGAACATGTCCGTCGTGCTTTACGTCGCGTTGCTGGTCGTCGTTGTGGTTAGCGTGGATCTGCTTTTCTTTAGGTATCGATTCTGGGAGCGGCTGATGGCGAACGTCGGCATCGTGTTGGTGTTTGCAGCCTTCTATCTGCGATTCTTGAAGGACGTCCTGCGATGACGCAACTCGTTCGATCACCTCGGCGACCGCGTCACCGAGGCTATGTAGGGGCACACGTTATTTCGAGCGCTTCGGCAGATCAAAAACCCGCAACCAGTTGTTAAGGAAAACCGAAGCCGAGGCAGGGAATATCTGCATGGAGCGCAAGCGCAGGAACGGCTTTTCGATCAACAAGTAAGTGAAGGCAGAAAGCGCGGTTGTTATAACAAGCACGAAAAGGAGTCGCAAACCAAACGCCGCCCGAGTAGTTGAAACCGGGAAATGGATGTCATTAGCCCAAAAAAGTATAAGCAGGTGCCAAACATATATTCCGAAGGTAACGACTCCAAATATCTCGAGACATCGCTTAGGATTTTCTTTTAGCGCCCGCAAGCTGAGCGGGATTCGGCGCTGCGCATCGCCAGCCTCGAAGCAGAATAGCATGGCGCAAATTCCGATGGCGACTATTGATTGCAGACAGCAATAGAACAGCGGACCGAAGAAATGCTGTCCGAGTAGATACCCTCGATAGCCAACGTAGGCGGAGAAGATGTAACTAATGACAAATACACCACACCCCATAGCTTTAGATGGATGCCAGCTACGGCTCGATGAATTCCATTTCAGAATGAATACGTTCAATAGGAAGCCAAATACAAAAGCGTCTAAATTGCCGCTGAGTGGAATATAGATTCGGAGCAGCCATTCGACGGGCCACCCGGCCGCATGGTAATAGTGCAAATAAACCCAGACCCGATATGCAAACTCAACACTCACTACCGCCAACGCAAGGACGCAAGCAGCCCTACTCGTTCGAGCAAATCGCCGAACGAATAGAAAAATAAAAGGCGCTAGTAAATAAAATCTGAATTCGGTCGAAATCGTCCAAAGCACGGAGTCCGGAAAGCTTGCTTTCCCATAAAAACTTAAAAACAACAACTGCGTTATCGCTTCAACGCCCTCCTCGTTCAAGGGATAGCTTTTATGAAAAATAGCACATGTTACAACGATACTGACAATATATAATGGATATATTCTAAGAAATCTATCCCAATAGAATTTAATGATCCCAGTCAAATTACCTTGATAGCGATTTGTAAAGAACCCCTTCCCCATCAGGTAACCTGAAAGCACGAAAAAAATCCACACTCCAGTAGTGCCGACGACCGTGATGGCCCACGTATAGTCATGACCGAACACACTCAGGAGATCCGAATGAGGGAATTCGCCCGTGACATGAGATAGCACCACCAGGAGGCACGCGATTGCCCGCAGCACGAGCAGAAAGTCAAGCCGGTTATCACGCACCAATTTGGTCCTCAATTTGATAGATTCGTAACTGCAACAATCCGAAGCGGCAAGATAGCGTTCAAATGCTAATCGAATTGGTTATTGCGTCAATCGCTACTTAGACGGGCAACCCATTTACGGAGAATGCGGCCCCCCGCTGCGGTCAATCTGTGAACTGGATAGATGAAAATGCGTGCAATCATCCGAATCGGCATCGTATACTGCAGAGATAGCTGTACCATTCGGGCATACTCGGATGTCGCAAAACGACCAATTTCCACTAAGTCGTGACCGATTTTTATTATTTGCGCATCGGCTCGCTTATTCGAACAATCGATATTTCGCGGCTCAGTCTTTAAATGCGCCTGCAAGCGTTCGAGTAAGTCCTCGAGATTTTCACTTACCCAGACGTAGGGCTGATTTTCTCGAATATCGATATATTGCAGCGCCGACTGCACGCCCCCTTCGATCTCGGGATCGATTGCGACCCATCCGAGCGGCATGCTGAAAATCTCAAAGCCCAAGCGCTGTCCGCGCCAATGATTGCGGAATGGATCGTCGCTGTGCTGTGCAAGGGTTTGCTCGTACTCTTCGCAGAGTGCGCTCAACTCCTTGCGCGAACGTTTCCCGAACGCGATCTCGTTCAGTTTTTCGATCGGCTCGAACAGGTCGTAGGTAAATCCATCGCATGACACTAGAAAATCCCGAGCACGTTTCAGTGTTTCAGGATCGATCCGTTGCCGAGTTTCGCCACTAGTGATGGATGTGAGCACCTGAGTGTATATCCGATGGACACACTCATTCAATAATCGGAATCTCGTACCATCCCTCCGACCTTCCATGATCTTTGCGACCGAGGATGCTTGAATCGCACCCTTGTTCACCAAATATTCCAGTTGCGTTGCAACGCCCAGGCCCCAAAAATAGTCGTCTCCAACTCCAAGACGCTCTGCCAATTTCTTGAAATGTTGCACTTGCTTCGGAAGCGCGGAATTCCGATAGAAGACGAGCGGAAGGTTCACAATCCGGCAGCGCCGCTTTGAGAAGCAAATGAGCAACCAAACCACATGAGAATAAATCGGCGCAATCGCCTGCGCTTCCCAAGCTACGTCAACGTCGACGTGATCGCGCTTGAGGACGACGTTCGAAATGCCTGCCAACATAAATACAAAGCCGGCTGTCTGGATCAACGCGTCTCCCTGCATATCCAAATGCAAGGAATGCATTGGCGACATGCGTGACGACAGTAGCCCGCCTTCATCGTTGATCATTGCGGAGTTGAACACGAAGAAGTCCGCAACATCTTTGCGGATCATGTCGATCAGAGCCAATGCAGAGTCGACGATAGGAAGTTCATCGTCTCCATGAAACCAAATGTATTCACCGGTGCAATACTCGACCGATGCAAACATATTTTTTTCCGCATTATCAAGAAACACTGTGCGATTAATCAATCTAATTCGATCATCAACCAGTGGTGAGATCATCTCCTCCGTTCCGTCGGTGGAGCAATTATTCACCACCACTACATTGACGTCATTAGTGCGCACCAATAAATTTTGCTTTAGAAAAAGCAAAAGAGAATGCACCCGCTTCCCTCGATTATAGGTAGGGATACATATCGTCAAAGCAGGCCGCGCGATATCAATCGACATATCGAAATATATGAAAATTCTACCGGTTATTTATCTTACAACGCCCTATCCGCTCGATCAGCAATTGCCGCAGATCACCATGATCGCCGAACACTATGACGCTGCAGTGCCCACCGTCAGACAATCATAAGCCGTCGCCATGCGCTACCGTGAAGTATTTTGCGCCACGCTCAGTGTGGCCTTCATGTGCTGGCAGGCATCGATGAATTCCTGCGCATCGTACCCGTTGTCTACACCCAGGGCAATTTCCGCTGCGGAACTCTCTGCCGCCTGCCTTGATTCATCGATACCATGATCCTATCCGCTTCATGCTCGGCGCGCGCCCGTCAGCAAGTACGAGTACGCGCACATTGATAGCCCAGGCCGTGCCGACCATCGGTCAGCGCCGTGGCCCATGTACCGCAGTTCGTTGACCGTGTTGCCTGCACGATAGCAACGTGCAGGGGATCGGTCTCGGGTTGATGCTTAGTGCACCTCGGCAAACGGTCGATCCATCTTCATGAATTCAGCTCCCAGCTACGGTAGAGAGTTGAAACTTTCTATTGTTCGCTTGAATCCATCGCGAATCGATATGTTCGGTTGCCATCCAAGAGATTCCAGCTTTTCAGTAGACAGGAGAATGCTTTTCTGGAATGAATGAGATGACTGCCCAAGCACCTCAACGCGGATTTCGCGTTTCGGAAAAATATCTCGAAGGATCAAAGCCAGCTCTAGCATTGAGCATTCGTTATATACATTGACCAGATTGTAAGCCTCGCCTTTTTCACCGCACAGCAAAATGGTAAAGAGCCCTGTTATTGCGTCACTGATATAGCAAAAAGGTCGCACTGCCGCGCCGGCTGATTTAATTACGAGCGGTTCATTGCGGAGGATACGAAACACAAAATCGGCGAAAACACGCTCATCGGTTTCCTCCAATCCAGGGCCATAGGTGTGTCCAAGCCTAGCAATGGTTGTCGGCAATTCGTGCTGTTCCGACCAGGATCGGCAAAGGAATTCTCCCATGCGTTTCCCCTCCGCGTAGGACATGATCGGATTGAGATGGTTGTACGACGCCGCAACGTCCTCTCGCACACGCTGCCCTTCAGGTAGATCCGGCTGCCCGTATACAGCACCGCTGCTGACAAAGAGAAAGCCTTCGGCAGCGGACCGCTTCGCCATCTCAAGCAATGACTGAGTGCCGAATACGTTTGGACCGATCGTACCGAGAGGATCGTCGCGATGCATTGACGTGCGCGATGGGCTCGCCAAATGTATGACGAAGTCTGCCGCAATGCCGGGCGGCATAGTCGTCGAAAGAGAAAGCTCGGCAATTGCAAGATGGGCATGCTCACCCAATTTCCGTTGCAAAGTTGCCTTATCACGTCCAGATGCGATGACGTTGACTGAATTTTCGAATCGCTTGTTGAGCGCTAACAACGTCCATACAACGTAACTACCCACCAGTCCACTAGCGCCCGTCACGAGTATCGTCTTACCCTGAAAACGCTCCCAGGGTAAATTCGCACCAACAATAGTCTCAAGATCGTTCGAGACAATTGGGTGTGTAGCTTGATGTCGCATGATTTGGGAAATTGGCTCCGTCTAGATACGGAGGCGTTCTCGAGATTCAATTATATTTGCCGGCACCGCCAGTTTAGCATGCACCGTTGTCGAATGACACGCTCAGCCTTGTCCAATGGCAAAGGAGTCTGGGCGGGGCGGTGTGATTCCAACGGCAAAGGAGTCTGAGCGGGGAGTTTTAGGGGTCGATCATTGCGCGATGGTGATCGACATGAATACGACAAGGCTGGAGACGATCGGGCAAGTCCGGGAGTTCCTGGCGGGGGTCTGCGACGTTGAGCTGCACGTCGTTCAGGACGAGGCTGAGCGACGACGGTTCGTTGAGCGCACGCTGCGTTGGTTCGGCTATTTTCGGCGGTCTCGCGGTGAGCGCGGGCTGCTGTTCGCCTATGTGCAGCGGGTCTCGGGCT
The DNA here is from genome assembly GCF_017315725.1 of Trinickia acidisoli. Taxonomy (NCBI): domain Bacteria; kingdom Pseudomonadati; phylum Pseudomonadota; class Betaproteobacteria; order Burkholderiales; family Burkholderiaceae; genus Trinickia; species Trinickia acidisoli. Next base: position 1,612,317 of record NZ_JAFLRG010000002.1, read on the forward strand.
ACTCACGTGCCCACGTCATTCGACTCATTGCGCAGTACCGCGAGAGCGGCACGCTCGAGCAGCGTGAACGCGGCACGCGCACCCAATTCCCACGTCGCTACACGGACGAGGATGTCGCCTTGCTGGTCGAACTGGACAGCCTGCACGACACGCTCTCGGGGGCGGCCACGCGGGCGCTGGCGCGGCGGGCCTGCCAGGTGTATGGCGATGCGCGCTACGAACGCTTGTCGCACATTTCCGTGTCGCACCTATACAACTTGCGCGCGGGCCAGGCGTACCGCCAGCGGCGCCTCACATGGACGAAGACGCGGCCCAGCCCGGTGCAGATCGCCGTGAGGAAGGCGCCGGCGCCTGAAGGCCTGCCCGGTTATATCCGTATCGATACGGTCCATCAAGGCGATCAGGACGGCGTCAAGGGCGTCTATCACGTCAACGCGGTGGACATCGTCACGCAATGGGAGGTCGTGGCCGCTGTCGAGCGCATCAGCGAGGCGTACCTGCTGCCGGTCATCGCGCTGATGCTCCAGAGTTTTCCGTTCGTGGTGCGCGGCTTTCACTCTGACGGTGGTAGCGAGTACATCAACCGCGACGTGGCTGGCCTGCTCGAGAAGTTGCGCATCGAGTTCACCCGCTCACGCCCGCGCCAGACCAACGACAACGCACTGGCCGAGTGCAAGAACGGCGCGGTCGTTCGCAAGCTCATCGGCTATGGGCACATCCCGCAGAGGCATGCCGCGGCGATCAACCGCTTCCACGAACAGGCGCTCAATCCGTACCTGAACTTCCACCGGCCCTGTTACTTCGCCGTGGACACGGTGGATGCACGTGGGCGCATCCGCAAGAGCTACCCGAGCGAGCGGATCATGACGCCGTGGGACCGGCTGCGCTCGATCCCGGATTTCGAGCAGTACCTCAAGCCCGGCGTCACCGCCCAGACCCTTAGCGACACTGCCATGGCCATGACCGACTCCCAGGCCGCCCAGCAGCTTCAGGACATGCGCCGCAACCTGTTCGCCTCGTTTCGTCGCAAACGAGCCTGAGCCGCTGCCGGTGGCTACGGCATAATCCGGGGGCGGGAGTTGCCCACCGCCGTGCCGGCCGTGGACAACTTCCGCTTTCCGATAGAGACACAGCGACCCCTGAACCCCACACCACCTACAGGTTCAGACTCATCTCAGGATTGGAAAATACTCGCTCAAGGCAAATGGCATGCGCTCATCGATGATCCGGCGTGGTGACTGCCGGTACAATGCCCCCGCGGGGAGTCTACGGAGGGCGCTGAGGCTCGCTGAAGGGGGCCAGGGGCACGGTCGACACTTCGCAATGCGATGTGCCGCGATCGATGAAATCGTCGACTGCCATGGCTTTTACAACGCATGTCGGTCGCAATCGACGTGGAACTATGCCAATCCTATGACGTTCGAGAAGAACTGGGCCGACCCTTCAACAAAGCCAAGCGGCTTGACAGCTTCGGCTATGAGATTCCTGAAACAGGGGTCGAGTCAGATCACATCGCGCTCGGAAATCCTCGCATATGTCGTCAATCACACCAGCTTTCATCGAGGTTTCATCGCTGACATCCTCCGCCGGATGTCCGTGTCGGTTCCCGCAACCGACCTAGCGACTTATATCCGAGATCGGAAATGAACGGTGCAAGTCAAGTTCCAGTCGCCGGCACGCTCTTCCTGCAGCAGATGGTGAAAACGTCGACCGCTACCGGTATTTGTCGCCCACCGTACTGCGGATGGGGTGAGTGTCATAGACGATGATCATCCGCTCTATCAGTCCGCTTTCGTCGAACTCGAATACGTCAATGCACTCGAAGCGCACGGCCGCACCATCCTTCAACCCCCAATCGTAAATAAAGTAACCCGTCGCACGTGGCACGCCCGTCGCACTGACGCAAATGTCGATCGGCGTGATCTTACTTTCACCCGACGCCGCAGCAACTTTCTCAAAGAATGACGCCGGCTTCATCCAACCGAGAAAGGGCGAGAAGATTTGTGCGTCCGGTTTGAATTGTGCGCAGATCGCCGGAACGTCGCCGCGTTCGAGCGCTGCGAGGTAGGTACGAATCTGCCGCGTGTATAGTGCTTCCAGCGAAGTGGCCACTCTCATCCTCCGATCATTCGTCGTCGACACCACCTGTCCCAACGAGCAGGCATTCGACACCGGCACGATAGCGATGCACCGATGACCGAACAATCGAAAAATTCGCAACCCGGGTATGTGCAGCATGCATACCCACTTGCCGACCTCACGCGTCCCCTGCCTCCACTGGCAGCGTTTCAATCGTTCGTCGCGGCAGCACACCTCGGCAGTATCAGCAAGGCCGCCAATCATCTATATCGCACGCAAGGCGCGGTTAGCCGCCAGATCCAGCAATTGGAAGCGCACTATCGATGCGCGCTGTTCCTGCGTCACGCATCAGGGCTGACGCTGACGACGGACGGACACGCGCTGCTGGACGTGGCAGTGGACGTACTCACACGATTGGTTGCGCACGCGAACGTTCAAGCGGGAACGAAGCCGATCCTCACGCTCCGGTTACCGTCGACATTCGCGGTTCGATGGTTATTTCCGCGACTTCCGGAAATCAATCGCGCATTGGAAGGGATTGAGTTGCGCATTTCGACCTCCGCCGACGACACGCCGGAGTTCACGACATCCGAAGTCGATGCGATCGTCGTGCGCGGGACAGGACTGTGGGCCGGCCTAGAAGCTGTTCCGCTGTTTGCGGAAACGCTCACGCCGATGTGCACGCCCGATCAGGCGGCAGCGCTGAGATCGACGACCGATCTCGCTCGCGCAACATTGCTTCATCCTGGGCCGAGTCATGACGAATGGCGATGTTGGCTCGACAGCGTTGCGGCGATGGGGGTCGATTCCGGTAGTGGACTGGTTCTGGATACACTCGAACTAGTCGGCCCTGCAAAATTCAGTGCGCCCAGCGATGGGATGTTTGGCGCCAGCGCTCGGCCCACAGCGTGAAGGATTTGTGGGAGCCGCGTGATTGGCGTTTCGTGAACTTCTCGGTGCCGAGCAAAGCGGCGAGCGCATAAAAGGCCTTCAGGCCCAAACGAGCAATGGCTCGCAGCAACCAACGCAGGTTGTAGCCGGCCGCGCACAGCACGGCATGCACGGCGTCGCCCGTTTGCCCCTTGAGCCAGCAGCGGCGCATGCCGTGATCGTGCTTCACGTGCCCGATGATCGGTTCGATGGCCTGCCTGCGTTTTAACCAGCGCCGTTGCCTGTTCGAAAGCGTCTTGCTCTTGCCGCGATGGACCAGTTGCACCGGTGCAATGTCGGCGTCCACGCCGCGATAGCCCAGATCGGTCAGCACCGTCTTCACGCGCGGTGTACCTTGCGCCTCTTGCAGCAGGATCGAAGTCTGTTCCAATTGTTCGGCCAGCACGTGCCCGTCATACGGATTGCCCGGGAACGCCCGCGCGCCGACGATCAAGCCATGCCGCTCGGTGATCGCCAAGCTGACCTTGATGCCGAACTCATACGGCTGTCGTGCTTTGCCTTTGCCAATGCACTCTGCTTCCGGCGCGTGCAAGGCGTACAGCTTGTTCTTATCCTTTGGGCGTTGACGGCAGATTCGCCACGCCCGCTCCAGCCAAACCCGCAATGACGTTTGTCGTTCGTGCGAGAGTTCGGACATCTTGCGTTCGATGTCGCGTAACACGCGGCCCAGCACGGTACGCTGGCGTTTGAGCACTCGACGAAGGCGCTTGAACTGCTTGGCATGTGCGTAGCCGCCAGCGCGCCGGCGCAGCCGCTTGCCTTCACGCTGATACGTTTGCTTGAGCACCAAACCCGCGCGCTGCGCCAGGCACACCAGTTTGATCCGAGCCACCTCGAGCAACCGGCTGTCGGTCGGATAGGCGATCGCCTTCTCTTGAACCGTGCTGTCGACGATCACCCGCTCGAATTCGGCCGGGGTGATCGCCTTCATTTGCGTCGCCGCGGCAATCGTCGTCGCCAGCAACTCCTCGACACCGGCCTCGCCCAAGGCTTGCCGAAAGCGAACGAGGTTGGTCGGATCGCAGGGCATGCGCGCTTGAAAGTACTCCTCGCCGCAGAAGAATTGGAAGTACACGTCTTGCGCCCAGCGCTCGCACACCGAGTCGTCGCTCTCGTTGTACGCATGCTTCAGGTACAGCAGCCCCGCCATCAAGCGAATCGGCAATCGAGGGCGGCCTGCCGCGCTCGGGCCGCTGCCAGCCAGTACCGCCGTCGCGCCGAACAGATCCGAGCCTTCCAGGACACGACCTTCACGAGCACGGCGCTCAAACATAGGCGCGAGCGCCGCTTCTATGGATGCCCACGGCATGCGCGTGGCCAACACCGCCAGGGGGTGACGAAGGTCGATCATCGTGTCCAGTCGGCTGCGGAAAAAGTCGGGCGTGCTCATCGGCGTAGCTCGCAAACTCCCAGAAAACCAATCAGATCAAAATCGATTCTGGGAGTTCGCTAAATCGTGATCTTCCTCCAACGCCCTGCTGCGCTTGCCTCGCCTACCTTATGCAGGGCCGACGAACTAACGCTCACCGCGGCAGCGCAGGGACACGGTGTCGCTATCGGCGATCCACGGATGGCCAGCGATCGGCTACAAGCGGGAACGCTCGTCACGCCCTTTGATCATGTGGCATCCAACGGCTTGGGGTACTTCCTCGTCTATCCGTCTCAACGTGCGGCGCAGCTTAAGATTCGCGCACTTGCGGATGTATTGTTGCAGCTCGCGCGGGAAGGATGATCGATAAAGCGGACGGTCCTCTCCTCGCAAACCGCATTGGGACGTTCGATGCATTGAATCGATACGTCGATGCGATCAATCGAAAAACGTGACTGCGCCGGTCTTGAGGTTGTACATCGCACCGACGATCTCGATCGTTCCGTTGGTTTCGAGTTCGGCGAGCACGGGGCTGTGTTCCCGAATGTTGGCGATGGTCAACTCGACGTTCTTGCGCGACACGGCGTCCACGAAATCATAGTTCGTCGCGGTGCGCTCGCCGTCATATTTCGTTGCCTCGACGGCGGGCTTGATCTTATCCAACAACCCAGTGAGATTGCCTAGCTCGGCGTTGGCAATGGCACCCTTGATTGCGCCACAGGCGGTATGTCCCATCACGACGACGACCTTTGCGCCCGATAGCTTGCACGCGAACTCCATGCTGCCAAGGATGTCACTGTTTTCTATGTTTCCGGCAACGCGACAATTGAAAACATCGCCGATGCCCAAATCCATGATCACTTCGGCCGGCGCGCGGGAGTCGATACAACTGAGCAGTACCGCTGCGGGGTATTGCCCGGCTGCGCTCGCACGCTGCTCTCGCAGATAATCGCGCGCTTTTCGCTCGCCCCTTTGAAAACGCGCGTTGCCGTGTTTCATGGCATCGACGATCTGTTTTGGCGTCATGCTATCGCGCTGCGCCTTGGTGAGTGCATCGGCGCGCGCTTGTGTCGAGAGAAGAGGGCCGACACCGAGCCCAACCACCGTGGCAGCGCCGGCAAGCTTTAGGAAATTCCGACGGCGTGTGCCTCTGTATTGCCCCGGATACTCGACTGTGTCGCACATGATGTTGTTCCTGTCGTTCGACAAATGGCGTCCGCCGCAAGCGATGGTTCAATATAGGCCATTGTTGGCGCCCTTCAAGCAGAAGGAAAGATTCGGGGTAAGTGCGTTTGTGCGGTGGAAGACGCTTGCGTCGAGACGGGTGGTCAATATTTGACGTGTGTTCGGTGCCGTACAGACTGCGTCGGCGGTTTGGCGGCCGGCGATCACTGCCTTGGATCTACGATACGGCCGATCAGCGTCGCGGTATATGGGCGACTATCGCCGACTTCCTAACATGAGGGCTCTGCGGCGACCAAGACCCGGAAGCGGCAGCGCAACAGAACCTCAACATCTTTGACTCTCACATCGCATTGACCACCCATATTATTTTTATAACGCACATAAATAAATATTTACACTGAAAACGTTTTCTCCCCAGCATCCCTCTCAGAAAGTGTTGTATCTCTCGGACCACCGGCAAATCACTTGACAATCCCGATAAGCATCACTAAGATCGCGTCCCTTTACGCATTACACAACTATTACATCGCCTGTCCACTTAAGACCACGACCAATAACAATTACAAGCTTTACTCAATGAATAAAACCTGCATCTTTCAATTGACCGATAGCGAGCGCGATCGTCTTGGCAACGCTTTGGTAGAAATCGCCTACGACCCCCACGGCAGCATGGGTTACATCACTGACCTGCGCATGATTGCGCTGTCGGCCCTGCCACGCCGCATCGTCGATGCCCTATCTGAGCAGCGCGCATCCATCAATCCACGTTCACACCTGATTTTCGAAAACCTCCCAACTGACGAGCAAATTTTCACGACACCCGCCCCCGAGGTATTCACGCCGGCGGCCAAGAGCGGCCACCTCAGTGAAAACCTAATCATGGCGTTCGCGTCGTTGATCGGCGAGCCTTACTCGATTTTTTTCGAGGGTGCCGACATTGTAAATAATCTGATCCCGACTCGAAAATCCAAAGGCGAATACACGGGTCTCGGATCTGAAGTGGAACTTGACTTCCATATCGAGAATGCCGCGCTTAAGTTCATGGACGACTACAACTTTTCGCCGCTGGGACTATTGCTCACGGGTGTACGCCACGACCCGCAAGGCCCGCTCACACGTCTCGCCGACGCGCGTGCCGCTCTTGAACGCCTGACACCGGAAGACATCGAGTGCCTCCGGATGCCGTTGTATCGCATCAAAGTACCCTACCGCTGGCGCCGTGACAGCGCTCAACAAACCGGCCCGGTGTCTTTGGTGCGCGGCAGCCCGGATCTGCCCGAGATAAGCGCCGTGTTCTATCCGGACATGGTCGAACCCACAACGAGTGCAGCCGCATTTTCCATGGAGAAGTTCTACGCGGCGATCCGCGAAGTCTCTTTCGGAATCGACATCGTCCCCGGTCGCCTTGTCTATATCGACAACCGCTTCACTCTGCACTCGCGTGACAAATTCAACGGGACGTATGACGAGGCCGGCAATCCGATGCGTTGGGTGCAGCGTGTCTTCGTCGCGCCGAATCTTTGGAACCACCGCAACCTCAATCCCGTGAAATCTCGCGTGTTTCAGCCCAAGGAGGCTGCGGTATGCTGAACGTATTTCTGTCGGTGTTGCCCATCTTTCTACTCATCGTCGTGGGTTACACGGCAAAGAACTACTTTCTGTCGGAAGAAGGCTTCTGGAAGGCGGCGGACAAGCTCGTTTATTATCTTTTCTTCCCCTCCCTGCTACTACTGGACGTGAGCCGTGCCAACTTCACCGGCGCCAATACCACGACGGCAATCGTCGCCACAGTGGGGAGCACGCTGCTAGTAGCTGGCCTGATCTTCGCCGGGCAACGAATCGTCAAGGTCAGAAACGATCTATTCACTTCCATCTTTCAAGGTGGCGTGCGGTATAACTCCTATGTATTCATCGCGTTAGCGCAATCGCTATTTGGCTCGGACGGAGTAGCGATGTCGGGCGTGTTCATCGCCTACATGATCGTGCTAACAAACGTGATGAGCGTACTGGTGATGAACCATTATGGCCATGGCGGCAAGAAGTCCTTCAAAGGCATGTTGACCGCTTTGGTACAGAACCCTCTCATCATCGGCGCCCTGGTGGGCCTCGGCTTCAATATGAGTGGGCTGCATATCACCGGCTGGATAAAGCAGTTTCTGAGTTATCTCGGCTACGCCGCGACGCCGCTCAGCCTCATGTCGGTGGGGGCCGGCCTTGTGCTGTCCATGCATACCAGTCGGACCGTCGCGACGATCTACTCGGCAGCATTCAAACTGTTGCTCATGCCCGTATGCACAATGGCGCTTCTGAGATTCCTGGGCGCCTCAGGCGCACCGGCCAATATCGCGCTCCTGTATGCGTCAGCACCCTGCGCAGGCAATGCGTATATTCTGTCTCGCCAAATGGGCGGTGATTCAGAGGCTATGGCGTCCATCATCACGTGGACTACCCTGCTCTCGGCCATTACCATCACCGTCATCATTGGCACCGTCGTTCTTTAGACCCATCAATGGCCGGAGCATCGCCCGATGCTCCGCCTCCCCCAAAAATATGAACATCTTGATCCCGGACGACTACCAGCGTGCCGTCGCCCAGCTCCAATGCGCCGAACTGCTGTCCGACCACACGCTCACCATTCTTGGCGACCTGCATCGCCAAGACGATCTTCACGCGATCCTCGCCCACACTGAATGCCTCGTACTGATTCGTGAACGCACCCGCGTGGATGCGGGCCTTCTAGCCAAGATGCCCGCGTTGCGCCTGATCAGTCAGACCGGGCCAATCGGCCGGCATATCGATATGACCGCGTGCGATGCAGCCGGTATCGCGGTAACACAGGGCAGCGGTTCACCGCACGCGCCGGCCGAATTCACTTGGCTGCTGATCATGAACGCTTGTCGCCGCTTTTACGAAGCAGTCGATGCGTTCCGCCAAGGGCAATGGCAAGTCAACTGCGGTAGCGAACTTCATGGCAAGACGCTGGGGATCCTTGGGTTCGGCAAACTGGGCAAAATGGTTGCGCGCTACGCACAGGCGTTCGGAATGAAGGTGCAGATATGGGGTAGCGAACGCGCTCGCGCAGAGGCCGTGGCTGTCGGATATAGCGCGAGCACGAGCCGTGCAGAATTTTTCTCGAGCGCTGACGTGATCACCGTGCATCTGCGCCTAGCCGATGAAACGCGCGACTCGATCAGCCTGGCCGATTTATCGCTGATGAAGCCGTCCGCGGTCTTCGTCAATACCAGCCGCGCGGAACTCATCGCACCTGGCGCATTGGAAACCGCCTTACGTCAAGGCCGGCCGGGATACGCCGCAATCGACGTGTTCGAATCCGAGCCGATTTACAACCGCACACACCCACTCTTCGCGCTGCCCAATGTGCTATGCACGCCCCACCTCGGCTATGTGGCAGAGCAAAGCTACGAAGCCTACTTCCACAGCGCATTCAGCAATGTGCTGCGATTCATTGCCGGAGACTATGGTGACGTGCTGAATCCCGCCGTGCTGAAGAAGCGCTGATGCGGGTTGAGAGGTCGGGTCAGCCACCATCACGTCGATGCCCGCGCATCTGACGCTCCCGCATCAGATGCGGCATCAGTTCTTCGATGTACTGTCTCGCATCGCCACGCGTGCACACCTGACTGAAACGCCGATGCGCTACGTCCTTGCCGACCAATTCCATATGGGCCTTACGCAACACGTGCAGCAGTCCCATTAGCGTACTGGGGTCGGGCAGCGGTTCGTGGTCGCGCTCATGCGCGGGCGCAGTCCGGGTCATGTGCCTATCCTCTCTGGGCAATCCTGGCGGCAAGTTTGAGTGATCAGCGACAGCACGTCATTGGCGTTCCTGTCGCGATCCGTCAACGGTTGAAGACCGAACAAGCGTTCAAGCGTCGCAAGCACCGAGCTGTGATCGTACGTCGTGTGATCGACCTGCCCTTGCGCGACCCAAGGCGACACGACGATGGCGGGAACGCGCACACCGTAGACATCGAACCCGAATCCGCTCGCATTCAGCGTCGCGGCTGCACCGTCGTTAGGCGGTGTCGCTTCGCCGGGTTTGACTGAGTCGTAGAAACCGCCGTGCTCATCGTAGAGAATCACGAAAAGGCTCTTGTCCCACAACGGCGAGTTGCGAATCGCACTGTAGACGCGGGCGACGAGTTGATCGCCGGCGGTGAGGCCGTCCATCGGATGCTGCGAACTGCCGTTCTCGTAGCTGTCGTTCACGATGTCGCCGTAGCTCGGCTCAATGAACGTATAGCGAGCTGTGTAGCCCGCGGCGAGGTCCGCTTCGAAATGCGACAGATCGTTGACGTCGCAAAAGCTGATGCCCTTGACGGACGCAACATGCGGCACGCGGCCAACCGGATTGCCCAGTTCGTCCTGGTACAAGCGGTAGTTGTTTTTACCAAGCGCGTCGAAAATCGATCCTTTCGGATAGACGAAGCCATCCAGCCCTTCCCATTTGCACATCTCGGCCGACGTCGGCGAATGATCGAGCCCGGCCGACGATGCGCCGTGCAGGAAATAGCGGTTCGGCCAGGTCGGGCCCGGCAGCGACGAATGCCAGGCGTCGCACAACACGAACTGCGTCGCGAGTTGGTACAGCGCGGGCGACTGCATACGAGCGTCAACGCCCCGCATGATGTCGTCCACATCGCCGCTTTGCGGTGGCGTGCCTTCGGTACGGGTGGTCGCGTAGTTCGAGACAAAGCCGGAGTTGTCGATGGGCGGATAGGGCTGGCCTGGCTGGAACTTCGCGCCCGCGCCACATAGTTGCTCGACCACGTCGACGAATTCATGCCCGGGATCGGTGGGCATCTGACCGGGCGCACCGTCGCCGAAGGCATAGGGGGTGCCGTTGTAGGTGTTCGCATTTCCAGAAGTGGCAGCGACGATTCCCGGAATACCCGATAGCGCGAACAGATGGTCGAAAGACCGGTTCTCCAGCATCAGCACGAATACGTGCTGAATGATCTGGTCCAAACCGCCTGCGGCGGCCGCGTTTGTGTTCATGAAGCACGCTCCTATCGTTCGTTGGACGACCGATCCGCTTTTCTGCTTCGTTCTTCGTTGTTGCCGCACCCTGTCGTTCGCATAAAACCCACAGCGACGCTCGCTGTCAAGGCGTGCCGAGCGCGTGCGTTTTCAGTGTAGGGGCTCGCCGATCTTCCGGCAACGATGAATCAGCTTCCACTAAACTCGACGATAATCTCGGCCGCCGTCTATTCCGGCAATCGTCGCCGACAAATGGCGTACCGCCTGACTAAAGGTCAATGACCAGTTCGTCGGATTTCGCTCGCGACACGCAGATCATCAGCGATTTGCCGGACGTCTGCTCGTATTCACTCAACACATAGTCGCGGTGTTCGACCTCGCCCGATAACACCTTCACTTCGCAACTGCGGCACAGTCCTTCCCGGCAAGAAAACGGTGGGCAGACGCCGTGACGCTCAAGACAGTCGAGAATCGACTCGTTGGGCTCGACCAGGCATCGCATTCCGAACCTTGCAAGAACGACCGTAAATGCCCGCTCATTCCTACCGGCAACTTGCACCGGCGATGCGGTAAACCGCTCGAAATGCAGATTCTCCCGCGGCATGCCGGCCTGCAGGCCCTGATGCGATACGGCGTCCATCAGCCCACCCGGTCCGCAACAATAAACATGCTCACCGGCCCTTACGTCGCCGACCAACGTCTGAATGTCAGGCGTCCCACCGGCTGATTCGTCGTTGGCGTGCACATGAACCTTGCCACCGACGGTGCGCAATTCGTCGAGGTATGCTGCGCACATCCGCGACCGCACGCAATAGTGCAAATGCCAGGGTACCGAATGACGGATGCACCAGCGGATCATGCTGAGAATAGGCGTGATGCCGATACCGCCGGCGATGAAGCGATGAGATGCGGCCTCACGTGACAGAGCGAATAAAGTGCGGGGCTCGCTGATCGTCAGCGAGTCGCCTTCGCGAAGCGACGTATGCAGATAACTCGACCCGCCGCGCGACGTCGCGGACAGGCTCACGCCAAGACGATAACGATCCGTTTCCGCCGCATCGTTGCAAAGCGAATACTGTCGCGTTAGGTCGCCGGGCAGATGAACATCGATATGCGCGCCGGGCTCGAACGGCACGAGCGCCGCGCCGTCTGCGGCCTGCAACTCGATTCCTAGTATCCCTTCCGCCTCGCGCTTCAGTCGCGTTACTTTCACCTGGATCATCTCAGGCTCCTTGCACTGCTTCCGGCACCTGCTGTTTCTCTTCTTCGAGACGTTGATTGACTGCCCAGCGAAACTGGGACAGTGCGGCGTCGATGCCGAACGACATCATCCTGAAGCCCGAGTCCAGTGCAAGATTCTTCTGCTGGGCGGTGATGATGTCGCGGTCCTCGTCGAATGCATCGACAACCGCCTGATGGATCGCTCGCGTGACGTCGGGTTGATCAATCGCAAAGTTGTGCGGATGACCGAAGAAGTAGTGCGTGGAGTTTTCTGTTTCGGGCGTGAGTGCCTGGCAGCCACGGAATTCCGCCGCGTCGACACGTGCCCCTTCTTGCGCGCCGGTACCGACCGGCGCCATACCGGAATCCATTCGCAGAATCGCAGGAATAGTGAAGTCGTAGACATTCCAACGATCGACCTTGCCAGGCCAGTTCTTGACGGCAGCGGCAAACGGAGGCGCATCCGTATTCAACGTCCAGCGCGTGATGCGAACGCCGCCGTCGATCCGCTCAACGTTGGGCTGTATCTTTGCATAGTCTTCGGGGCCGCCCAGCGTGGTTGGATGCACGAACGGCAGATGCGAGAAGTCCAACAAGTTGTCGCAGATCAGCAGGTAGTTCACGTCGTAGTGAATGTAACCGGGCAAGCTGCGCCACTGCGGATCGTCGAGCCAGTGAGTATCAGGAATCGTCTCTGGGTCGGCAAGCGAAGGGGCGCCCGTCCAGATCCAAATCCAACGGTGCCGCTCGACAACCGGGAAAGTTCGAACCTTCGCCTGCGGCGGAATACGCTGTTGAGCGGGCGCTTCAACACAGGTTCCGGTGCGGTCGAATTTCAGGCCGTGATACATGCAGCGAATACAATCGCCCTCGCGACGGCCAACCGACAACGGCGCGCCGCGATGACAGCAACGATCCTCGAGCGCAACGACGCCGCCGCCTTCCTCGCGATACAACAAAACCGGGATGCCGGTAATAACGCGAGCAAACAGCGCTTCGCTTTCCACCTCATGCGACCAGGCAGCCACGTACCACGTATTCCTGATAAACATCCTTGTCTCCGTCATGTGGGTGCGCCCTATCCTGGGACGCTTGACCTCAAGATAGATTTAGCACCATCATGCGTCAAGCCAATGGGGCTAATGCGAGGAATGCATGCTGTGCATATACGCGATCTCGATCTGAACCTGCTCGTGGTATTCGACGCACTGCTTCGCGAACGAAGCGTGACTCGAGCGGCATCCGAAGTGGGGCTGTCGCAGGGGGCAATGAGCCACGCGTTGAATCGGCTGCGGGTGTTCTTTGAGGATCCTCTGTTCGTCAAGACGCCATCGGGCATGGAGCCGACGCCGAAAGCAACCGTGCTTGGCATTTCGATCGTTGAAGTCATGACGACTTTGCGTCAGGACGTCGTCTCGCAGGCGCGCTTCGATCCTTCGACGGCGCGACGCACCTTCGTACTTTGCATGACGGACATGGGCGAATTGGTCTTTCTACCGCCGCTCATCCGGAAGTTGCGAGAGGAGGCGCCGAACTGCACGCTGCGATCCATCCAAGTTCCGATCGAGCAGATCGAGGGATTGCTTGCGTCTGGAGAAGTGGATCTCGCGTTGGGGTCGGTCCGTGCCGCGCCCGACGATCTCTACCAGCAACAACTCTTCTTGCACGCTTTCGTGACGATGGTGAGCGTGCGAAACAAGCTAATCGGCGAATCGATTACGCGTGAACAGTTCGAAACGATGCCGCAGATCGCCGTTTCCCTGACTGGGCGCGCGGGCGCCGCTTACGACAGTGCGTTCGACGAGTACGGCATCCATCGAAACGTTTATCTGACGACGCCGCACTTCCTGGTCGTGCCGCTATTGATCGACGAACATCCCGAACTGATCGCCACAGTGCCGCTGGAGCTTGGGAATGTCTTCGCCAAACTCGGGACCGTTAAGATTGTCCCGCCGCCGGTGCCGCTTCCACCGTTTGCACTTCGCCAGCTTTGGCACCCTCGGTTTCATGACGAACCGGCGAACGTTTGGCTTCGACAACTCATCAAGCGCACTTTTGAGCGGTATCCCGAGTTACCGGCAGGATAGTGATTGGCGAAGGGCGATCCGGCATTTGGGTAACTTGAAGCGGATCTAGTCGCGCGATTTGGATGTAAGAAGGGCAGTGTCGTAGCGGATACCGGCCGCTGGGATTTCTCTCGCAGCGGTTTCGTTCTGGGCGCACTGTGCGGTATGGCCGCTGGCTCAGTTCGCCCCCTACCGGTCGTCGCCGGAACCGATGGCAACAGCAGATGTTGGCTGGAAGCCGGTCAACTGGATGCTCCGCCAGGAAAGACCTCCATCTTCCCTCCGATGAATACACGCTGAATTGTCGATAAATCGGGTATTCCCAAATTCGCGCAAATCGGTAATCTGCGAGGTTTCAGTGAACGAAAAAGCCTCGCTGCCTGAATGCAACCATTCGGATCCTCCATGACTGAGCCTCGTCTGACATTCCTTGACCAGAATGAATGGGAAAATTGGTTGACGCAAAACGGCGGTACCTCGACCGGGATATGGCTGCGCCTTGCCAAAAAGGGCGCCAGGCAGTCAACCTTGACTTACGAACAGGCGCTGGAAAGTGCTCTTTGTCATGGCTGGATCGACGGTCAAAAACAGACTGAAAGTGAAGAATACTGGTTGCAACGCTTCACTCGACGCTCCGCAAAAAGTATCTGGTCCGTGCTCAACAAAGACCGGGCCGAAGCGCTGATCGCCACAGGCAGAATGCTTCCTTCGGGCATGCGAGAAATCGAGAAAGCCAAAGCGGATGGCCGCTGGGAGGCTGCCTATACGTCGGCCAGCAACTCGGTCGTACCGGACGACCTACAGGCCGCACTGGATGTCAATCCCAAGGCCCGCGCGTTCTTTGCGACGCTGAACGGCCGAAACCGTTACGCTATCCTGTTTCGAATACAGAATGCCAAAAAGCCCGCAACACGGGTGCGCAAAATCGAGGAGTTCATCGGCATGCTGAATCGCGGCGAAACCATTCATCCCTAGACCAGGAAGTTCGACAGCCGACGAAAGTCGCCGGACGATGCCGCGCTCAGGGCGGGCAATCCGCAGCGCTGGCGAACGTCGATCAATGCTGGCTTACGGTTTATTTATCTCTTTGACCGCTATTCGCACATGACCGGCCGTTACGAAAATCCGACTGAGCGTCGGCTCCTCGCCGTGCTCTGCCGATCAACCGATAATGCGGTCCGGCCCAGAGCGAACGGTTGGGCACGCTGAAAATGGCCGTCGCGGCTCTATCGGGAACGAACGCACCTGTGCATGGATCGGGCATCGGGCCCATGACCGCTGGTTGGATTCTGCGGCATCGCTCCGGAAAAGCACCCACTTCTTCCTGTTACTTAATGGCCACAACCCCGTTACGCACCGCGTCAAGCGAACCCTCAGTTGTTCAAGGAAAGATTTTTCGCACTCGCCACAATATTCGCGCTCCTGAAACGTCTTCAGACGCATGGAACCGCCACCCACCTCGCACATGACCGACCGAGACAGCGACATCACCGCGACCGTGGTGCGTGAGCGCACGAGGCTCGTCAATTTTATTCGGCGTCGAATACGCGACCCGGACGATGCCGAGGACATCCTGCAGGATGTGTTCCACGAATTTGTGCAGGCTTACCGGCTTCCCGCTCCGATCGAACAAGCGAGCGCGTGGCTTTTCCATGCCGCCCGCAACCGCATCATCGATCGCTTTCGCAAGAAGAAAGAGCAGCCGCTGACAGATCTGTCTGAAGCCGAGGACGACGCCGGCAGTGAGTATCGCCTCGACCTCGCCCTACCGGCGCACGATGCAGGTCCCGAAGCCCTCTACGCTCGCGCTCTATTGCTCAAGGCCTTGCAGGATGCGCTCGATGAGTTGCCACCGAATCAACGTGAGGTATTCATCGCGCACGAGCTGGAGGGGCGGCCCTTCAAAGACATGGTGGCGGAAAGCGGTGTCACGCTCAATACGCTGCTCGCGCGCAAACGCTACGCAGTCTTGCATCTGCGCGCCCGGCTGCAGGCCATTTATGACGAATTGGATATTTAGAGGAGTCGACGGATGAAATTTCGAATCAGGTGTGCGGGTAAAGCCCTGCTTGTGGTGGTCGCCATAGGCGTGCTCGGGTTGGTGGTCATGACGCTATGGAATTGGGTGATTCCGGCGCTATTCGTCGGCGCCCGTGCGATCGACTTCGCACATGCGTTGGGCTTGCTGGTTTTGAGCCGCATCCTGTTTGGCGGATTCCGCGGACACGGCGGCTGGCGCGCACGGCGTCACTGGCGCAAATGGGAAGCGATGACGCCCGAAGAACGGGAGCAGTTCCAGACGGCATGGCGGTCGGGCCGCGCTCGGCGCGCGGAAGATTGAACATGCGCGAGAAATCACCGGCCGACTGCAAACAGAAGCCGGGCGTGATTGCGCCCGTCGTCGACCTAAAACGTTGCGAAGGCAAGGGCGATTGCCTGGAGGTCTGCCCCGAGAATGTGTTTGAGATCCGGCGCATCGATGAGGTCGATTATCTGCGCCTCGATTTGATGCATCGCCTTAAGCTACGCGTGCATGGAATGAAAGTCGCCTACACGCCGAACGCACACGCCTGCCGGTCGTGCGGTCTTTGCGTGACGGCGTGCCCTGAACGGGCGATCAAACTGGCCAGAACAGAATAGCGTCACACGTTTTCGCTGATGACGGAAGGACACCGCAGGCTGCCTAAGGTAGTGGTCGGTCGTTGGACACGTCATCGGCATTATCGATCTCGTCAAGGAGCGCACATGGCTTCATCAACCACAGTTCTTCTGCGGCGGCTTCACGAACAGAGCCAGACAGAAGTGATAGCCCGCGCACGGGCGCAGTTCCAAGGATCGAACGACGAGTTTCTGACTCTCGCGGAGGAATACGAAACGCTTGCACCTCGACTGCGTGGACGGTTTCTCGAAACGCTCGGGCTATCTAGCGAAGATTTCGAATCCTCGCAAGGCACTCCTCTATCGTTAGCCGTGTCAGCGGAAACGGGAAGGTTTTTACGCAACATGGTGCTTTCGCACAAACCGGCTCGAATCCTCGAACTCGGCAGTTCCTACGGGGTATCCACGCTGTATTTCGCCGAGGCCCTTCGCACGTTAGGTCGTGGCATGGTTGTAGCGACCGAACTCGATGCTGTTAAGTGCGCACATCTTCGGGCCCACGTCAGAACGGCGGGCGTAGACGCTTATGTCGACCTGCGGGAGGGCGATGTATTCAAGACCGTTGCCGAACTGGACGGCACGTTCGACATGGTGTTTATCGACGTATGGGCCAACACCTATCTGAATCTATTCAAGCAAATCGAGCGCCTGCTACGTCCGGGATCTATCGTTCTCGCAGACAACATGTACACAGCCGAGGACGTCGTTCGGCCATACAAGCACTACCTCGACAGCAATCCGCGCTTTTCGACCACGACGCTGGGCTTTGAATCAGGGGTCGAATTTACGGTCGTCGTTTCCTAAGCTGATGAAGAGTGGGCTGCGTCCGGCACCCGGTTCATGTGCCAGGCAATGGGGAAGGTTCCGGCGATGGGGTACCTATCGCTGCACGCCTGCGTAGTAGGCAACCACCTTCGCCGCCTGACCGGCGTCATTCACGGTGACGCAGTCGATCACGCGATTCCCGTTTTCCCTTCTGTACGAGACTGCGTAACCAGAGGGGGCGAGGAATACCTGTTCAAGCTGAAATTTGAGCTGCGGTGCCAGTTCCAGCCCCAAGGCGAAGTGCTTCCTCAATTCCGCGAGTCCGATGAGTTTGCCGTCCGGTTTCCCCCAGCGCGTCCTAACCGTTTCGGCCTCGAACACCACGTCTTGCGAGTAGTGCGACATGATCCGTTCGAGGTCGTGAGCGTTCCAAGCGTCGATCCAGTCCTTCGCATGTGCTTCGGCATCTTCGTATGTCATCCCGCTTCCTTCAAGAAGGTTTTCCTTCGGATGCGCGCTTCAGCCAGCGCAACCTTCTCAACGTATTGACTTCAGCTTGCGCCGCCTTCCTCGCCCCTAATTAATCCAAGAAAGATCCGTAAGCACGTTGCTCTTTGCAATATTGCACTTCGCACAGTACGGCCTTAGATTAAAAGCGGAATGCATGCAGGCATTCAGTACCGGCTGCAATCCCGTCGACGCAATCAGCACGCTCAGCATCGTCATCCCCTTGGCCGTCAGCGTATAGCGCCGTTCCTTCCCGAAATCGGAAGAGGACGATGAATCGTCTCTACCCGCTTTCGTGGGCAACGGATCGGTCGTTCCCTCTCGGTATGCGGTCGCGAAATGTCCCTTGCCCGGCATCATGGTCAGGTAAGACGACAAGCCCCGAAGAACCTTCAAGATCGACTGATCTTGCCCTCCCGCCTGCGGCTTCATATGGTCGATCGTTATATGCGTGGCAGGCAGAATCAAGCCGCAGTTATAGCACGGTAGCGATGCCTCGGTGCTCGTGCGCGCCGTAGTGCCTTCGATGTAGTTGAAGTCCCGATCTTGAACGTTGAAGAGCTGCATCCAATACGGGTCCTGAAGCACGCGCCGATAGTCCGTGGTCATGTAGGCCGCCGTCAACGACTTTCCGATCGCGACAGCCTCGGTCAAATCGAGCGAATATTCAACTTTGGCGGGGATAAACGGCTTAGGTAGCTCGACTAGCTGGAATCGCTCGAGCATCTTCGGGAAAAACTTCTTCTCGACAAAGACTTTCGCACGGCCTTCCACTTGAATTTGACTGCCGATGCTCGTGTAAGCATCGAACGATGCACCATCGGCGTTTTGAGTAAAAAGCTCTCTGACTTTCGCTTCGAAATTGGCCACGTCGTCTCCTCGGATATTGTTCGTTGGCGAATATTGCTAGCGCGCCCCGGCCCGCGTTTTCGGAACGCACATTGTCGACGATTCCAGTCCGAGCGTCGAGTGGCTATCGCAGCAAACTCATGGCAGCAAAAAAAACGGGCCATGTCCAAGACAGGCCCGCCAAAGTACGACTAGGAGTTCGCTCAGAACGAATGCCGCATACCAACGCGTATATCGGCCTGCGTCGTGGTGGTGGACGGCGTGAAGCTATACCCGATCACCGCATCGACCCCGCTCGATGCCTTCAAGTAATCCCCCGAGATATAAACATCGGTGCGCTTCGACAACAGGTAGTGCAGCCCTGTCGATACCTGATTCCAATGGTGTCCTTCGAAATGCGTGTACTGGTAGCCGCCGTCGACACTGAACGCCGGCGTCACGTGCCACGCCGCGCCGCCCTCACCAACTTGCATCTGCGACGACTGCCCAAATGCCTTGATCGTCGTATAGGAATAGTTGCCCATCAGCGTGACCGTGCCAAGCGCATAGCTCGCGCCGACGCCGAACGTTCCTTGCTTGTCCACCGGAAAAGCCGTGCTCGAATATAGATCCGTAATCGCGCCCGTCGCAGGATCGACGCTTACGGTTGGCCTGCCGAGAAACGTCTGCGTTCCGATCATCGCGTACGGATCGAACGCATAAATGCCGCTCGGATTGTTCAACTGCGTATAGGCCGCGCCCATCGTGAAGGGGCCGTGTGCATAGTGCGCCCCGACGCTGTACGCGCTGTCCTGATGAAAATTCCCCGCGACGTTTCCGAATGACCACATGCCGCCGAACTTGAAGCCGTCGATGTCGTTCGACAAGAATTTCACCGAATTGGGCAGCCGGTCCCCGTTGAATCGATCGAAGTCCCCCTGGTGAATCGCATATCCGCTCGCCCACGCCGAGATGTTGTAGGAGAACACCATCTCCTCGGTCATATCGAGTTGATTGCCGAGCGATACCGTACCCCAGGGGCCCGAAAGGCCGACGTAGGCCTGCCGCCCGAACTCCGAGCCCCCGAACGCGAGCTTGCCCGTTCCGAGCTTGAACCCACTTTCGAGCGCGAACACGGCAGCAAGCCCGTTGCCGAGATCTTCGGTGCCTTTGATGCCCCATCGGTTGCCGTATGAAACACCATCGTCGAACTTGACGACGTGCGAACCGCCGGTGTTGCTGACATAAGTCACGCCGGCGTCGAGAATGCCGTACAGCGTGACGCTGCTTTGAGCGTGACTGACGGCGGGCAAACTGGCGAGCGCCAGCGCCACGCCCGATAAGATCGGAGCGCGTAATGCGTTCATGTTGGTGGTCTCGTGGGTGTTCTGTGGGTGTTCTGTGGGTGTCAGTGATCGCCAAGCGCGCTATTGACTGCCTGCAATCCATTTGCCCCGCTCGCGGTCGTGACACCGTCGAGCCAAGGGCCGAGCAACTTCGGATGCGCCTTCAATGCCTCGCGTGCGGCGGCATTCACGCTGACCTTGTTTTGCAGCACGTTCGCAATGATTTGGTTTTCGAGGTCGACGTTGAACGTGATCTGCTTGAACAGCCGGCCAAGATTCGTGCACTGGTTCGCAAATCCCGTACGCGTGACCGTATTCACCGTGGCGCCGCCATAGTTCGGGCCGAAGTACGCGTCACCGCCCGAGAGATACGTCAAATGAAACTCCGTGTTCATCAAATGCGGCTCCCACGCGAGAAACACGATCCATCGTTTGTCTCGAACGGCACGCGCGACCTGTGTCAGCATCCCGGTTTCGCTTGACGCAACCAGCGTCCAGTTGCCAAGGCCGAAGGCTTTGTCGCCGATCATCTTCGAAATATTTTGGTTCGCCGGCGCGCCCGGTTCGATGCCGTAGATCTTGTCGTCGAATTTGTCGGCGTACTTCGCCAGGTCCGCAAACGTGTGCACACCCGCCGCGGCTACGTAATCGGGCACAGCCAGCGTGAATTTCGCATTCGTCAGGTTGGCATGCAGCACGTCGATCGCGTGGCTATCGACGAACGGCTTTACGAGCGGGCCCTGAGCCGGCATCCAATTGCCGAGGAACACGTCGATCTGTCCTTTTTTCAGGCCCTCGTATGTGATCGGTACCGAAAGGTTTTCGATGTTTTGGTGGTAACCGAGCGCACCGAGCACCACACCCGTGATGGCGTTCGTCGCATCGATATCGGTCCAGCCTGGGTCCGCCATGCGCACTTGCGTGCAGCTACTCGGTTCGGCCGCATAGGTCGGCGTCCAAAGCATGACGGCCGCCGCTAAGATCCCGGCGATCAAGCGCCCGCCTCCCTTTTGCTTGCTTCGATTCATGTCTCGCTCCTGTGTGGTTGATCTATGTGTAATCGGCGTGTAATTCGATGGATGAAGACGGTCTGCTCACTCGCGCACGACGCGCGGGAAGCGTGCCATCGCTTCGAGCGTGTCGAGTTCGATGTGATTGCGCATGTAGCGCTGGCTCGCATCGCTGAACGGTTGCCAGTCCCAGGATTGAATGCGCCCTTGCGTCGACGCCGCGTAGTGGAAACGCCGACGTCGCTGGCTTGCGATCACCTCCCGATGCAATGCGTCGAGATTCCAGCGCGCCGCAATTTCGGTGCGGAAAGCCGCGACCGTCTTCGCATGCACCGGATCGTCTGCAAGATTGATCAACTCTCGCGGGTCGGCTTCGAGGTCGAACAATTGATCGGGATCGACAGGCGTATGAATGAATTTATAGCGTCCGCGACGAATCATCACGATCGGCGCGATCGCACCTTCAGCCAAATACTCGCCGAACGTCTCGTCGTGGCCGTCCTCGCTTCGCAGATGCGGCACGAGGCTGCGGCCGTCGATGGGATCGGGCCATGCCGGCTCGCGCTTGTCTGTCGCGAGCTCGACGAGCGTCGGCAACAGGTCGATGGTAGAGACCGACGCTTTCACTCGGCGCGGCTCGAACGCTTTCGGGGCATGCACGATCAAGGGGACGCGCGCAGCGTTTTCGAAAAACGTCATCTTGTACCAGAGCCCGCGCTCGCCGAGCATGTCGCCATGATCGGACGTGACGATGACGATCGTATCGTCGGCCAAACCCGTCGCATCGAGCGCATCGAGCATCGCGCCGAACTGCGCATCGACATACGACAACGCGCCGTAGTAGGCATGCCGTGCGTTGCGCACCTGCTGTTCGGTCGGCGGCGTGCGGTCGTTTTCGCACACGTGACGCAACCGCTTCGAATGAGGGTCGCTTTCGTCGAGGGTTAGCGTCGTGTACGGTAGGTCGATCTCTTCGTCGCGATACAAATCCCAATACGTCGCCGGAATCGCATAGGGATCGTGCGGATGCGTCAGCGACGCCACGATGCAGAACGGCCGTACGTCGCTGCCCGCCTGACGTTCGCGCGCGATGTCGTAGAGCTTTTGCCGCACGGTGAACGTGACTTCGTCGTCGAAATCGAGTTGATTGGTGCGCACGCACGGGCCCGCCTCGAGCACCGAACTCATGTTGTGGTACCAGCTCGGGCGCACTTCGGGTTGTGCCCAGTCGGGCACCCAGCCGAAATCGGCCGGGTAGATATCGGTCGTCAGGCGCTCTTCGAAACCGTGCAGTTGGTCAGGCCCGCAAAAATGCATCTTGCCCGACAGCACGGTCCGGTATCCCGCCGCGCGCAGATAGTGTGCGAACGTCAGCGTTTGTGCCGGCAATTCGGCTGCGTTATCGTAAGCACCGATCTTCGAGGGAAGCTTGCCGGCCATGAAGGCGAAGCGCGACGGTGCGCAGAGCGGGCTCGCACAATAGGCCGAATCGAACACCACGCCCTCGCTGGCCAGCGCGTCGATGCGCGGCGTCTTCGACACGGTATTGCCGTACGAACGCAGCGACGAGGGCGTCATTTGATCGGCCATCAGGACGAGAATATTTTTTCCGGTGTTGGGCTTCATGAGTTCGGTGTTTAGAATGCGTTGGAATCACGCTGAGTGCGTGACGCCAATATGGCGACCCACAATTCGCGTGTGAAGACGGCCGCTATTTATGGCCCCATAAGGCATGCTTATGTCTGACCAAGACCGTTTGCCGCCGCTGCAGATGCTGTCCGTGTTCGAATCCGCGGCTCGGTTGGCAAGCTTCACCGCCGCTGCGCGCGAGCTCGGTTCGACTCAGCCGGCCGTCAGCCAGCGCATCGTGCAGCTGGAGGCGGAGCTTGGCGTGCCGCTGTTCGAGCGCGGGCATCGCGGCGTCACGCTCACGGCCGACGGCCAGCGTCTCTATGAAGCGGTGCGCCAAAGCATCTCGACGATACGCGATGCCGTTGCCGACATTCGCGCCGCCCGCGCCAAGGGCGCGTTGACGATCCTGACCGATGCCGGCTTTGCCACGTATTGGCTCGTGCCGCGGCTCATGGACTTGCGACGCCTGCTGCCCGATGTCAACGTGAAGGTCGTCACGTCGCAGCTCGCATTCGATCCGCGCCGCGATCACGCCGACGTCGCGATTGCATTCGGCGACGGCAATTGGTCGCCTTGCACCGCAACACGGTTGTTTCCCGAGGAAGTCGTTCCCGTTTGCTCGCCCGCGTTTCGCGCGGCGCATCCTCATATCGTCGAACCGGCCGATCTATATGCCGCGCCTTTGCTGAATGTGCAGCCTACCGAACCGGAGCGCTGGCTCGGCTGGAACGGTTGGTTCGCGGCGCATGGGTTGTCGGCGCCGCCCGACGAGCATGGATCGACGTTCAACAGCTACGCGCTCGTCATGAACGCGGCCCTAATGCATCAGGGCGTCGCGCTGGGATGGCTGCCGCTCGTCGACGAACTCATCGCGAGCGGGCAGCTCGTCGCGCTGTTCGATGAGCCCGTGACGACGCCGCGCGGATATTTTTTGGTGTGCCCGCCAGCGCGCCCCGAAACGCCCGCGGCGCCGGCTTTTCGGCGGTGGCTGTTTGCGGCGTGTGCGGCCGGTGCGGTTTCTGCCGCGCCGTGAAGGTGGGAGTGCTATGGGTATTGCTTTCGCCGTCGAAGCCAATCCGCAAACGCTTCGTCTTCGACGCGGTAATGCCCAACGCCAAGCCGCGTGACGATGCTTTCCGCTTGCAACCGTCGCAATGCATGTGCGACGGTATTCTTGGTAGCGGGTTTGCCCAACCAAGCAGACAATACAGCCAGGCTCCCTGCCCCATGAATGTCGGCTTCTCCGCGTGCGAGCAGCGTAACGACGGCTTGGTCGGCCGGGTTCATGTCGCGCCACTGCTTCAGGAAATGATCGTCGGAGAACACGGAAGCTTTGGTGTGCGCTAGCGCCGCCTCCATGCCTTGCGGCTGATAGAGCATGTAGCGTTCAATGAAACGCTTGAAGAATTCGGGCGTGCGGTGCAACTCCTCGAATGCATACTTACCCTGCTCTACCTTCAGCTTGCTCTTGATCATGCTGTTCATGAGCTTGATGGTGAAGCTCACGAACTCGTCGCCCAATAACGGAAACGGCTCGAGCGTCGCCCAGTTGTAGAACGGTTCGGATGACCGCGCAAACATCTCACGCAATGTAGTCTCAGAGCTTCCTGCAAAGATCACCTTGATACGCAGCTTGCGAACGTCGAGCGCGGCGCGCAGCGTATGGGCGAAATCGCCGTGGTCGGCTCGCGCGAGTACCTGAGCTTCATCGATCGCCAACAGCAGCGGCTTCTTCTGCCGATCCAACTGCTTGAGGATCTCGCGCAACGCCGTTGCGCTATCGCCCTTCGGCGCAGCAGCCAACTCGGCTTCGAACGAACCCTCCATGCCGGGAATCGCAGCGCTCGCCCTCAATCTCTTCACCGGCCTACCCAGCTTGGCCAACACCGCCTTCACGCCTTGCGGTTCGAGCGCGTCCGAAAGCGCCGACAAAAGCGCCGTATCGGGGGCAGAGCGACAATCCCATAGGTTCGTGTACGCAACGAGGTACCCGCGTTCAAGTGCAGCCGGCAACAAATCGCGTCGCAGGAATTCCGTTTTCCCCATGCGCCGCCTTGCGAACAGCCCGCGGGCCGACGATAGCTTCAGATCGAAAGCGTCAAGATAGGCTCGCGCCACGTCGGATCGCGCAAAATGCCACGGGTCCGACTCGAAAGTATCATCCGGTATCATCGAATTTGAGAAGTATCAAAACTCATGATACCAGATGATACCAGGCCCGCCCTCACGCCTTATGCGTCGACAGCAAAATGCTCGTCTCCGTGTTGGCGATGCCGTCGATCAGCCGGATCGCGCCCAATACGCGATCGAACTCTTCCAGCGAATCCGCCTGCAACTCGGCGATCAAATCCCAACGCCCGTTCGTGCTGTGGATCGTCGTGACGTTGGGGTGACCCCGTAGTGCCTTGATGATTTCCGCCGCGCGATTGCCCTGCAAGGCAATCAACATCAACGCGCGGATACGATGCTTCTCCGCGGCACGCTTGAGCCGAACCGTATAGCCGACGATCACCCCTTCGTTTTCCAGGCGAGTCAGCCGGTTCTGCACCGTCGCACGCGCAACTCTCAGTTCCTTCGCCAGCGCCACCACCGGCATGCGCGCGTCGTCGCGCAGCAATGCGATGAGCTGCCGATCGACGTCGTCGAGATTGATCATGTCTCGTCATCCCCTTGGTTCCGTGCAACAGCGGCCACCAGCATGGCTGCCACCGCCGTCGACTGAGCAAAATCGCAGTCGAATTGAGCATATTGTCAATTTTGGCTAGCGATTTGTCACCTTTGCCATCTTTTTGTTGGCTCCGCTCACGGAAATAATATTTCCATTCAGCGGCTAACGAGGCCGCGGCTACTCAGGAGACACCCCATCATGACTCGCTTTCTCGACGTTCCCGCCACCAGCCGGCTCATCGCGCGCGTGGGCCTTACTCGGTTCTTGAGCGAACTCCTCGATACGCTGCGCGCGGACTACCTTCGATGGACAGACTTCGACAAATCGCCCCGCGTCGCGTGCCATTCGCCGAACGGCGTGATCGAACTGATGCCTGTCGCGAACAATGAGCTGTTCGCGTTCAAATACGTCAACGGCCATCCCGTCAACGCTCAGCGCGGCATTCATACGGTGATGGCGTTCGGGGCGCTCGCGGCAGTCGATACCGGCTATCCCGTCCTGCTCGCGGAACTTACGCTGACCACCGCATTGCGCACCGCCGCAACGGCGGTGCTCGCAGCGCGCGTGCTCGCCCGCCCCAACGCCAAGAAAATGGCTTTGATCGGCAACGGCGCGCAAAGCGAATTCCAAGCGATCGCGTTTCACACGCTGCTCGGCATCGATGAAATCCGCGTATTCGACATCGATCCGAGCGCGACGGACAAGCTCGTCCGCAATCTCGCCGCCTATCACGACCTGCGCGTGATCCGCGTCGCATCGACGGCCGACGCGGTACGCGGCGCCGACATCGTCACGACGGTAACGGCCGACAAGGCCTACGCAACGATCATTACGCCCGACATGATCGAGCCCGGCATGCATCTGAACGCCGTCGGCGGCGACTGCCCCGGCAAGACGGAGCTTCATGCCGACGTGCTGAGCATGAGCCGCGTCATCGTCGAGTACGAACCGCAAACACGGATCGAGGGCGACATCCAGCAGTTGCCCGCCGACTTCCCGGTGACCGAGTTGTGGCGAATCCTGAAGGGCGAAGCCACGGGCCGCGAAAACGCCTCGCAAGTCACCGTCTTCGATTCAGTCGGTTTCGCACTGGAGGATTACTCGGCACTGCGCTATCTCCATGCGCTCGATCAGCAGCACGATGCCGGCATCGACATTTCGTTGATTCCGCCTTCGGTCGATCCCAAGAATTTGTTCGGACTCATCGAGCAAGCACAGGTGATGTGCGCCGCCGCAACGCGCACGTTCGACGAGGCGCACGCTTTCGCGCGCTGAAGCCAGCCTGCCGCCGTGCGCTCGCTGCCGATGCCTTCTTCTCGATGTTTTCAATGAATACTCAGTCGATTCAAGCACCCGCCGCTGTCGTGATGGTTCGTCCGCATCGCTTCATGCCGAACCCGCAAACGGCCGCCGACAACGCGTTTCAATGCAATCCGGCAGCAAGCAGCGCGGCGACGATGCACACCTTGGCCGAGCAGGCGCGCGAGGAAGTCACGGCGGCCGCGCATGCGCTAACGCAAGCCGGCGTACGCGTGCATCTGTTCGACGATCATGGCGAGCACGATACGCCGGATTCCGCATTTCCCAACAATTGGCTTACCACGCATGCGGGCGGCCGCGTTGCGTTGTTTCCGATGTACAGCCCTAACCGCAGGCGCGAACGACGCGCCGACATCGTGGAGATGCTCAAGACGAAATACCGAGTGAGGGAGATCGTCGACTACTCGGGTCTCGAGCATGACGGTGTTTTTCTCGAAGGTACCGGCGCGATGGTCCTCGATCACGTGGGACGTATCGCATACGCCGCGCGTTCGCATCGCGCCGATCCGATCGCGCTCGAACGCTTTTGCGCGCAGTTTCACTTCGAGCCGATTTGTTTCGATACCACCGATCCCGAGGGCCGTGCGATCTATCACACCAACGTGATGATGAGCGTCGCCACGGCATTTGCCTTGGTCGGGCTCGATGCGATCCGCGATCCGCACCGGCGCGATGACGTTCGTCATCGTTTGCTGGAAACAGGCCGTACCGTCATCGCACTCGATCATGAGCAAATCGCGAATTTCGCGGCGAACGCCCTCGAATTGAACGGACGCGACGGTCGCATACTGGCTCTGTCCAAACGCGCTTTCGCATGCCTTACCCCTGGGCAACGCGAACTGATCGAACGCTCGGCGCGACTGCTCCCGCTCGACGTTCCCACCATCGAAACCGCCGGAGGCTCGGTGCGCTGCATGCTCGCGGGGATTCATCTTGCGGCCCGCATCGGCTGACCCGTAGCGCCGGAACGGCTCTCCTCCGGCAAGCGCCTCGGGGCGAACGAATGCGCACGGAGGTGTCCTCGCCAACATACCGCGCCTGCCATTTGACTCATAAGTCAAACCATTAGACAGCGGATAAAAGGAGGCCGCCATGACCCGGGCGAACCGCAGGCCTGACGCCAATCGCCGCACGATACTGAAGGCGGCTGCGGCGGCCGCGTCCCTGCAATTGGCGTCTCCGTTCATCATCAAGGCACGCGGCGAGACGCCGCTGCGGATCGGCATGGTCGATCCGCTGACGGGCGTCTATGCTGCGGTTGCACAAAACGAAGTGACCGGCGCGAAGCTGGCCGTCGCGCAAATCAACTTGCGTGGAGGCATCCTCGGGCGCCCCGTCGAATTGCTCGTCGAGGACTCGGCCAATGACGTCGGTACCGGCGTGCAAAAGGCGCGTAAGCTGATCGACCGCGATCAGGTCACGTTCCTCATCGGCGACGTGAATTCCGCCATCGCACAAGCCCTCGCTCAAGTCAGCAACGAAAAGAAAGTGCTGCACATCGTTTCCGGCGGCCATACCGATACGATCACGGGCACCGACTGCAAGTGGAACGTCTATCGCGTCTGCAACACGACGAGCATGGAAGCCAACGCAGTCGCCAACCTCCTGTTTTCGAAGTACGGCAAGCGGTGGCATTTCATCACGCCCGATTACGCATTCGGCCATACGCTGCAAAAGGCCGCGGCGGCCGACTTGCAGAAACTCGGCGGAACGATCACGGGCAACGAGTTGACGCCGCTCGGCACGACCGATTTCTCTGCGTATCTGATCAAGGCGCGCGCCGCGAAACCGGACGTGCTGCTCGTGTTGCCGCAAGGCTCGGACATGGTGAACTGCTTGAAACAGATCGCCCAATTCGGGCTCGGCAAGGACATGCACATTGCCGGATTGCAGCAAGAACTGGAATCGCTCGAAGCCATGCCGCCCGAAGCGCGCGTGGGTGTCTGGATGTTCGAATGGTATTGGAAGCAACCGGGCGTACCCGACGTCGACAAATTCGTTGCAGACATTCGTAAGGTGAACGGCGGCAAGGTGCCGACGGCGCGCCATTGGTTCGGCTACACCTCCGTGCGCACGCTCGCAGGCATCGCCAACCAGGAGCGAACGCTCGATGCAAAAAAACTCGCCGAAGCACTCGGCGGCTTCGAACTGCCGGACGACGTCAAACTACAACCGAACAAGTGCTATTACCGCAAGGGCGACCATCAACTGATGACGTCGGCGTTCGTCGGCCAAGCACTCACGGAGCCGGCACCCGACGATCCCGAAGATTTGTTCCGCGTCGAATACGTCGTACCGGGAGACAAGACCGCTCCGCCGGAAAGCGAAACGGGCTGCAAGGTGCAATGGCCCGCTTGATCCGAGGGAATCCGCCGCCGATGTGAGTTCCGGCCGAACGCGATGACGAGCAGGATGCGCGATGACTCAACTGCTTTTGTTCAACGTCACCAACGGATTGATCATCGGCGCGTTCTACGTGCTGATGGCGCTCGGGTTATCGCTGATTCTCAATCTGAGCAACGTGATCAATTTTGCTCATGGCGGCTTTCTCGTCGCGGGCGGCTATGTCGCGTACACGGTCACGCCTTATGTCGGCTTCTGGGGTGCGCTGCTGATTGCGCCTCCGTGCGTGGCCTTGATCGGGCTCGTCCTCGAGCGGCTGCTCATTCGTCGCGTCTACGGACGCGATCCGCTCTACGGTCTCTTGCTGACATTCGGTCTAGCGTTCGTTTTCGAGGACGGCACACGTTTCATCTGGGGTGCGCAGGGCAAACCGGTCAACGTCCCGGCGGTACTATCACGGCCCCTCAGCGATACGCTGTTCTTCATCACGGGCTACCGTTTGTTCATGGTCGGCACCGTGGCCCTCGCCGTGGCGTTGCTGTTCATCCTGTTGCGCTATAGCCGCCTCGGCATTCGCATTCGCGCCGGCACGCTCGACCTCGAAACCGTTTCAGCGCTCGGTGTCAACGTCGGCCGTCTGCGCTCGCTCAACTTCGCGGTCGGCGCCTTTCTTGCCGGGCTCAGCGGCGTGCTCGCGGCCGGTCAGCTCGGGCTGGAGCCGACGATGGGCACGGGGCTGCTGATGCCAAGCTTCATCGCGATCATCGTCGGCGGCGTGGGCAGCCTCACCGGCACGCTTTTGGGTGGTTTGCTGATCGGGGTGGCGTCGGGCATCACCGCGGTGTTCTTGCCGGCGGCGAGCGAGGCCATCATCTACGTGTTGATGGCGGTCGTGCTGTTGCTGCGTCCTCGCGGTCTGCTCGGCGAAGAGGGCATGCTGACATGAGCGCTCGAACATGGTCCCGCCTGCGTCATCCATTGACGCTCGCCGCCATCTGGGCGACGTTGCTGCTGGCGCCGTTCTGGATGCCTCCGCTCGGCGGCTACACCGCGCTCGGAACGCGTGTGCTGGTGCTAGGTCTTGCCGCGATGTCGGTCAACTTCTTGCTCGGCTTTACCGGCGTGCTGTCCTTCGGTCACGCCGCATTCTTCGGTCTCGGCGCGTACGGCGCGGGACTCTCGCTCAAGTTCTTGGCGCCTAGCACACCGCTCGCGCTGCTTTGCGGAACCTTGCTCGGCGGCATTTGCGGATCGCTGCTCGGCGCGCTCTGCGCCCGCCTGCGCGGCGTCTACTTCGCAATGGTCACGATCGCGTTCGGGCAGGTGTTCTACTACATCGCCTTCCAATGGAGTTCGCTGACGGGCGGCGATGACGGGCTGCGCGGGTTCGAGCGCGCGCCGTTGAACTTCGGCGTCATCAAGATCGATATCCTGACGCACTCCGTTGCGTTCTACTACTTCGTGCTCGTTTGCCTCGCCTTGGCGGTTGCATTGATGGGCTTCATTCTTCGCTCGCCGTTCGGACGCACGATGATCGCGATTCGCGAGAACGAGCGGCGCGCCCGCTTTCTCGGCATTCCGGTCAGTCGCCATATCTGGATCGCGTTCACGTTCTCCTGCTTCTTCATGGGTTTTGCCGGCGCACTGTACGCACTCCTAAACAATTTCGCCGACCCGCGCGGCCTGCATTTCAGCCAATCGGGCGACTTCGTGATGATGGCCGTGATGGGCGGCATGCGCAGTTTATGGGGGCCGTTGCTCGGCGCCGCGGTGTTCGTGGTGCTGCAGGACTATCTGTCGAGTATCACCGTCAACTGGATGTCATTCTTCGGCATGCTGTTCGTCGCAATCGTGCTGTTCTTTCCGCGCGGGCTCCTCGGCTTCATTCGCGGCAGGAGCAACTCATGAACGTCCTCGACGTCGAGCACGTAAGCAAGCGTTTCGGCAATCTGCAAGCCGTGCGCGACGTATCGCTACATATCGAACGAGGTGCGCTGCACGCCATCATCGGGCCGAATGGCGCCGGCAAAACGACGTTTTTCAACTTGATCAGCGGGCTGTTTCCACCGACGGCAGGCGCCATCGTATTCGACGGAAGCGACATCACGGCGCTGCCTGCGCATCGACGCGTCAGCGTCGGCATCGCACGCACGTTCCAAATCACCGAGATCTTTCCGGAACTCACCGTGCTCGAGAACCTGCGCATCAGCGTGGAGGTGGCGGCCGGTCTTCGCATGCGAACGTGGATCAACCGCGCGCAGGCCAGACAGGTACGCACTCGCATCGACGAAACAGTCGCACTGACCGGCCTCGGCCCTCGGGCCGAACGATTGGTAGGCGAACTGTCGCACGGCGAGCAGCGAATCGTCGAGATCGCGATGGCGCTCGCGCTACGGCCTCGCTTGCTGTTGCTTGACGAACCCGCAGCCGGCATGGGCGACCAGGAGACGGAAGCCATTACGCGATTGATCGCGCGCGTGCATCGAGACGGCGCGTTGACGATCGCTTTGATCGAACACGATATGCGCGTCGTATTCGACCTCGCGGATCGGATCACCGTCCTCGATCGCGGCAGCGTGCTGGCCGAGGGAACCCCGCAAGCGATTGCCGCCGACGAGGCCGTGCAAACCGCTTACCTCGGCGTGGCCGTATGAATGCCGCCCTCATCGCCGATGAGCTCCACACCTATTACGGCAAGAGCCATATCTTGCACGGCGTGAGCCTTACCGTCGAAGAAGGACGCATCACCGCGTTGCTCGGGCGCAATGGGGCGGGCAAGACGACGACGCTGCGCACGCTGATGGGTCTGACGCCGGCACGCCAAGGCCGCGTGACGATCTTCGGCGTGGATACATCCCGCTGGCCGACCTTCAAGGTTGCCGCAAGCGGCGTCGGTTACGTGCCCGAAGGGCGCCGCATCTTCGTCAACCTCAGCGTCGAGGAGAACTTGCGTGTGCCGCTCGCGCGCAGCGGACCCTGGACGATCCCACGCATCTACGAACTGTTTCCGCGGCTTGCCGAACGCAAGTCGAGCCGCGGACGTTCGCTCTCGGGAGGCGAGCAGGAAATGCTCTCGATTGCGCGCGCGCTACTGCTCAACCCCCGCTTGCTGATTCTCGACGAACCATCGCAAGGCCTCGCGCCGCTGATCGTACGCGAGGTATTTCGCGTCGTCTTGCAGATGCGCGATGAAGGCATCTCCGTCCTGCTCGTCGAGCAAAACGCGCGCATGGGTTTGGAGATCGCCGATCACGCCTACGTGCTGAACGACGGTGCGATCGTTTACGCGGGCAACTCGAGCGCGCTCGCCGCGGACGAGGAGCGCGTTCGCGCACTGACCGGCGTCAGCGCGCGAAAATGACCGCAACGCACGCTCACAGCGCTTCGATCAGATCGCGCCGCTGCGTCCTGCAAAACGCCGTGCAAGCGATATGGGCCGCACTGGCGGCCGCATTCACCATCGTGCTCGCGTTCGTCGGCTTGCACACCGATACGACGATCGGGGGCGGCACGGGCTTGAGCGGCAGCTCGACGAACTCGCCCGTCTGCAATTCGTCGTTGACGAACAAGCTCGGGATGCACGCGACGCCGTAACCGTCGCGCACGAGCTGCACGATCGCGGCCACCGATGGCGAGCACGTGATGCGCGTATGCTCGGGCCCGACGTTCTCCTGCCGTGCGAGCGTGAGCACGATGCTCTGCAATGCGACTTGCGGTGCCGTGCCGCGCCCGAACGTCAGGATCGGCCGCTGGAGTACGCGCGATGCAAGACCGCTCGTGCGCCGCGACAGCAAGCCGCGCCTCACGATCCAGCGCACGGGATAGCTCGCGATCGCGCTCGAGACAACTTTGGTACTGTCGATCCCTTCCACGCGAATCACAAGATCGAGTTCGCCCGCGAGCAGCCGCTGCTGAAGCACGGCGCTCGACTCCACGGTCAAATCGATGTCGAGCTGCGGGAATTTCGCATTGAGGTGCGTAATGTAATGCGCAAGCCACGAATGAACGACCGTCTCGATCACACCCAAGCGCAACTTGCCGCCCACGACGATTTCTTGCCCCGCCGCCTCGCGCAGCGCCCGCGCGGCATCCACCACGTTGCGCGCAAGGCTGAGCAGGCTCTCGCCCGCGGGCGTCAGGCGAAACTGCGTCGTCGACCGATCGATGAGCTCCGTGCGCAAATCGTCTTCGAGCGATTTGATCCGCAACGAAATCGTGGCCGGCGTCGCGTGCAACACACGCGCCGTGGCGCGAAAGCTCTCGAGTTCCGCTAACGTGACGAACGTCTCGACGAATCGCGTGTTCATCGTTTAGCGGTGTATGCCGCATCTGTCTCCACGCGGAACGCTTGCATCGCCACCCCGAGTTGCTGCGCCTGCTCGTTGAGCGACGTGGCCGCAGCCGCGGCCTGTTCGACGAGCGCGGCGTTCTGCTGCGTTGCACCGTCCATCTGCGAGATCGCGCGATTGACCTCCTCGATACCAATGCTTTGCTGAGCCGACGCCCCCGCGATCTCGTCGACGATCGTCGTGACGCGCTTGACGGCCGCGACGATGCCATCCATCGCCGTGCCCGCGCTTTCCGCCAGCACGGCGCCGCTCTCCACCTGCGTGAGCGAAGTGTCGACGAGCACGCGAATCTCTTTCGCCGCCGCGGCGCTGCGTTGGGCGAGGCTGCGCACCTCGCTCGCGACGACGGCGAAGCCCCGACCGTTTTCGCCGGCGCGCGCCGCTTCGACCGCCGCATTCAGCGCGAGGATGTTCGTTTGAAACGCAATGCTATCGATCACCGACGTAATGTCGGCCACCTTCTTCGAGCTTTCGGCGATCGCCCGGACCTTGCTCACGACGTCGCCGACCACCCCGCCGCCGCGCTCGGCCTCCGACGACGCGCTCGCCGCCACTTCGGTCGCGCGCGAAGCGTTTTCCGCGTTTTGCTTGACGGTCGATGTCAGTTCATCCATCGCCGCCGCGGTTTCTTCGAGCGACGCGGCTTGCTGCTCGGTACGGCTCGACAAATCGCTGTTGCCGGTGGCGATCTCGGCCGCGGCAGTGCGTATCGTCGCGGCGGCCGTCTTCACGCGCGCGACCGTGCCGGCGAGCGTATCGCGCGTATAGGCGATGGCCGATACGATGCTGTTGTCGTCGCCGTGAGCGACTTCGATATGTCCCGTCAAATCGCCCGATGCGATCTGCCGCGCAAGCTCGGCGGCCTGCGCCGGCTCGCCGCCGACCGAACGCCGCACGCTCTTGACCGCCATCGACGTCAGCAGCGAAATCGCCGCACCGAGAATGATTAGGACTACCAACGATGTACCGAGCGTGTGATAGAACGCGGACTGAATGTCGTCTTGATAGACGCCCGCAATGAGATCCCAATTCCAGGGCTTGTAGCGCTCGACGAAGCCGAGCTTCGAACTCGGCTCGGTCTCTCCCGGCTTGGGCCACCAATATTCGACATACCCCATCCCGTTCGGCGAGGCACCGGCCGCCGCGATATCCCGATAGAGCAGATTGCCCTTGGCATCCTTCCACTGCGACATGTCCTTGCCGTCGAGCTTCGGCGACATCGGATGCATGACGACCACCGAATCGGCCCCGACGACCGTGACGTACCCGTTGCCGCTATAGCGCAGATCCGCAATGCTGACCAAGGCCTGTTGCTTCGCGGCATCGGCACTCAGCTTGCCGGCCTGCGCATCGCGATCGAAACCCGCGGCGATCGAGTACGCCATCTGCGTGATGTCGGCAAGCGCATGCTTGCGCTCCTTCAACTGCATTTCGCGCATTTGCTGCGCGTGCCAAACCGTCAGCGTCAGCAGGCCGACCCAAGTCAGGAGCAGTGGGATCCAAAGCTTTTGTCGCAGGGTTAAATGGGACATGATGTTTTCTTCCGACGAATAAGGGTCATTCACATCTTTGGGCATGCCGAACGAGGGTTGCCTCGCCTACCCATCTGCATATCGGCATCCGTGAGCGGATGTTAAGCAGAACAAAAAGCCGGCGCACCCGGTCTCGATGCATGCATTCGAGCGTCTCGTACGGGGTAAGTCAACCCAAAATCGCGCGCGTCAACCGTCGCATTGTGCCGCTCACCCCTTATCGGACAAGGCTGCTCATGTTTTAAGCGAATACCGCGTGGCTTCGCCTCGCTCGGGAAAACCCGCATGAAAGTGTTAAGAGAAACTTAACAGAAGCGCGCGGAATAACTTGCTGGCGTGTCATCATTTTCAAACCTAATCTGCTCACCAAGCCATCTTCTTTCAGGGAATGCCCTCATGCCGCACCGTTTTCGTCAGCTCGTCCGCCGCAAGGACTTCAAAGGACCCACTGCCGGTCAGTGCGGCGAGTACGCTCAAGCCAATCTCGTCATCATCCCGAGTGCCTACGCCGAAGATTTCCTACGGTTTTGCATTCGAAATCCGAAGGCCTGCCCGTTGCTCGGCGTCGGCGAACGGGGGCAGTGGAACGTGCCCTCGCTCGGCCAAGATTTGGATCTGCGCACGGACGTGCCCGGCTACAACGTCTATCGCGACGGAGTGCTGAGCGAGCAGCCCGACGACATCCTTTCGCTCTGGAACGACGATCTCGTCGCGTTCGCGATCGGTTGTTCGTTTTCCTTCGAGCAAATGCTGGCGCACGAGCGCATCCCGCTTCGGCACGTCGACGAGGGCGTCAACGTCCCGATGTTCCGCACCCATATCGCCAACGCGCCGGCCGGCCCGTTCGGCGGGCAGCTCGTGGTATCGATGCGCCCGATGACGGGTGCGCGCGCGATTCGCGCCGTCCAAGTCACGAGCCGCTTCCCGTCCGTACACGGCGCCCCGGTGCATCTTGGCAACCCTCGCGCGATCGGCATTGCCGATCTGTCGCGCCCCGACTATGGCGACGCCGTGACGATTCACGAAGACGAAGTGCCTGTGTTCTGGGCGTGCGGCGTGACACCGCAAAGCGCACTCGAAGCGGCGCGCCTGCCCTTCGCCATCGCTCATCGGCCCGGGCACATGCTCGTGACCGACATCCCCAACGCATCGCTCGCGGTTCTCTGACGCGGTGCTTATGTATAGGAACGATAGAAACACCCGCAGCGCAGTACCGAGGAGACATCGATGAACACCGAAGCACATTACCCTGATATTGAACACGCCGACGACAGAAGCGGCGCAGCCGAGGCGGGCCGCGACGACCGCGGCATGTTCGGCTGGTACGGACACCTGGGCGCGAACGAGCGCCGCGCGTTTTGGAGCTGTAAGGCCGGCTATGCGCTCGACGCAATGGATACGCAGTTCCTGAGCTTCGTCATTCCGGCACTCATCGCCACTTGGGGCTTGACCAAGGGCGAGGCCGGACTCATCGGCACGGTTACGCTGCTGATGTCCGCGTTGGGCGGCTGGGTTGCGGGCATCCTGTCCGACCGAGTCGGACGCGTGCGCACGCTGCAGATCACGATTGTCTGGTTCGCCGTGTTTACGCTCGCCTGCGCTTTCGCGCAAAACTTTACGCAGTTGCTCGTCGCACGCGGCTTGATGGGCCTGGGCTTCGGCGGCGAGTGGACGGCCGGCGCCGTGTTGATCGGCGAAGTGATCCGCGCCCGTGACCGCGGCAAGGCCGTCGGGATGGTTCAAGCCGGCTGGGCGATCGGCTGGGCTGCGTCGGCCGGGCTCTATATCCTCGTGTTTTCGCTGTTGCCTGCCCACATGGCATGGCGCGCGCTGTTCGCGCTCGGCATTCTTCCTGCGCCGTTCGTCATCTACGTCCGCCGCTTGGTCGAAGAGCCCGAGGTGCATCGCGTGGCCAAGCAGCACGAGCGCGATACGAACACCACACACTCGTTCATGGAGATCTTCAGCGCCGACATGTGGTTCACGACGCTGCGCACAGCGCTGCTCGCGACCGGCGCACAAGGCGGCTACTACGCCATCACGACGTGGCTGCCGACTTACCTGAAGACCGAGCAGCATCTGAGCGTGGTAGGCACGGGCGGGTACCTTGCCGTGATCATCGTGGGTTCGTATGCCGGCTATCTGTGCGGCGCGTGGCTATCCGACCGTGTCGGCCGCAAGCTCGCGTTCATCACCTACGCGCTCGCATCGATGGTCATCGCGCTCGCTTATACGCACGTCAAGCTCGACAACACGCTGCTCTTGATTCTCGGCTTCCCGCTCGGCTTCTTCGCGTCGGGCATCTTCTCCGGCATGGGCGCGTTCATGTCCGAGTTGTTTCCGACGCGTGTGCGCGGGTCCGGTCAAGGCTTTTGCTACAACTTCGGCCGTGCGGTCGGCGCCGCCTTCCCGTTCCTCATCGGCATGGTGGCTCAAAAGATGACGCTCGGCGCCACTATCGGTACCTTCGCGGCCGTCGCCTACGGCGTCGTGATCCTGGCAGCCCTGACACTGCCCGAGACGCGCGGCGCACAACTGAAATACTGATTTCCTAACATCCTCTTCGATCGAAAGACATGAAAAACGACTCCACTCAAATTATTTCGGACTCCGAACGATGGCAGTTTTGGATCGACCGTGGAGGCACGTTCACGGACATCGTCGCGCGACGCCCCGACGGCGTGCTCGTCACGCACAAGGTGCTGTCCGAGAATCCCGAGCGCTACCGCGATTCGGCCGTGCAGGGGATCCGCGAATTGCTCGGCGTGCCGACGGGCGCGCCGGTGCCTGCCGAGTTGATCGAATGCGTTCGGATGGGCACGACGGTTGCGACGAATGCGTTGCTCGAACGCAAGGGCGAGCGAACCGTGCTCGCGATCACGAAGGGCTTCGCCGATGCACTGCGCATCGCGTATCAAAACCGGCCGAAGCTGTTCGTGCGCAATATCGAATTGCCGACGTTGCTTTACGAGCGCGTCGTCGAGATCGACGAGCGTATCGGCGCGCGGGGCGAAGCGGTCCGCGCACTCGATGAAGCGGGTGCACGTTCCTCGCTGCAGCGTGCCTACGACGAAGGCATTCGCTCATGCGCCATCGTGTTGATGCATGCTTATCGGCATCCCGAGCATGAGCGCGTACTGAAGGCGATCGCACAAGACATCGGCTTTACGCAGATTTCCGTGAGCCACGAAGTGAGCCCGCTCATGAAGCTCGTCTCACGTGGCGATACGACCGTCGTCGATGCCTACCTCTCGCCCGTCTTGCGTCACTATGTGCGGCAGGTCGAACGCGAGCTGGGCCCCGTGCCGCTGCAGTTCATGCAGAGCAACGGCGGCTTGACCGATGCTCACCGCTTTCAAGGCAAGGATGCGATCTTGTCGGGACCGGCCGGCGGCATCGTCGGCGCGGCACAAGTGGCCGCGCTCGCGGGCTTCGACCGCATCATCGGCTTCGACATGGGCGGCACGTCGACCGACGTCACGCACTATGCGGGCGAGTACGAGCGCGATTTCGTCACGGAAGTGGCCGGCGTACGTATTCGCGCGCCGATGATGAAAATTCATACCGTCGCGGCAGGCGGCGGCTCCATCTGCAGCTTCGATGGCGCACGCTTTCGCGTCGGCCCTGAAAGTGCCGGCGCGAATCCCGGCCCAGCTTCGTACCGGCGCGGTGGCCCGCTGACCGTTACGGACTGCAACGTCATGACGGGCAAGCTCGATCCGCAGTGGTTTCCGAAGGTGTTCGGTCCCGAAGGCAACGAGCCGCTCGACGATGCGATCGTGCGCCAGCGCTTCGCCGAGTTGGCTGCCAACGTGGCGAGCACAACCGGCATCGAGCGCAAGCCCGAGGAGGTAGCCGAAGGGTTCTTGAAGATCGCGGTCGAGAACATGGCCAACGCGATCAAGCAGATCTCCGTGCAGCGCGGGTATGACGTGACGCAATACACGCTTGCCTGCTTCGGCGGCGCGGGTGGACAGCACGCGTGTCTCGTGGCCGACGCGCTCGGCATGACGCGTGTCTTCATCCATCCGCTCGCGGGCGTGTTGTCGGCATACGGGATGGGTTTGGCCGACGTACGCGCATTGCGCCAGCGCGCGCTC
Organism: Trinickia acidisoli; assembly: GCF_017315725.1. Lineage (NCBI taxonomy): Bacteria > Pseudomonadati > Pseudomonadota > Betaproteobacteria > Burkholderiales > Burkholderiaceae > Trinickia > Trinickia acidisoli. The sequence goes on from NZ_JAFLRG010000002.1 coordinate 1,651,247, forward strand.
GAAGTGCCGCTCGACAATCGCGCCCTCGCCGCTTGCGAAACCGCATTCATCGACCTCGCCGAAACCGCACGCGACGAAGTGGCCTCGCAGCGCATCGACGACAATCGAATCACGCTTTGCTACAAGCTGCACGTCAAATACGACGGCACCGATACCGCGCTCGAAGTCGATTTCGACCAAGACGTGGCGCCCGTGGTCGCACAGTTCGAGACGCTTTACCGGACCCGCTACGGCTTCCTGATGCCCAATCGCGCGTTGATCGTCGAGGCCGTGGCCGTCGAAGCGATCGGCCGCACGCAGCAAGCCGACGATGAACGTTGGCCGCTGGCCGACGATGCATCGACCGAACCGTCGCCGCTCGCGATCACGCGCGTCTTCACCGGCGGCCAATGGCGCGCAACGCCGGTCTACGATCGCGATGCGATGGCGCCTGGCGCAAAGATCGATGGCCCGGCGATCATCAAGGAGAGCACCGGCACGACGATCGTCGAACCGGGGTGGCAGCTCGTGGTGACACGCCACAACCATATGGTTGCCGAGCGCACGGTACCGCTCGAAGCGCGGCATGCGGCCGGCACGCAAGCCGACCCGGTACTGCTCGAAGTCTTCAACAATCTGTTCATGTCGATCGCCGAACAGATGGGCGTGACGCTCGCGAACACGTCGTATTCGGTCAACATCAAGGAACGCTTGGACTTTTCGTGCGCGCTGTTCGACGCGGACGGCAACTTGATCGCGAACGCACCGCATATGCCCGTGCATCTGGGCTCGATGGGCGAAAGCGTGCGCACCGTCATCGACCGCCGCACCGGCACGATGCGTCCGGGCGATGCATTCGCGTTGAATGCGCCCTACGCGGGCGGCACGCACCTGCCCGACGTGACGATCATCATGCCGGTGTTCGCTTCGGGGTCGAGCGAACCGATGTTCTATGTCGCCGCGCGCGGTCACCATGCGGATATCGGCGGCGTGACGCCCGGATCGATGCCTCCCGACTCGGTTCACGTCGACGAGGAAGGCGTGCTGCTCGACAACGTGCAACTCGTGGCCGAAGGCCGTTTCCTCGAGGGTCGCATTCGCGACAAGCTGCTTTCGGGCCCGTGGCCCGTGCGCAACGTCGAGCAGAATCTCGCCGACCTGCGTGCGCAAGTGGCCTCCTGCACGAAGGGTGCGCAAGAACTCGACCGCATGTGTAGTCAGTTCGGGCTCGATACGGTGCGCGCGTATATGCAGCACGTACAGGACAACGCGGAGGAGGTCGTACGCCGCACGCTGTCGGTGCTGAAAGACGGGCGCTTCGAATATGCGTTCGACGACGGCGCCAAGATCGTCGTCAACGTATCGATCGACAAGGTCCAACGCTCGGCGGTCGTCGACTTCGCCGGCACGAGCGAGCAGCAGCCGAACAATTTCAATGCGCCGTCCGCGATCTGCAAGGCAGCGGTGCTGTATGTCTTCCGCACGCTCGTCGACGAAGACATTCCGCTCAATGCAGGTTGCCTGAAGCCGCTCGACATCAGGATTCCTGAAGGTTCGATGCTGAACCCGCGCTATCCGGCGGCTGTCGTGGCCGGTAACGTGGAGACGTCGCAAGTCGTCACCGACGCGCTCTATGGGGCGCTCGGCGTGATGGCGGGCGCGCAGGGCACGATGAACAACTTCACGTTCGGCAACGATCATGTTCAGTACTACGAAACGATTTGCGGCGGTGCGGGTGCCGGGCCGACATTCGACGGCTGCAGTGCGGTGCAAACGCATATGACGAACTCGCGTTTGACCGATCCCGAGGTACTCGAATGGCGTTTCCCAGTGCGGCTCGATTCGTTCGGCGTTCGCCGCGGCAGTGGCGGCGAGGGGCGTCATCGCGGCGGTGACGGCACCGAGCGGCGCGTGCGCTTTCTCGAACCGATGACGGCCGTTATGCTCGCCAACCGCCGTCTCGTGCCGCCGTTCGGGCTCGCAGGCGGAGCACCGGGCGCAAGCGGCGTGAATTGGATCGAGCGCAAGGACGGCACGCGCGAGGATTTCGGCGCGCGGCATCGGATGCAGGTAACGGCAGACGATGTCGTCGTGATTCAGACACCGGGGGGAGGCGGATACGGCGCGGCTTGAGAACGTGTCGTAATGAGTTGTAGTGTGTTGGAGTAAGTTGCATCGGAGGCGGCGTCGCGGCATTGGCTGTGGCGCCGCCTTTCGCTTGAGTGAGTCACGCTGCGCTCCCGTTGAATCGCTGCTTCATGGCTCTCCCGCCACAGACCTTCATCAGACCTTCATCCGGCCGTTGCAAGATTTGCAATCGCACTGATATGCTGTGATCCCACTGCCGCGGCTGAGCACTGCACCGCCCAAGCATCTGGTAAAAACCCTGATAAGTAGTATCACGATAACAGGCAAGGAGGTGAATACCTATGCCAGCATTTGCGTCGCCAGTATTCACCGTCTTTAACCACGGGACATGCGCCAGCCGCGATGGGACCGGCGAAATCGTCGCTGAATTCGGCCGTCTCGCCGCGGGCACCGAATATAAAGACTTTCTCATTTGCGATGGCCCCGGCAGCAGCCCGACGACGAGCGTGATCCCGGGGCAATTCAATCCGTTCACGCGCGACAAGCAGCCCAAGGCGACTTTCGGCAACAAGGAATTAGGTCATACCCACATTAATTGGAAGGTGACCGGCGTGATGTCGGGCGCGGGGTGGGATGACAACGTCATGCACGCCGTCGCGACGATCGCGGAACTGAGCCCTGCCCCGAAAACGGTGAACATGCTCGGGTGGAGCCGCGGCGCAGTGACTTGCACGAAGCTCGCCTATAAGCTTCGCGAGATCTTCCCTGACATCGCCGTCAACATTTTCGCCGTCGATCCTGTCGCCGGGATAGGCAATAAGAGTGACGTCGACGCCAGCACTATCCGCGGCAACGTCAAGAATTATTTAGCAGTCCTATCGATGCACGAGACCCGAGGCTTCTTCAAGCCTCAAGATGCCAAGCGCGTGACGTTCACCAATGCCGCGACGAACGCGGTGTTCGTACCGTTTCCGGGCAATCACAGCGGCCAAGTCAATCTCGACAAGAACGTGAGCAAGAACCAGGGCGAAGCGGCCCAGATGGTATGGTTCCTAGCGTGGAAGTTTCTCGATCATTTCGGAACGCGGTTCATTTCGCCTCCTTCGCCCAGTTACAACGAATTGGAACAGTGCAACTTGTACGCGAAGATGAAGCAGAAGATGCCGGGGTACAAGAAAACGAGCCCGGGCACGATTGCATCGGCTTTCATGGGCGGCGGCAAGACGCGGGACTACCTCAATAACCGCATCGATCAGTACGTCAAGTTCTCTGACTTCTTTATCAGCGAGCACCATCGCCGCATATTCAAGCGGACGCTGCCTCATTTGTATCGGTGGGTGTTCGAGAATCAGGGAAGCGATACGGCGGCGGTCATTCAAGATTTCAAGAAGGCGGAATTCTATCCGGCGCTCAAGCAGACGCTGGTCGATGCCGGGTTCCAGCAGACGCGACTGAGCGGGGTGCCCACGGTACTGTTGCCGATTCGCGGCGGCGGACAACAGGCGGTCGACATCTCCGCGCAGCAGCTCACGGCGAGCATGTCGAGCATGGGTCTTTATGTTTGATCGATGAGTTCAAGGGGCGCTTGCGCGCCCGCTCAGTCGTTAGCCCGTTGTAACTTACGGGCTAGTCGCGCCTTCCAAGCAGATCGAGATACGCCGCGAGCGTGCGTTCAAGCGCCTCGGCAACGAGTCGCGTAATGATGCTGTACTCGCCCGTCACGCATGCCCGATCCAGCGCCTCGTAGTAAGCCAGACGCTCCTCTTGTCGAATCACCGCCGGCGGATAACCGGACTTCATCAACTCGAGATTGAGAAGCAGCCGGCCCGTTCGGCCGTTTCCATCGGAGAACGGATGAATTTTCGCGAACCGTGTATGCAGCTCGGCAGCACGCGCGACGGGGTGCGTATCCGTTGCGCTCGCATGCCAGCCGATGAGCGCGTCCATTTCGGCCGGCAGCAGCGAGAAATCCGGAGGCGTCGTGCTTGCGCCCGAGATCACCGCGTTCTCACGGCGATACTGGCCCGCCTCTTTATCGTCGATACCCTTGAGCACGCGAGCGTGAATATGACGGATCTGTGACTCCGATAGTCCCTCGTCACTACCGACGATGTCCTCGACGTAGAGAATCGCGTCGCGGTGATTCGTCACTGCGATATGTTCGCGAAGCAATTTTCCGCCTACCGCGATTCCCTCGAGCACGACCTTCGTTTCATGCAGCGAAAGCGTGTTGCCCTCGATCGCATTCGAGTGATAGGTCAATTCCAGCATCAGCGCGTCACGCAGCGACCCCAGCGTATTGAGCGGCAGCGGACGTGCCACGTCGAGTTTTGCCTTGTCGGCATCGATAGTGTGGAGCAAGGCGTGTAAGGACGAATCCATGAAGTCACCGGTGCGTTCGGAAGGCCCACATTGTATCGCTCCGGCGTATGCCGGAGCCGCTTGCCTTCGCTTGAACCGAATCGAGCCGAACCGGGCGGCCCCGTGCGACGCAGGACTCGCCCTACTCGACCGAATCAAGCGCCTTGACGACCGCCGACCGCTACGGGACGCACGCGAGCCGCCACCGCATCATCAGACACCAGTTGCGCAACGCCTTCCGCCGTGGCGGCCGACAATGTCCAGCCAAGATGCCCATGCCCCGTGTTGTAGAACACGCCGCGGCGACGGCCCCGGCCAACCCTCGGCAGCATGCTCGGCAACATCGGGCGCAAGCCTGCCCACGGAATGACGCGCGAAGTCGAGACCGCGGGAAAATGCGTCCGGACCCATCGAACGAGCGGTTCGATGCGATTCGCTCGAATGTCGCGATTCGCGCCGTTCAGTTCGGCCGTCCCCGCCACTCGAAAGCGATCGACACCGAGGCGGCTGGTCACGATTTTCGCGCGGTCGTCGAGCAGGCTCACCCACGGCGCGGCCTCCCGACTCGATGGATCGTCGAGCGATACGGTAATCGAATAGCCCTTCACGGGGTACACGTTGACGTGATCGCCGACATATGCGGCAAGCGCACGGCTGCCAACGCCCGCGCAAATCACGACGCGATCGAACATGCCCATTTCGTCGCGGCCTTCGCGCTGCGCCGCGATCGCAATCTCACCGTCGCTCGATCCGTCGATCGATTGCACCGCCGTGTCGTAGCGAAACTCGACGCCAAGGCGTTCGCACGCCTGAGCGAGGCCGCGCGTGAACTTATGGATATCGCCCGTCGAATCCGATTCCGTGAAAAAACCGCCATAGAACTGGCCGTGAAGCGTCGGCTCGATTGCGCGAATCTCGTCGGGCGTAACGGACCGCCGATCGAGTCCTCCTTCGCGCAGCAGCGTGTTCACCTTCGACGCAGCTTCGAATTCCGAGCGCGTCGCGTAGAAATGCAGAATACCGCGCTGCTCGAGATCGAACTCGATCGCTTCGCGCTGCGCGATGGAAAACAAATGCTCGCGCGCGGCGATCGCGAGGCGAACGGTTTCGATCGTGTTGCTGCGATAGTGGGGAATCTGCCGTAGGAATTCACCGATCCAACTGTATTTGTGCCAACTCGGACGCGGATTCATCAGCAACGGCGCGTCGCGCTTGAACATCCAACGTAAGCCTTTGAGCACCGTCGCGCGGCTGTTCCAGACTTCGGCATTGCTGGCCGACAATTGCCCGCCGTTCGCAAACGACGTTTCCATCGCGGCATAGCGATGACGTTCAAGGACGGTGACGCGGTGGCCGCGCCGAGCGAGCGCGTAAGCAGTGGTGACGCCGGTGATACCGGCGCCGATAACGGCAATTCGTGACATGACATGGTCCAGAGTTCGTTGGGCATCGCCGGCCGATAACAACCGGCGTCGATGCCCCATCTGTCCATGTACCTGAGAGTTTCGCCCGCGCACTTGCCGCGCGGGCTCCCCTTCGGTGGGCGCGCATGGCGCCGCTCTCCAGATGTTCCGGCTGCGAGGTCCTTTTGCCTGAGAGTTTCCGGGGCGGTTGCTCCGTCGGCGTCGCTCGAATCGAGCGATCTCTTCCATGCAGCGTGATGGAACGCGCTAAGGCTAGCCTTGGACGGAAAATTCGGCAAGCGATTTCTTTTCGTCGAAAACGACCTTCACCGTATCGAGTGCCGCCAAAAAGTCCGACGCGTCGAAAATTTCACCGAGACTGACGACGCCGCCCTTCGATACGGACTTCCCGCTCAGCAATCGCTCTGTGGCCTCGACGATGATCGGTGCGCTGACCGCATAAATGTCCTGCCCCGTGGCAGTCACGCGACGCGTTACCCCGCTCTGCGCAACGACGACATCCATGACGAATTGCTGCGCGGATCGTCCCATATCGTCGTGCGGCTGGGGCGGCGGCGTATTCGGATCGCGAAGTTCACGCAGAGCGGCGAGGCCGAACCAAGATTCGAGCGTGTCGACACGCAAATGACGCGACACGGTCAGCACTTCGGTAAAGGGGAGCATGACAACCTCCGCATCGCCCAGCACCTCGGCGAACGACCACGCGCCCTCCGGCATCGGCGAAGGCAGCGGTGTCAGCTTCCCGCTACGCTGAACGAACCTCGTCGCATGATTGCGTTCACCGGTCACGCGTGTGCCGCGCGTCGGATGCCAACTGTCGAGGCCGACGGCGATATCGACTCTTTCGATCGGCTGATCGGCATCCACGGCTGCCGTGACGAGCAAATCGGCGAGACCGCCGTAAAACGCCGCCGCGGGGATAAGACTGACGCCGGCGTCACGCGCACCGGCATGGCGCTGGTCGATGATCGCTTGGAGCGCTGGCTGTTCCGCAGTGACGTCGAGATAAGGTATTCCCGCGCGCAACGCTGCATCGACGATCGGCAGCGCGGTATCGAGAAACGGCCCCGCGCAATTGATGACGGCATGCGCCCCGCGGATTGCGGCGTCGAGTTGTTGGGGATCGTCAGTCGAAGCAACTCGCCACGGGCTGTCGTCGTTGGCACTGATTTCCTTCAGGCGCTCTGCATCGCGTCCGATACGAACGACACCAAAGCCGCGCCGCTTCAATTCGGCCACGACGAAGCGCCCCGTATGGCCCGTAGCACCGTACACCGCGACAGTCATTTTGTTGTTCATGTTCGACTCCGAGTTGGAATGGTGACTTTATAGTACAGATCTGTAGCGTCGTCAATACAGATCTGTAGCGAATAAGATACCGATCTGTATCGAAATCTACGCCGCACGCTTCGTAGTGCTATCATCGACGCCAATGCAGATGCATAAGGAACGTTCGAGGCCGACCAAGATGAAGAAGGGAGAACAAGCGCAGGGCGCGGCACCCGATACGCGCGAACGTATCTTGCGGACCGCCAGCGAGCTCTTCTATCGGGAGGGAACGCGCGCGGTGGGTGTGGATCTGATCGTGGCGAAGTCTGGTGTCGCCAAGACGAGCCTATATCGCCACTTCGCGACGAAGGACGATCTGATCGAAGCCTTTCTGCTGCGCGAGGACGAGGATTTTTGGCAACATTGGGACGCGGTGGCGGCCGAGCACAAAGGTGCGCCGCGCGAAGAACTCGATGCCCAGCTTCAATGGATCGGCGATCGCATTGCACGCCCCGGTTATCGCGGCTGCCCGCAAATCAACATCGCGGCGGAATACGCCGACGACAAACACCCGGCCCGCAAGGTTGCCGTAGCGCACAAGCGAGAACTGCGTCGGCGGCTGGCGGAATTGGCGGGCGCCATGCACGTCGATGAGCCCGAGACCTTCGCTTTGAGGTTTGGGACGATCATCGACGGCGCGCTCAGCAGCGGGCGGGCGCTGCATGCGCAAGGGCCTGCGCGGTTTCTGCAAGCGTTGGCGCAGATGCTGATACCAACGAAGAAACCGAAGCGAAAATCGGCCCCGCTTTAAAGGCCCCAGGCCCGTCAATAAATTTCCGGCACGATCATCTCGGTCGGCACGGGCTGACGAATGTACTCCGCGTTGTGCACGCGCTCCGGCAGCATGACGGTCGGATGTTCGACCTCACGATACGGCACCTGGCTCAGTAGGTGATGGATGCAATTCAAGCGGGCACGCTTCTTGTCGACGGCCTGCACGACCCACCACGGCGCTTCCGGATGGTGTGAGCGCTGCAACATCACTTCCTTTGTCTGCGTATAAGCTTCCCAACGGCGCCGGCTTTCGAGGTCCATCGGGCTCAGCTTCCATTGCTTGAGTGGATCGTGGATGCGCGCCTGGAAGCGGATTTCCTGTTCCTCGTCCGTGATCGAAAACCAGTACTTCAGGATCTGGATGCCGCTTCTCACGAGCATCTTTTCGAACTCGGGCACCGAGCGGAAGAATTCTTCGTACTCCTCATCATTGCAGAAGCCCATCACGCGCTCGACGCCCGCGCGGTTGTACCAACTGCGGTCGAACAGCACCATTTCGCCACCCGCGGGAAGGTGCGCGACGTAGCGCTGGAAATACCACTGCGTGCGCTCGCGATTGCTGGGCGCGGGCAGCGCGGCGACGCGGCATACGCGCGGATTGAGCCGCTGCGTGATTCGTTTGATCGCCCCGCCCTTGCCCGCCGCATCGCGCCCCTCGAAAATCACGACGAGCCGGTGGCCCGTCTGCACGATCCAGTCCTGCAGTTTGACGAGTTCGCCTTGCAGACGAAATAGCTCGCGGAAGTAGTGCCTGCGCATGCTGCGCGCTTCCGGCGTGAGGGCATCGGAGCCGTCCAGGATGCGATCGTCCACTTCCATTTCGAGTTCTTCGTCGTATGCGTCGACGAGATCCTCCTCGAAACGACGCTGCCGCTGAGCAAAGAACTCGGCATCGGATGTCGGATCCGGCTTGTCCATCACGTTCTCCCTGAATGAAGGTGAAACTGCGCGGTATGTCGCCCGAGACGGCGGCTGCGCATTCAGCGATTATCCTCGGCACGCCGTGTCAGGCATATTACCGAGCGGGCAGGTCAGAACGTAATCGCCGATTTGATCGATTGCACTGCGGCGCTGTTCAGGAAGATGTAGAAATCTTGCGGGGTCGAGCCTCCGGCCGGCAGGTTACTTCAAACCGTTCGACCCCGCCCGCAAAATCTCGCGCGGACCGACGCCAAGCAACCGATTCATCCAGTGCGCCATATGACTTTGGTGTGCGAAGCCTGCTTCGAGCGCGACCTGCGCCGCGCTGAATTTTCCGGTCGACAGCAGCACCTTCGCGCGCTCGACACGACGCTGCACGATATACCGATGGACCGGCACCCCGAACGTTTCTCGGAACAGCACCTTGAAATGCGGAACGCTGATATCGAGCAGCGCAGCCAATTCCGACAGCGTCAGCCGCTCGTCCAAGCTGTTCTCGATGTAATCAGCCAAGCGCGCGGCCGTTTTCGATGCAAGCGCTCGCGGCCTGCGTTCGAGCGACGGAACGCCGCCGATCAATCGAACGAGCATCGCGGTACAGAGACTTTCCGCGTAGAGAGAATCGGAGACTTCGTCCGTTTCCAGTTCGGCATGCAATGCCCACGCCAAATGCTGCAGCCGTGCATCGCGCATCTGCAAGCGCGGTTGAAAGTGAGCGAGCGAGGGTTTGAGATCCAATCGCTCGTAGATTGCCTTCGTAAAGACATCATCAAACCAAACTCGAAGAACGGTGCAGTCGGCATCGTCCGCCCATTCCCCGTCGATCCCGGCCGGTACGACGTCGATATCTCCATGGGCTTGCACGCGCGCATGTCGCTTGCCGTCACACACGCAGTTCGCCCGCACGGGCTTGCCCATATGAACACCGATGCGGTGTTGCTCGGCTGCGGGAATTCGATGCGTACCGGCCGAGATGCCGAGCAATTCCGCGCCGAACCCCTCCCAGCCCCGCCCGCTGCTGGAAAGCAAACGCTTGCGGGTGCCGTTACTTGAATCCGAACGTAAAGTCGCAGCCTTCATGGCGTCCCATTCCTTTGGCAACTTGTGCGCCTGCAGCATCGCTGCGGTGCGTCCAATCGGCGTCGATCAGGCTGTGCGCCGACGCGGAAAGCGAAGCATAAAACGAATCATCCGTTTCTGCTCATTCGATCCTCGCTTGAGCGCCCATCGCCTGGACAGTGCCTAGGATGACGTCATACGCACCGACGAGGAGTCGTTCATGTTCGTAGTATTCGGAGCATCGGGAAAAGTGGGCGGCGTCACGGCCGCAACCTTGCGCAAAGCCGGCCATCCGGTCCGCGCCGTCGTACGGGACGCACGGCAAGCAGAACGTCTCGCAGCGATAGGCTGCGACATCGCGGTGGCCGATTTGACCGACAAGCAAGCGGTCCGATCGGCAATCAAGGGCGCTCGCGCCGTCCAAATACTTTGTCCCGTGCCGGTCGGCGATTCGCATCCCGAATCCACGATGCGCGCGATGATCGACGTCGCGGCGGATGCGCTTCTCGCCTATCCTCCGTCCGCAGTGCTGGCGCTATCCGATTACGGCGCGCAATTGCACAAAGACACCGGCATCACGCTGCTCTATCACTACCTCGAAACGCGGCTGAAGCCACTCGGGAGACGCTTGACGCTGCTTCGATCGGCCGAGCATCTGCAAAACTGGGCACGCATGACTGCAACGGCATTGGAACGCGGCGTCTTGCCGAGCTTGCATCATCCGCTGTCAAAGATGTTTCCAACGGTGTCCGCCTATGACGTCGGGACAATCGCCGCGGAGCTATTGCTTGATGATCCGCGATCGGATAAGTCGCGATCGGACACGCCAAGAATCATCAGCGTCGAAGGTCCACATCGCATCACCGCGATTCAAATCGCCCACGCCCTAACCGAACTCAGCGGCAGGGAAATCACTGCGCTGGAACTGCCCCGCAGCGAGTGGGAGGCAACCCTGCTGCGAGCCGGATTGAGTGACAATCACGCGCAACTGATCATCGACGTGTATGACGCTCACAATGCCGGCAAGATCGATGTCGAGCCAGGCCAAGCAGAGCGTCGTTTCGGCACGACGCCACTGCATGAAGCCATGTCGTCGCTGCTCTCGTCAGTCGGCCACGCACGATCCCACTAGCTCGTCGGCGTAACGTCGAAATCACGCACGCCGCGTCTTGGCACCCAACCCTTTCGCGTGCACCCGCACCGCATCGAATGAGAGCAACGCGAATGCGCAAGCCACGAGCGCCGCGCATAGCAGGAACGCGGCGCGATACCCGAATGCGCCGATGAGCGTTCCCGACAATACGCCTGCGAGAATCGATCCAACACGAGACGCGTTGAAGAACAGCGCCGTCGCGGCGCCGGTCTCGCCGGGCATGAGATCTTGAACGTACGTCATACCCAGGCACGATGTAATTGCAACGACCATCGCGGACAACGCTTGAAGCGGAACCACAGCGAGCGGTTGCCGGATCGCCGCCAGCGCGATGAAATACGCGGCATGCACGGCCGCGGCTGCAGTGAGCCACTTCGGCTTGCTCAATCTCGACGACGTCGCACCGAGCCAAAGCATCATCGGGATCTCTAGCAGCGCCCCGGTACCGAGCACGGCCGACACGGTCAACCGCGTGCCATGCAACGCGTGCACGAGATAGAGCGGCAACAGAATCATCGTCGCGTTGGCCGCGAGGCCAATCAGCGTCAGCGCCAGCAGGATGCGCGGGATTGCCTGGCGTCGACGAGCGGCGAGCACGACGTTAGATGCGCTATCGCCGACCGCAATCGGCACGCACTCGATAGCGGACGCGGCGCACGGCGCCCCTCGCCGCAATGCTTCGCAGTCCTCACCATCGTGTCGTTCGGCGTGACCCCTCGCCTCCGACATCCGCAGCGCGATGAAGCCGCTGGCCGCGAAACTTGCTGCCGCAAACGCGAAGAGCCCTTTGAACCCGCCTTGCGCCAATATCAGCGCACCCACCGCCGGCCCAAATACCCAAGCGGCGGAAAGCAGCGTTCGCATCGCCGCCTGCGCGAATTCCGCCTGCGCCGTATCCTCGGCATGCAGCGTCGAACGTCCGAGTGCAAATACCTGCGATAACGATGCCGCGCCCGGCCCCAGCAACACGACGCCGACGATCATGAGTTCGGCGTAGCCTCGCACGATACTCAAGCTCGCATAGCCGAGCGCGGCCGCCGCGAGCGATGCGATGAGCGGCGTCCGATGGCGACCATTCCGGTCGGACCAGCGCCCCACCGCCGTGCTTGCAAACACGCCGCTCGCCGAGACGAGCGTCATGAAGACGCCGAGCCGCACGGGCGACATCGACGCTTCCTCGATGCCGAACAACGACAAGTATGGGGCCGTGAGCGACAACGCCACACCCATCATCAACGTCGCCGCGGCAAGCGGCACGAAGTGCGGAATCCGCACGAGATCGGTCAAACGCGCAGGCACAATTCAGTCTTCTTCGATCCAAACCGCGACATCAACGGGACCCACTATTGAACTGCCTAAGATGAACTTCGCATCGGCCGGTGCGGGTACGCCTTGGGATCGATCGCCATAATTGACGGCGAATCGCAATGGCCCGCGTCTGCGCAGTCGCAACCCCTCCGGCAACGCCGCCACATCGATTCCCGCATCGCGCGCGCACTGCGCGATCGCGGCACGCAACAGCGCCCGATCGAAGCAGGCCGTCATATACGTCACGCGCTCGCGCCGCAGCAATGCCGGCAAGCCGTCGTCAAAACGCGCCATCACTTCGACCCCGGCGCCCGGTTGCACATGCTCACGCCATCGCAACCCCGTCCCCTCGACCTTGCCGAGGCGCAGCATAGGCCGTATCGACGGCCGCAGCGATTCGACTTCGATCACGCGAGAGGGCAAAACGGTCCGAAGCTTACCAGGCGGCAACTGCGCAACGATGGCAAACGTTTGGGACTTCGAACCGGTACGCGGTCCGAAGACCCAATGATTCGAGCCAAGTTCGATCTGCTCGACCACGCTATCGGGCAAGATCGGCAACGTAGGCGCCACGACGAGCCGATAGGCGCGCAGGTCCGAGCGAGCGGACACGATGTCGACGTCGAGCCCAAGCTCCCGTAGCGCGCTATACCACTCGAAAACGACATGCTGATAGTCGAAATCGATGCCATGCCGCTGCGTTTCGATGACCCAATCGGCTTCATAGTCGAACAGCAGCGCGACGGATGCTCGTGCGCATCGCAAATCATCTTCGGACACGCCAAGCGTGCGCAGCTCTTCGCCGACTCGAACGACTTCACGGCCGCCCGGCGACAGTTCGTCATCCGGCGTATTGAGGCCCGAATGCATCTGCTCCTGTGCAAACGGACATTGGCGCCAGCGGAAGTACGAGACGAGTTCGGCCCCATGCGCGAAGGCCTCCCAGGTCCATAGCCGCACCATGCCCGGCTGCGGCACGGGATTGAACGGTGCCCAATTCACAGGCCCGGCTTGCTGCTCCATGACCCACATCCGCCCGTTGCCGACGCCGCGATAGAGATCGTGGCTGAACGCGGATACGTCGGGATGGCCCGTTCGTGCCCAGCGGTGTTTGTCAGCTTCGGGCAGCGGCAACACTTCGGTGCGCGGTATCGGGTAGCTGTCCCAGGCGGCCACGTCCAAACCATGTCGCGCGAAAACGTAATGATCGAACGCAGCGTAAAAGCCCATGAAATTGTGGAGCACGTCGCGCCCCGGCGCATGCCGTCGAATCAGTTCGGCCTGCAACGCATGAAAGCTCGCCACTTCGTCCGATTGAAAACGGCGAAAGTCGAGGACGTGCGACGGATTCGCATCGGTAGGCGTGCGATGCGGCAATTCGATTTCGTCGAAGCGACGGTATTCCATACTCCAAAACACGTTGCCCCATGCGCTATTGAGCGTGTCGATCGTCTCGTAGCGCGCCGCGAGCCAGCGCCGAAAGCGGTGCAAGGCGGCTTGCGTATAGCTTGGCAATGTGTTGTGACAGCCGAATTCGTTGTCGGTCTGCCATGCGACGACGGCCGGATGGTCGCCGTACCGTCGCGTCATCGCCTCGACGATACGCACGCAGTGTTCACGATAGACAGGGCTCGATATGTCGTAGTGACGCCGCGAGCCGAATTGCATCACGCTGCCGTCCCGCGTTACCGGCAGGATGTCCGGGTGTAGATCGACGAGCCATTTCGGCGGGGAAGCGGTCGGCGTGCCGATGACGATCTCGAGCCCATGACCGGCCAGCGTCGAGACGGCGCGGTCGAGCCAGTCCCAATCGAAACGGCCCGGCTCCGGCTCGATGCGCGACCACGCGAATTCGGCGATGCGCACGCGCGCTATGCCCATGTCGGCCATACGTCGTGCATCGCTGTTCCATTTGCTTTCAGGCCAGTGTTCCGGGTAATAACAAACGCCGAGCTGCATGGCGGATTTCCTTGATTCCGTAGATGAGAGTGCGTGATTCACGGTTGTGCGGCGGATTGCATGCTTGGTATCGACGTCGGCATCGGCATCATCCTTTCGTCGCGCCGAACGTCAGCCCCGCGACGAAATGCTTCTGCATCGCGAAGAACATCGCCACCGACGGCAACGCAGCCAATACCGATCCCGCCGAGACGAGATTCCACGCCGTCGTCCATTGCCCCCTCAACGCGGCGACGCCGACGGTAATCGGCGCGGCATCGTCGCCTTGCGTGAGGCATAGCGCCCAGAAGTAATCGTTCCAAACGAACGTGAAGACGAGAATGGCAAGCGCTGCCAACGCCGGCCGCACGAGCGGCAACACCACGCGTAGGTAGATCGCCCACTCGCTCGCCCCTTCGATGCGCGCTGCCTCGATAAGCTCATAGGGCAGTTCGCGAATGAAGTTGCGCAGAAACAGCGTGCAGAAGCCGGTTTGAAACGCCGCATGAAAAATGACGAGAGCCCACACGGTGTTGTAGAGCCCCAGATTCGCCATCAACTCGCGCACGGGGATCATCAGGATCTGAATCGGAACGAAGTTGCCCGCCACGAACAAGCCGAGCAGCGCGGTGTTGCCGCGAAACCGGTAATTGGCCAGCGCATGCCCGGCCATCGATGCCAGAAAGATCGAAATGGCCACGGCCGGCAGCGTGATCAGGCAGCTATTGCCGAAGTAGTGCAGCATCGGCGTTTGCGTGAGCGCCGTGCCGTAATTCTGTAGGAGTGCGAAGTGTTTCGGCCATCCCCAATAATCGCCCGCCATGAGCTCGTCGCTCGAACGCACCGACGTGACGAGCACCGCGAGCAGCGGCACGAGCCAAAGCAAGAGCGCGACGGGCAGTGACAACCGATAGACGAGCCGCGGAATGGGGCGCCACCGCTGAACCGGCATGGGATACATTGAGGACTCCTTATGAGTCGGTGCGCACGAGGCGCCGCAGTTGCCAAGCGATATAGACGAGCATGATCGAGAACAGCACCACGGCAATCGCGGCCGAATAGCCCACGCGGTAGTACTTGATCGCTTGGTCGTACATGAAATAAGCGAGCACGGTCGAGCTGTCGAACGGGCCGCCCCCGCTCATCACCGAAATCAGATCGAAGCTGCGCAGTGCACCGATGACGGTCAGCACGACAGCCATGAACGTGGCGGGCCGCAATTGCGGCAGGATCACGTGCCAAAGCAGCGCAACGCCGCGCGCGCCTTCCATGCGCGCCGCTTCGATGATCTCCGGATTGATGCCGGTGAGCCCCGTCAAGTAGAGAATCATGCAGAACGGAATCTGCGGCCACAGCGCGGCGAAGATGATGCCGTAGGTCACGTAGTGCGGATCGCCAAGCACGGGGATGCCGTGTCCGACGATGAGCTTGAGCAGGCCGAACGTCGGGTCGTAGAACCACGAGAAGACGAGGCCCACTACAACGCCCGGCAGCACGAACGGTGCGAAAAACAGCGATTTCACGAGCCGCATGCCGAACACGTTCTGATTCAGATACAGCGCCATTGCGAGCCCGGCCGGCGGTGCGAGGAGGAACAGCGCGAGCCAGATCAGGTTGTTCTTCAGCGCGACATAGAACGTATCGGATGCGAAGAGTTCGCGATAGTTGTCGAGACCGGCGAACGTCTTGGCGGTCATCCCATCCCAATGATGAAAACTGAGCCAGATGCTGCTCACGATCGGATAAATGACGAAGACGGTGAACAGCGCGAGCCCCGGCAGCAGAAACAGCAGTGCCGCGCGCGTGCGCCGTTGGCTGAGCGGCATCGGCTTGTTTGCCGCCGGGCGCGACGCGCGCCGCAGCGCTCGCTGGGTAACGGAAATCGACATGAATGTGCACTCCGACATGAAGGGTCGGGGACGGCCCAAGCAAGGCACCATCCCCGCTCGTCAGGCACGCCTACTTCTTGTAGATGCGCTTACGCGTGGCCTCGAGGTGTTGCAGGATCGCGTCGAGCTGCGTCGGATCGGAGTAGAACTGCTGCATCGCCTTCATGCCTTCGTCGGCCATTTCCTTCGTCATGTCGCGGTCGTAGAACTGCGCAATCCCGCCCGTCGTGGAGGAGAGCGTTTGGAAGCCGACCTTCGAGATCGGGTCCTGCGGCTCGGGCGCTTTGTTGTTCGACGGCAGTTGCCCCCAGCCTTGCGCGAGTTCGCCGTTGATCTGCGCCTGGCCCATGAAGGCGAGCAAGCGCCGTGCATCGGCCTTGTTCTTGGCTTTCGCCGGCATGATCAGGACATTGACGGGACCATCTTCGGCAACGGGGACGCGAGCGTCGATGATGGGGAAACGGAAATAGCCCATTTCGTTGCGCGTCGCGGTCGGCAAACCGGCCGAGAAGAACGTGCCCATCAGCATCATCGCGGCCTGTCCGTTCACGAGCAGCGGGCTGATCGAGTCGACGTCGTAGGAGAGTGCGTTGTCGACGAAGTACTTGTCGTCGATCAGCGTTTTCCATGCCTCGTAGACATGCTTCACGCGCGGATCCGTATACGCGATGTCTCCGGCCATGAGCTGCTGATGGAAGGCGTAGCCGTTGATACGCAAGTCGAAATAGTCGAACCACGCGGCCAACGTCCAAGCATCGCGAGCAGGCACGGCGATCGGCGCAATACCGGCCGCTTTCAGCTTCTTGCAGTCGTCGAGGAATTGATTCCACGTCGTCGGCTCAGCCGAAATGCCGGCCTTCTGGAATAAATCCTTGCGATAGAAGAAACCGTAGGCGTCATAGCCGAGCGGCAGGCTGTACTGCTTACCCGCGTATGTCGACGATGTCTTGACCGAGGCGTAGGTTTGATTCCAGCCGTTCTTTTGCCAGTCGCTCGTCATATCGGCAAGCAAGCCGCGCTTGGCGAAATAGGCCATGCGTTCGCCGTTGTGCCAGCTCAGTACGTCGGGCGGATCGGTCGCGAGCCAGCCCGACATCTGAACTTTGTAGGCCTCCTCGCCTACGTAGCTGACTTTCAGATCGACGTCCGGGTTCGCTTTTTCGAATTGGTCGAACGCGTTTTGCCACGTAGCGCGCTGGTTGCCGCGCGCCGACACGGTGACGTTCAACGTGCCGGCCGACGCCGGCGATGCCGCGATGAACGCGGCGCAAGTCATGCAGGCCAGCGCAAGCGCGCGAACGGGTTGCTTCATCTCTGTCTCCTTCGTTGGTCTCGAGTATCGGTAAGTCGACTATCTACTGCATCGGTCCTTCATGCGGCCACGAACGCCTCGCGCTCGAGTCCGATTGCCGCGCCGCGTTCATCGAACAAATGCCACGCACCCGCGGACAAATGGAATGCTTGACGATCGCCGGGGCGCAGCGGCGACGTGCCCTGCGCTTTGGCGAGCAATGGCGTGCCGCCCGGTTGATCCAGGTGCACATAGGCCGCCTCGCCCAGTTGCTCGACGAGTTGCACCGTCCGCACGATCGAGCAAGCGCTCTGCGAAACGTCGCCTTCGGGCGCCGCCGATAGATGCTCGGGGCGAATCCCCAGCGTCACGCGTTGTCCGATCGATTCCGGCTGTCGCAATGGGCGTCCGCGCAATGCAAGCTGTTCGCCGCTGTCATTCAAGCGCAATCCGATTGCATCTTCACTGGCCGATTCGATCGTTGCCGGCAGAAAATTCATGCGCGGCGAGCCGATGAATCCCGCCACGAACAGACTGGCGGGCCGATGGTAGAGATCGAGCGGCGCGCCGACCTGAGCAATGCTGCCCAAGCGCGCGACGTCGTCGCCGGCGCGCAGCAGGACGATCTTGTCGGCCAGCGTCATCGCCTCGACCTGATCGTGCGTGACATACACCGAACTCGCTTCGCGAAAACGACTGTGCAGTCGCGCGATCTCGATGCGCGTTTGCCCGCGTAATGCGGCATCCAGATTCGAGAGCGGTTCGTCGAACAGAAACACTTTCGGCTCGCGCACGATCGCACGCCCGATCGCCACACGCTGCCGCTGGCCGCCCGAGAGCTGTTTCGGCTTGCGTTCGAGCAGGCTGTCGAGTTGCAGCACGCGCGCCGCCTCCGTCACGCGACGCCGGATCTCATCCTTCGCCACGCCGGCGATACGTAGCCCGAAGCCCATGTTGTCGAATACGGACATGTGGGGAAACAGCGCGTAGCTCTGAAATACCATCGCGACGCGGCGCTCGGCAGGCGGCGTTTCGTTCATCCGCTGGCCGCCGATGTGAAGCTCGCCCGTGGTCAAGTCCTCCAAACCCGCGATCATGCGCAGCAACGTCGATTTGCCGCAGCCGGACGGACCCAGAAATACGCAAAACTCGTGTTCCGCGATGTCGAGATCGACGTCGCGCAATACCGGCGCGTGCTGCCCGTACTGCTTCGATACCTGGCGTAGGGAAATGGTCGCCATCACATCCTCCCGCAATCATCGATCGTGCAACGTGCGCTGGAATTTAAGCGCTTAAATTTTTGCCGCCAAAACGGCACGTATGCTCGTACCATATCGTCGTCTCCGGTCTGATGCAAAGCTGTCGCGATGGGATGAAACGTAGCGCAACCGATTGGAGGTGTGCAACTTTTGGGAACCCGTCCCAGCATTTGAACAATGATCGCCATTGCGTGTGCCGAGGTGCCGCGCGCTTTTTGGAAGTCGGGGGAAGAGTTTGTGGTGACGCTAGCCGAAGTTGCGCGACGGGCGAAGGTAACGGGCGCGACCGTATCGAACGTACTGCGCAATCCGCAGAAGGTAAAGCCGGAAACCGTCGAGCGTGTCATGGCCGCGATCCGCGAGCTTGGCTATCGGCCGAACTTGACGGCCCGCGCGCTCGCGCGGGGACGTACGTCGACGCTGGCGTTGATGCTCTCGAACATCACGAACCCGTTCTATCCCGAGTTCGTGCTCGCAGCGGAGCGCGAAGCGCGCAAACGCGGGTACTTCCTGCTCGTTTGCAACACCGACGACGATCCCGCGATCACGCGCGCGTATCTGGAGCAAATCGCCGGCTCGCTCGCATCGGGCGTCATCGTGATGAACACCGATCTCGGCGAACGCGAGTTGATCGAGTTCGCGCGCAAAGGCGTATCCGTCGTGCTCTGCATGTGGGAGCACGTGCAAGCCTCGCGCGCGCTGCCCTGCGTCACCATCGACTTCGCCGCGGCCGGCGCGCTCGCTGCCGCGCATCTGTCGGGGCTCGGACATCGCAGGTTCGGCGCGCTCGTCGGAGCCGGGTCCGGTGGCCCGCAGACGATCCGGCTCGAAGGCTTCGCGGCATCCCTCAGCGCGCATGGCCATGCCGAGAAATCGCTCGTCGTCGTCAACGCGCACGATTCGATCGAAAGCGGATATGACGCCGCAATGGGCTTGTTGCGTGCAAAGCCCGCTTTGACGTCGATCTTCGCGACCAACGATCTGATGGCGATCGGTGCCATGCAAGCGGCGGCCGACCTCGGCCGACGCGTGCCCGACGATCTGTCCGTCATCGGGCTCACCGACGTCGCGCTCGCTCATCAGTTTCGTCCGGCCTTGACGACCGTGCGACTGCCGACGGCCGAAATCGCGGCACGCTCGGTCGCGCTCACGCTCGAAATGGTGGAGGGCGGCGTGCCGACGCAAGACGTCTATGTGGTCAGAGCACCGGAGCTCGTCGTGCGTGAATCGACGGGACGTGCGCCGTCGCGGCGGCGTTGAACGAGAAAGCCCGCGGATTGGCGGGAAATACGGGGGCTATTTCACAGCGATCGCCACCGCGTATTGCGTCTCTCCCGCATTGGCGCATTCATCGTCGATCTCGAGCAATTTGTCGAGCAAGCCGTAGTCTTGCGCGGCAACGATGTTGTGAAGCACATCGTTCAGTGCAAGGTGATAAACGCCACCGCCGGTCTTTCGCACCCACGCCTCGGGGAAAAGCCGTGCGAGTTCGGGCAGGATGTTGCCCGAATCGGCGCACTCGGACGGATCGACAGCGATGATGGCGGCGGGCGGTATACGGCCAACGGTCGCGGACAGCATCCGACCGGGCCGCGCCGGATCGCGCAAATATTGAGGCGGCAGCGCGCCGAGCACAGCATTGTTCACGGCCAGCAACGCATCGGACCATTGGCAGCGAGTCGGACCGACGTAATCATCCATGAGCAGCACGCCGCCCTTGCGCAATACGTGCCAACTCCATTCGAGCGCCGCCTTGACGTCGAACATGTGATGAAGCGCGTTGTTCCAATACACGAGATCGTAGACACCATCGCGCGTCTCGCCGGCAAGCCCGTCTTCCATACGGAAAGTCATGCGATCGGAAAAACCCGCCTCGTCCGCTTCCTTGCGTCCCATCTCGATCGCAACCGACGATAGTTCGAATAGCGTGAAATGTTGAACGAGCCCGCTTTCGAGGACGGCGCGCTCCTTACTCCCCGATCCGCAACCGATCGAGACGCCGCGAGCAAACGGAAGCCGGTCGGCAAAATGTTGCAGCGCGAGGCGATGCAGGCCCGCCGACATACCAGGCAGAGATTCGCCACAGACTCGGCGGTTGATGCGTTGAACAATGTGGTCGCATTGCCACCAACGCGAGACGATCGACGTCGTTTGGCTGTATTGCCTCGACCAATGATCGCCGATTGCCGCGGCCTGCCCCATGCCGACGATCTGCCGGCCGTTCGGCAAGGCGACGCCCGAGGGCTCGAAACGAACCTCCAGCACGTTTTGCCCGTCCTTCAGCCAAGGCGCGAGATTGACCTTGAACGCGCGCGCACCCGCGTACCCCGCGGCAATCGCATCGTGACGCGAGGCCTCGCAGGTGGTCGTCGTCGCTTTCTCGCCGTTGAGGTAGAAGGCAAGCGTGATCGGCACGTCGGGCTGCATCGTGTTGGCAGCCCAGCCCGAAACCCCATCTGGACGAGCCTGGTCGAGCCATCCAGTCAATCCACTTGCGTTCATTGAAATTCGTTGCGGCAGTGAGTTCGGCGTTCACGCAGGGTGGCACGGTGCCCGGCTGGCGCGGCAAGTCAACACGCGACACCATTCGCTAGGTTATCGGCAAGATTTAGCCAAACTTAATCGCACGACGTTGCGCCGTCGCGAACATCTCACGCAAACGCTCCCGCTCATCCTCAGTCAGATGCAAAGCTGCGGCAGGCATATCGAGCACCATGCGCAGCGTCAAATCCCCACGCATGCCGTTGCGATCCGAGAGACCCTGCCCTCGCAAACGAATCGTGCTGCCAGGTCCGGAATTGGGCTCGATCTTCACTTGCAATGCACGCCCCAACACTTGGGCTTCGAAGCGGCCGCCAAGCATGGCCGTCACGAAATCGACGGAGATATCGCAAGCGACGTGCAAACCGTCGCGGCGAAACGACGAGCTGCATACGATCACCACCGAGAAAATCGCGTCACCCGCGGGGCCGCCATTGGGCCCCGGATGGCCCGCACCCTCGATCACGACGCGCTGACCGTCCCATGCCCCCGGCGAAACGTTGACTGTCTCGCACTTGCGATAGGCCGTGACGCCCTTGCCGAAACACGTTGGACAGCGACTGCGCGCGTGCCCGTGACAATGACAGCACGGCCCCTTCACCGCGTAGTTCGCCTCCACGTCGCCACCATGAATCGCAACCTCGAGCGGCACAAACAGTTCGGTCATGCAATTCACGCCGCGCATCGGGGGCGCGCTGCGATGCGTGCGCGACGGATGCTCGGGTTCGCGATGTTTCGTCGATGCGGGAGGCGAAGCGGGAGACGAAGCGGGGGTAGCGGTGGATAGCGGCGCCTTACGTTCGCCGATCAGAATCTCGAACGCCTCTTGAATACGCTTGAACAGCGGCTCGACGGAGGCTTCCCGCCCCTTGTTCCGATCGGGGTGGTACTTCGCTCTGAGCCGCCGGTACGCGCGTTTGACCTCCGTCGCCGACGCCGTGCTCGGCAGCTCCAGCCGCCTGTAATATTCGTCGAGGCTCACGCGCTCTCCCCGGTTGTCTTTCTCGATGTGCAAGTCTATCAAGAAGACGCCAAGACGCCGCAAGGGCGGCGGCGGGTCATGTCCGCGAGGACGCGGTTACTGTTTCAGGCTCTTGTCGCGCTGGCATGCCGATACCGGCTTGAGCTTGCCGCCGAGCACCTTCGTGATGCGCATCGTCGCCTTGTCGGCCTCGACCGACAAGCAACCGCACGAGTCGCCCTTGTTGGTATCGGGCATGTGGTCGGCGAAACCGTCGGCTTGCTTATCGATAGAAACGATAGTCCATGTTCCTTCGCGATCGTCCAGCGTCAGACTGGACGGCATGTCGTTTTCGATCCAACCGCAGCGCGTCTGCGCCGCCGAGGCGAATTGCGGGCAAAGCAATGACGCCGATAGAAGCACGGCGTAAGGCACGCGCAGCGACAAACGAAAGCTTCTCATTGACTGAAATCCCCGATCGATTCGATGAATAAAATTTCCCGGGCGGATCATAAATTAATTCTTCGTGGACGGGTAGCTTGCACTCGGACGCGTCGTCGCGAGCATAGAGCGTCACCGTACCGATCACCTGTCCGCGAACCGAGGCGACGAAGCATTCGCCGGCCTGCGCGCGCTGCCGCGTAACATCCGCACTCTGCGCCACGCACGTGCAATTCAGTCCCATCATGCCGAGCTGCGCAAATGCGCGATGCAGCATCGTCGTCAGCTTCTCGTTTGAATCACGTGTCGGGTCGAAGCGCCGCACGGCCACTCTGCCCGCGCCGCGATCGATATCGTGCTCGGTGGCTCTTCGGCGCTTGCGTATGCGGCACGTGGCACATTGCTTCGACATGACGCTTCTCCAAGGCTTGTCCTTTCCCCGAAGTCTAGTTTCGCGCACTCACCCGAACAAGAAAAAATCCCGTAACGATCGGGCGGTGCGTTGCATAAATCTCATATCGGACGAGCGGTCATTCGAGAAGCCACCCGCCTGCCCGCCTCGCTCAATGCGCCAACGTTAGCGGAGAGGGGCGGATAGAGCCGAATTCAGCTTCGGGAAGCACGCTCATGATGAGCGCCATTGCATGATCGACGCGCTGCGCGGCAAGTACGACCTGAAGACTCGCGCAGTCGCGCTTGTTGTCGATGACCGCTGTGTAGATGTCGAGGTCGGGGCCGAGCATTTCATGAAGCGCGCGCCGGACGAAGACCAAATCGCTGCTGGCAACGCGAATCGACATGAGGACCATGTACCCGTCTTTGCTTGCGTCGATCAGCGCGTCATCGCGCTTTCGCGCTCCCGTCGATCGGGATGCATAGCATGCTCGGGTATCGACTGCCGCGGAGCTTCCATTGAACGATCTCATCGTGATTTACGTCCGCCGTTGACCTGAATGGGATTCGTGGTCGTCATCTGTTGGACACGACGTCATTCTATGGATCATCGTGGAAATGCAGTGCAAATATCAAAGCCCGTGATGATAAAAAGTTATAAACGCGCTAAAAAGTATCGGCGTAGTGCGTAAAAAAACCATCAATATTTCGGGCTCTTTTCACTCGCGAGCGCCTCGTGCGGCTGCACGCGAAACGCTACCTCTATCAGGTTCATGCGATCGGTCACGCGAGCCGGATAGCCTTTCGCGCCGCCGCTGTATCGCATCAGCGCCCCGTGCAAGTCGCCGTCCGCCGAATTTGTTCGTCATTCTCATCACCGTCCTGCCGAGGGGTCAGGCACAAACGGTATCCGATCGCGCAGCAAGAATGCTGCAAAATCGCGGCTCAATCCCGTATAGATCGCGTCACGACGATGCTGTGCCGGTCTACCGCAAATGTGTTTTGTAAAACGCGAGCGCCTCTTCGTCGAATGCCTTGTGAAATACGACGCGATCGAAGCCCTGCGCGTCGGTGCAGATTCCCGGAACGTCCTTCGTCAGTTGCTCGGTGCAAGGCGCAAGAAATGCGAAATGCGCCGCCCCGGATACGACGTGAAGATCGGGCTGATTCGGAAGGATGCGGGCAAGCGCGGGCGTCGTTTCGGGCAGCACGCCGTCGCCGCCGAACTGAGAAGCCCAAAGCTGAATCGGCGCTTCCACTTTTTGCACGCTCTTCTTGGTCGGGAATTCGTCGAGTGGGTCAGCAAGTACGTAGGCTTTGATACGCGGATCGTGAGTCAATGGTTCGCGCGGAATCTTCTTGTGCCGCAATTCCACGCAAATCGGCAGCGTCGGATCCGGGCACGGAACATTCGCATGGAGGAAATCGGGGTTGCCGCCGGCCAACACGAGGCCCGTATAGCCACCGCGCGAAAAGCCGAAAAAACCTATCCGATTCGGATCGATCTTGTTCGCGTCCGGTGCGGCACTGAGCATATAGTCGATCGCACGTTTGATGTCGGCCGGGCGCTCGACGAATGACGAGATATCTGCCGCTCGGCTCATATCCGAGAACGTGTCACCGGGATGGTCGATCGCGACCACGATGAAACCGGAATCGGCCAGCGTTTCGGCAAGGTCGTGATGGCCGAGCAACGATCCCCCGTGGCCGTGTGAGATCACAATCAAAGGCAACTTCTCTCCGACCGTGGGGCAATCCCGCCGCCCACTGAGAACATAAGGTCCAATCGTTATGTTTTGTGCGGTGGCAGCGCACGGAGTCCAGACGGCCGCCTTTATCGCCGGACCTTTGGCATCGGCAGGAATTTGCACGAACTTTATCCCTGCTGCTTGTGAAAGCGTTGCATAAAAGCAAAGCAATAGCGCCAACATCGATCTCATGCGGCCTCCCGTAGTGGTGAAACGGAAGGCCGATTCTATCCGATGCGTCGAAGACACTCGCCTCTCATCTTGACGAAGAGCAAGCGATAGTTCAATGTTCGGACAAATTGTCTGGCAGGGGATCATCCTGCTCTTCGTATCGTCGGCACGTCTGCTACTTCATCAAGCGCTATCGCGGCAGATTTCGCGCTGAGATACCTACTCGATTGTTAGTACACCGCACGGGGGTGGTTATGGCTGGGCATGTCATTCAAGGCTTTTTTCCCAACGGACAGATGGCGCCCTCGTTCGGTGGCCGCAATGGCATCGTGCAGATGCGACCGACTAGCGGAGCGGCGCGCGGGCCTCAGCCCCGGGACAGTGTCGCGATCGACCCGGCGCGGCTCGGCCTTGTGCGCGGGGGTGGGCAGCCCCTGCCGCTTCCTCTGCTCGAGAAAATGCAGTCGGCGTTCCAGGCGGACTTCTCGACGGTGCGCGTTCATATCGGGCCGCAAGCCGAGCGCCTAGGCGCCATCGCGTTCACCACAGGTAACGACGTTTATTTCGCGCCGGGCCGCTATCAGCCGGATTCAATCCATGGCCAGGAGTTGATCGGGCACGAACTCACTCATGTCATTCAGCAGCGCCAAGGCCGCGTTCGCATGCCGATGTCCGGCGTATCGGTGCTGCAGGACGCTGCGTTGGAGGCAGAGGCTGACCGGCTCGGCGCGCAAGCCGCACGGCATATGCATGCCAATGTGGCGAACGCCGCACCGATATCGCACGCAGAGCGCCACGCTCTGACACCAGATCTCGTCAGTGGTGCGCACCGGGTTGCCGTGGGCGGTGCGGCCTCGGTCCAGCTTCGAGGAGGGAGCGGCTCCGTATTCGTCATTCAGCGCAAGACCGCGATCAGCTTCAATCCGGCGGACGACAAGGCGGGTAGCGTAAAAATCGCAGCGGTATCGCACCAACGGGAGTTGCACAACAGCACCCAGCGAACGCTCGCGGCGTATCTGAGCGGTTATAACCAACCGCCCTCCGGTCTCATCTGCAACCATCACGTTCCCTACAGCTATATTCGAAGCGAGATCGAACGCATACTCACTAGCAAAACGGATCTCGAGACCGCCGTTCAATGGATGAACGGACTCGCCCTGCCACAGGCGAAAGTTTTCGATTGGAATAACTGGGGATGGAATTTAACGAGTAACAATACGTTCACAGTGGGCGCGATGCCAAAGCCGAATATCAAGCCGACCAAAACGGTTGGACTCACGAAGTACTATGCCGAGGCCACCTTGAACACGGAGGTGAACGATCTGATATGGAATCTCGCCAACGATCCTCGCAACCTGTTTTACTGGCCAAATTCGACGGGTGATGGCGGCGGTACGCAGGTCGACACGCCGACCGGTACCGGGCCGATGGGCATCACTCATATCAAGACCCGCTTGAATGATTACGTTGTGAAGCTACGAGGCCTTGGCATCAACGTTTAGCGCTCGATCGCCGGTCGAGCACATCATGTACCTCTTTCAAACGCAAGCTAAAGCGCTAGACAACGTAATCCACCGCCCACGATTGTGGGTGGCGCTCATGCTAATGACCGCTTTCACGATTTCGCATGCGGCAGACGCTGCCACAGCAAAAGCGCCTTGCGGCAATGCTCCACCGGGATCCGTGCTCGACGACAGCGTGCGCGGCGCTATCGGTTCGACCGACCCCGTCAACGCATGCGTCGACGTGCTTCGCTCGCCGAAGGACGGGCCGCGCCGTCTACGCATCTTCGTAGACGGCAAGCAGGTGCTCTCGAACCACAGCGTCGCACTGGGGCCAAACGACGGCGGCGTCAATGGAGATCCATTTCAACCGCTCCAAATCAATCATGGCTCTCTGGTCGTACAGAACTCCGGCGGCGGCGGCCCGTTGACTTGGACCGAGACGTGGCACCTAACGATACGCAATGGTCAATGGATCGTTGCAGGGTGGGACTACGACGCAACGGACACGCATTCCGCGGCAGACGACGGCGGCCAATTCGATACGAGCGTCAACGCGTTGACAGGCGAAATCCGTGACAGCTACGACCCGCCCGACGATGACGATACGAATACCAAGCCTTCGACGCGTCGCATCTGCAAGTTGCCACCCGATTGGCGCAGCCCATCGATCTCGCGCGTAGCGACGATCCGCAATACGAGCTGGCGCTGCGACGCGCAGCTCGGGAAGCCACTTTGAATCGAAGGCCGCCCACAGGTTCAGGGCATCACGCGCAACGGCGTAGTATGTCGTTCAGCAGGAGACGTCATCCCATGCCATAAGCTTGGGCTGACCATTCGATCAATCGATTCCGTACACGGAGGAGGTGCATCATGCTGGTCGGCGTTCCCAAAGAGATCAAGAACCAGGAATATCGCGTGGGACTGACTCCCGCAGGCACACGCGAATTCGTCGGCCGAGGTCACCAGGTACTCGTGCAAAAGGATGCTGGCGCAGGCGTCGGGTTACCCGACGAAGCCTATGCCGCGGCGGGCGCAACGCTATGCGGCGACGCACAAGAAATCTTCGCGCGAGCCGACATGATCATCAAGGTCAAGGAGCCGCAGGCCGTCGAGCGCACCATGCTGCGGCGCGGGCAAATCCTCTATACGTATCTACATCTCGCACCCGATCGCGAACAGTCGATGAGCCTCATCGCATCAGGCGCCGTTTGCATCGCGTACGAGACGATTACCGGCCCGGGAGGGGGGCTTCCGCTGCTCGCGCCGATGAGCGAAGTGGCGGGCCGCATGTCGGTTCAAGTGGCCGCCGCGCATCTCGAGAAGCCGCACGGCGGCATGGGTTTGCTGTTGGCCGGCGTACCCGGTGTCGCGCCTGGACATGTCGTCATCATCGGCGGGGGCATGGTGGGGACGAACGCGCTGCAAATGGCGGTTGGCATGGGGGCGCGCGTGACGATTCTCGATACGAACGTCGATCGCCTGCGTCAATTGGATCTCATTTTCGGCAATCGCATCATGACGATGTTTTCAAGCACGCATGCGATCGAGCGATGTGTCGCGAGCGCCGACGCCGTCATCGGTGCCGTTTTGATTCCGGGGGCGACGGCGCCGAAGCTCGTTACGCGCGCCATGATTTCGACGATGAAGAAAGGCGCAGTCGTCGTGGACGTCGCGATCGATCAAGGCGGATGCTTCGAGACGTCCCACGCCACTACGCATGCCGAGCCAGCCTACGTCGTCGATGGCGTCATTCACTATTGCGTCGCGAACATGCCGGGCGCCGTTGCTCGTACGTCGACCTTCGCATTGACCAATGCCACCCTCGGGCATGCGATCGCGCTTGCCGGTAAGGGATGGAAGCGTGCGATGGCCGATGATGCGCATCTGCGAGCCGGTCTCAATGTATGCGAGGGGCAGGTGACGCATGAAGCCGTGGCGAAGGCGCTCGGGCAACCGTACGTGCGTGCCGGGGATTTGTTGGGGTAACGCACGTTAGCGAGTCACCACGCGAATCGCAAGCATATGTATCGGCTAAACGCGGGCTTTGTGCGGAGGCCCGCGTTTCCGAGTGAGGACTTCGTAGACTCTGTTCAGATTACCAAGGTACGGCTGCATATCGCTGGCCGACAAACCGGCCTGCTCCATACGAAACTTGATCGCTTCAATCGGATCGGGCAGACAATGAGCCTGATCGGCGATGCAACGCAGTATGCCTCGCCGGCGCGTCACAGTACCCGCAAAATGCGGATACCCTTTTATACTAAGCGCCCGACATCGCTCAAACAGCGCCGTGCCCAAAGCTTCCCCTCGGGGCCCCTCTCTCGACGATCCTCGCCCAACGCCGCCGAAACGGCCGACGCAAGACGATTGCTGCCACAGCGGCTGCTCGCCTTGCGTATTCGAGCTCTATGAAGAAGCACTCGACAGATACGAGGCATCGCTCGCCGCATGGGAAGCGCGTCAAGCAAAGCGCAAGGCGCATCGCCGATAGGCCGAGAACCCGAACATGCCCTCCACCGTCCGCAATTCACTCGCCTGGATCTTCGAAGCATTCGAGCGTGATCCGACCTTCGTTCGCAAACGTATTTTCGGCACGGATGCGGCCTACATCGACGGGCTCCTATGTATTGCGGCCGGCGATCGCGAGGAGCCTTGGAACGGCATGCTGGTCGGCACGTCACAAGACCATCATGCGACGCTCGTCGAGGAGATGCCGTCGCTGCGGCCGCATCCGGTGCTCGGTAAGTGGCTGTACGTTTCGCAAAGCGATCCTGCGTTCGAAACGATCGTTGAGCAGGTCACCTCGCTCGTGCTGGCGCGAGATCCTCGTATCGGCGTCGAGCCGAAACCGAAACGCAGGCGCAAAACCACGCTTCCGAATGGCGTCTGACGCTATCCACCAACGCGCTGCTCATACGTGCTCTCTTGGGTGCGTAGCGCCATGTTATCGCGGGCGCGCTGGACCTCGTGGGGGCACCAAGGCTTCCGCGTCCGCACCTGGATATTGCCTTGAAGGAAACAATGAAATGCACTATAAAGTGAGCAAAACTCCATAAAATGCTCCATTTATAGCGCATGAAGCTTTCGACCTCATACTCGTTCCAGACTGAGGACGCCCTTCGGGCGATCGGCTAATCGATCCCTCCGTCATTACCGCATTCACGCCCACCGGCAAGCTGCGGGCGTCGATCAATCTCGGCAATCCGATTCTCGTCAATCGCCATCCCGAGACCGGCGAGCCGGTCGGCGTCTCGATCGATCTTGCCCACGCGTTCGCGAAACGGCTCGGCGTCGAACTGGAGCTCGTGATCTTCGATACGGCGGGCAAGTCGGTTCAAGCCGTGAGCGAGGAGCGCGCCGATTTCGGTTTCTTCGCCATCGATCCGCTGCGCGGTGAAAAGATTGCGTTCACGGCGCCCTACGTCTTGATCGAGGGCTTTTATCTCGTGCGCGACGACTCGCCGATCAAAACGAACGAAGAGGTCGATCAATCGCACAATCGAGTTACCGTCGGCAAGGGCAGCGCTTACGACCTCTTTCTGACACGAGAACTGAAAGCGGCGCAGATCGTTCGCGCACCTTCGTCGCCGGCGGTCGTGCAAACGTTCCTCGAGCAAGATCTCGAAGTGGCGGCAGGCGTGAAGCAACAGCTCGAAATCGATGCGCAAAAAACCACCGGGCTGCGCTTGCTCGGCGAGCGCTTCATGGTGATTCGGCAAGCGATGGGCACGCCGAAGCGCCGCGGTAACGCCGCGGCGGCAGCGCTCGATGCGTTCGTCGAAGAGATGAAGGCGTCGGGCTTCGTGACCGAGGCGCTGCGCCGGCATGGGATCGCCGGAGCTTCGGTGGCGCCGAAGGGCTAACCTTGCACGTTGTGTCGAGCGCGCCTCAAGTTCGGCAACGCCGATCACCTGTCGCGCAAAAATTATCCCTCCACAGGCATCGCGGCAGGGATGACGAGTAGCAGCTCGGATTCATCGACCAGTCGAAATACCGGCCGCTTGCCGGACAACCGCTCGCTGCCGTCGAGTATGATCTGGACACCCTCGCCGCGCTTATCCATCATGGCAGTACGTCCACTAAGATCTCTTTCGCCATCAGGCACTGGACATTTAGCAAGCAGACTTGTAATTGCTTCATTACGAGACGCTTGGCGGTAAGGCAAACTCTCCACCGTCATCGTATTCGGGATCGCTCCCGGCGAATACAACTCGAGTCGGTCGGCGAACAAACGAAGCCTGATCTTAGCGCCATGGATCGAGTAGTCCCGATGCGCAACGGCATTGACAAGAGCCTCGAATACAGCCGTCATGTCGTATTGCGGGAGGTCGTGACGCCCCTCTCGCTTGCTCGCGAACACACTCATGTTCTTTTTGACGAAATGGCTGGCCTCCAGCACCTGCACGTCGAGTGAGCCGGTGATGTCTTGTGCATCGACCTGATAAGCCGCGTCGGCTTGGGGTAACGCTTCGGTTCCTCGGTACGCCACGGCCTGAATGAATGCGTTGGGTAGCCAGCGGCGCGGGTCCGCGCTTGCCATCAAAACGCCTGCAACAGTGGGGCGTATCGTACCGTCCGCGTCTGGTCGAGCCATAGCTAACTTATCCAGCAAAACCTCACGACTATCCGGAACACGAGCGCTGGCAAAGCGCTGCCAGAGCGTAGCCGTCAAGTCGTCCAGGGTCGCGCCGGGCACCGGCTGTTCATCGAAGCGAATGATGCGCGCTTGGCTGCGCTGTTGAAACAAGCGAGCCAGAAAATCAGGAGCCATCTCGCGTTTTGCGCTTCCCACACGATGCAGATACCCGCCTGGACTGCGATGCACGAACAGGCTGCTCGCCACGTCGATTTTCAGCACGGGCAGTTGCTCGCCCATGGTGCTCGGCAAAGTCAAACGTTCGATCACCGGGGCAAGCGGGGGATTAACACTATCTATGCAAAGCTGCCGAACGAAGTCCTCTACGCTGTCCAAACGCTCCAGTGGAACGCCAAGAACCTCCCCGGCGTCATCCACCCCAAGAACGCACACCCCGCCACGACTGTTGGCCAAGGCCGATAGTTCATCCGCCAGGGAATCTCGATGCGGAGCAGTAATTCTCTGCCCAGCAAAGCGCACTTCCTTGAGTTCGAGATAGGAATCTTCGCCAAGGCGGATCTTTTCGAGTAAAGCGGCGGCGTTGTCGAACATCTCAGCCCTCCCTTCCCAATCGTTGATACCGGCGCTCGAACGCCTCCTTGCCCCCTTCCATCACCTGGCAAACCTCGTCACGCATTGCCTGATCTTGCAGCGAGCCAATTTGCTTTACGTAACACTGATTGTTGAAATCCAACACATGGATCAACTCCGCGTCGCCGTTCACAACGATGTTCGGGTTGTGAGTCACGATAGTGAGTTGCCGACGCAGCTTGTTCGATCGAATCTGTTGTACCACCAGACGGTAGATGAGATGGTTGTCCAAATCGTCTTCTGGTTGATCCAGCACCAGCGGTTCGCTACCATGCGCCAACAGAAAGGCCAACATGGCTGCGGCGCGCTGACCAGCAGAAGCCTGTCCGATCGACAGAAAATCGCGACCATCCCCTTTTCGGCTGTACCAGACCTGCAAGCCGTCCTCCGGGAACCAGCACAGAATGTGATCGATGAACTCCGGTCGCTTTTCCGCCTCACCGTTTAGGTACTTGTTGAACCAACTCCCAAAGTCGCCCTCGCCCCGGCACGCCTTCACGAGGCGCGTCTTCAATTCTCGGATAGCGACTCCGAATGCAGCGGTATCCCACTCGCCAGGTTTCTCCGCAAGCTCCGACAGGCGCATTAGGTCTGCCACCAGCCCTTTCGCCGGCGCTCCATCTTGGGATTCCTCGTACACATCGTCCGCGTATTTTCCTTCCGCAGCGCCAAGCAAATCCCTTAGCGAGCGCTCGATAGCACGTGCATCGCGGCTGTGCGGTATAAGCGCCATTCGCACATAGAGGTTCCCGTCCAAGGAGGATCTCAGGAAGTCATCGCGGCGGGCGCTGATCGCTTGTCGGGCGGACTCGACTTCGCTCAATTGGATATGCGCCTTCTGCTTGAGTGCGTCACGCTGCTTTTGCAATGCGTCCAGCCGCTTGATCTCGTTTTCCAGCCGCTGTTTTTCCTGCACCAGACGCCCGTACTCGCTCGGGTCATTCACGCCCTGCTGCTGCAAATCCGTCTTGAGCTTCTCATACGCGGATGTGGCATCTTCCGCCCGGGTTGCCCATGCGGAGGCTTTCAATTCCGCCCTGAGTACCCGATGTCGCTCATCGATTTGCCCGGCGGCGCGATCGAGTTCCGCCCGTGCCTTGTCGATAGCGGCATGCAACATGCGAACGATCTGCAGAACGGATTCATCGCTTACGGCATCGAACAGACCTTCCGGCAAGTCTTCTGCCAGTAGTTCTCGAGCAAAGCCCTTCAAGCGATTCGAAAGATCGGCGGCGCTCTGGAACTGGCGGTCCAACTCGCGGCTCTGCCGGCTGGTCCGCTGATAGTTCTTCAAAATCACAGTGTGATCGTCACCTTCAAATCGTGCCAGCTTGCGCTGTACATCTTGCAGGCTAAGACTCAGGGCATCGCGACTCTGCAACTTGCCGTCAAGCTCGCGTATCTGCGCACGCGTCGCGCCGAACGCTCTCCTAGTCTCATCGAAAGCCGCTTGCTGCACACGTGTACCAGCCGCATCGTCGATCACCTTAAGTAATGCCTGTTGGCTGTCACCAGCAAGTGCCGCAATCTGCCCCTGGCTAAACAAGCGGATCGGAAAGCGCTGCTCGTCAATGAGCTGGCTGCTCGACGGCTTGAAGTCTTTAATCGACTCGTCCCACTCTTCGACGACCTGCCCCTGGCCATCTTGTCGCCAAATCAGCCGATACGAGACGCCGTCCCGGCTAACGCGTGCGGATACCCGCATCTCCGGACGCAGACCGCCTTCATCATTGCGGTTCTTCGCTACCTTGTCGAATCGAGCAAACGTCTGCCCAGCCTCGGAGCTCGGCGCAAGCTCCTTCTCGCGCCGATACGCAAGCCGCAATGCGTGTACGACCGTGGACTTCCCTGTGCCTCGCCCGCCGATCAGCGCATTGAAATAGGGGTTAAACGTCAGAATGGCCGGCTGACGACGCCCCATGAATCGAGCATCGTCGATCTCGATGGATTCGATGAAATGCTCAGGCCTATCGAATGGCGTAAACCCGTCACGATCGTCGCTGCGTCGAATCGACACGCCTTGCTGGCCATCCAACAGCGCCAAGCGTAGACCTTCGACGCTGGGCCTGGACATCTTGACCCACGTATAGCGAGAACCTGGAACCGCCAATCCTTGAAACGTATGGCAATCGCTCCCAACGACCTTGGCAAACGGTAGCTTCAATTCGTCCAACAGCGTTGGCGGTTGACAGGCCTGATCACACCACTCCACAGCGAGGATGCCAGGCTCTTGCACGACCTGCTTCACCGTAGTCGTGTCGAGTCGGCACTTACGCGTCCCTGGCTCCACTTGCAGCAGGCCCTTATCGCAGTCTGCATGCGCGGGTATCGCTACCCCGCCAGCCGCCAGGATCTCTTTGACCACTTTCGCGGCTCCCTCTCGGGTTACGTCATCGCTGTCGCCGCGAGTACCCTCATAGCGCACAACCGCCAACAAGTCGCTGACGGTTTGGCCACTTGCGGACGGGTCAAAGATCGCCAGCAGATGGAAGCCGCCCTGCACGGAAATCTCCACCCCTGGGAAGATATGCAACTCCCGAAAACCTGCTGCAGCAGCGCCCGCATCCGCCTCGCTCTTCATCCACGCGTACGCAAGCTTGAGCTTATCGATCCACTCGCCACTGTTATGGTCTGTCACGGCAACACAATCGATCTCGGCCGCCATGTACTTGAGCAACCACTTTTCCGGCGTGATTTCATCCGGCGTGCCAACAACCTTTTGCCACGCAACGGTGTCTTTGGATGCGGGCGTATGCGTATGGATGTCGAACTTCCACCATCGAGCGCCGGGATATGGCCAGTTCTGGGTCATGAAGGATTCCTCGCTAGGTCGCATGCGAAGTGCCTCCCTTTACCGAGCCACGGTCTTGTCGATCCACTTTCAGTTTGTGAACTCGCGCGTAGTCAAGGACCAAGATT
Source organism: Trinickia acidisoli (assembly GCF_017315725.1). Lineage (NCBI taxonomy): Bacteria > Pseudomonadati > Pseudomonadota > Betaproteobacteria > Burkholderiales > Burkholderiaceae > Trinickia > Trinickia acidisoli. Next base: position 1,685,926 of record NZ_JAFLRG010000002.1, read on the forward strand.
TCGATCATCGAAGCAACAGAGCGCCGCTCCCGCTCGGCGGCCATCCGCAGCAATTGCTTGATATCCGCAGAAGTGCGGATAGAAAGGGTTTCGTCCTTCACGCGTGTCATAGCATCGTCTCGTCAACGAGGTAAGCAAATGTACTGCCTTTTGCGCCCTTTTTCCAGTATGAAGCGCCGTGACAACCGTCCCCCCTCCGCCTCGGCTGAGGTTAGCGGCCTCGACGTGATTGTCAGGCACGTCAGGCGTCTGAAAATCGCCGTCGCTTCAGGCGCTGTCGAGACCGACTTCTGCGGCGGCATGGTGCGTGACAATCCCGAAATCAATCGGTTTGTCGCCGCTGCAACCGCACTCGGCCGCGCCGGCGTGCCGGACGACATCGAGCCGATTATTGCGGCCCTGCTCTCCGATGACAACCGCTGGGTCAATGCCCAGCGTATCGAGGTATCGGGTGGGCTGGTCACCTAAGGAGTCCTAACCTTCGCCGATAGAAATTTCTTCCGATAGGCGGCGGGCAGCAAACCGACTCGCTGCTGAAACAGTCGCCGAAAGGAATTGCTGTCTTCGTAGCCCACTTGGAACGTGATGCTGTCGAAGCTCATGCGAGTCGATTCGAGCAACTGCTTGGCCCGCTCCAATCGAAGCGTCTATTCGAGGCCCCTCGAGGCGCTCGTGGCCGAGCATTGTTCGGCAAGCAGCAAGGTAACGTGCATGGCGTGGCGGTTTGCAGTTGTCGCATGATATGCGTGATTTCTACATCTACCTTACAGGAATCGTTCTCGGCATCTCCTACAGGACAGCGCGCGCCGACGCGCCGCCCTGTATGTCCGATCCCTCCTGCGCTATGCGCGATGTCCCGAGATCGGTCCCGCCTCGCCTGTCAGGTTCAGGATACGGTCGACCCAAGAAAGAAACGTCGACAACGTGAAATCCGAAGATCGGTCGGTGCGGAACGCCTTCATCACCGGTGTATCGGCCGGGTCCTGCTGATTGAGCAAATCGGCGACGAACGTGCCGACGTCCGCATTGATGCCGTTCTCATGGACACGCGATCCCGTGAAACTGACTACGGTGACCTGGTGGTTGTGCATGAAATCGTTGCGCGCCCAAGGCATGAAGTAGCCGAAGTTCGGCAACGGATTGAGCGTGCGTTTCAGCAGATCCAATTCCTGCCCGAACATCGCCATCGAGAGCGCATCCTTGCTCCCATCGTCGGGCGTGGCGATCACCGCGGGCGTGAACGCGCGATAGTGATAGGCGGCGATGATCTCGTCGCGCTGATACGTCGTGTACCCGAATCGATCGTGGGGGAACGTTTGCGACAACGCCGCATACGCGCTGCCCATATTGTTCGGATCGAAGTATGGCGACAGCTTGCTGTTGATCGTGATCATGCCGTCCGGTCCCGTCATACCCCATTCCGTCTTCACCCTGTCGTAGAGCCCGACGGAGGGATGCGTCGAAGGATCGGCGCCGAACGCGGTATTGAAGACAGTGCCCGCGTCGTCGAGCATCGAGCTGTGCGCTTGGGGCTGCAGCGTGTTGCGCAGCGTCGCATAATTGGCCAGTGCGCCGTAACCGCCCGCGCTCGTGCCATACACGAGCAGCCGGTTCGGTTTGCCGAAGCCGTGATCGACGAGCCATTGCGCCACGGCTTGCGCGTTCTTCATGCCGCCGTAGTGTTGAATGCGCCACTCTCCGGTAGGCGCCGTGTAGCTGCGCACGGCACTGCCCATATGAATGTCGCCCGTGCAATACGGCACGAACACTTGGGTCCAGTTCTGCGTTTCGACTTTCGGCTCGCCGACGAGGATATGCGCGAGATCCATCCGGATCATCAACGGAGATAGAAATGACGACAGCACGCTCTGGCTCAACGTGCCGTTCATATAGTTATGCGGGATGCCGTCCGAATTGAACGCGCCGAGCCCGGCCTCGGGGCCCGTCGTCGCCGTCTCCGAACACGTCGCGTAGTCCCAGCAGGCACCGCCGGGCTCCATCATGTAAAGCATGTTGTCCGATTGCGCTCGATTGATATAGAAGCGCATCGGCGTGCCGTTTCCGCATGACGCGCCGCTGCTTTCAGGCAGCACGACTTCGTACCATGAGTAGAACGGAATCGACGGATCCGGCAATGTCGTGTCCGTCGCTTTTGCGTTCAATGCGGCGCAGCTCAGCAAGCCGGCGAGGCATACTCGCTTCAGCCATTTGGATGCAGACATCCTCCCTCCCATGTCGATGACTCGAGGCATCGCAGGCTCGTGCAGGATGCACCGGCCCTACGTTCAATGCGCGTCGGATGAAGAAGCGTGATCGAACAACTGAACACGCAACGCCTGCAAACGCTGCGCGATGACGATTTGTTGCTGCTGGGGATCGGGTATCGTCGCTTGGACCTGATCGAAGATAGCTCTGCTCTCGCGAGCGTAGGCCAGATAGCGAGGATCCCGCGCGGGCGACGGCCCTACGGTTTGACTCGCGTACGCGTCCCACTGACGGCGTGACACCTCGAGATCGGCGCCGCGCGTGACCGGGTCGGGGTCGGCATCGGTCAGCAACGTTGCCGTCATCGCCTCCGCTTGCACCGGCACGATCTCGTTGCGAGCAACGTGCTCAGGCAGCTCCGCGAGAATTTGGCGGGCCAATCGGGTTCTTTCCGCGGCGTGCAGGCTGTCTCTGCCGCTCCCATAAGCCGCGATCCGATCGCGAAACCGCGCGAACGCGACGATGCGTTGCAGTTCCGCCTGCGCATCGGATCGCCCGGCCAGCGCTTTGCGCAATGCCGCGAGATCGAGTGCGCGCTCGGCCGGTCCTGGTTCGAGCGCAGGTGTATTCGTCGAAGCATCCGGTGACGGAAGCGCTTGCGCGGGTACCGTGTTCGTCGAGCGGGCGGGCGCGTCGACGGCTGCCTCCGAGAGCGTTTCGTACCGCCACACGGCTACCGCAACGATTGCGCACGCAACCAATAGTGCACGTCTCCAAAGCGATTGAGTTGTTTTCACACCGCCTTTCCAGTGAGCCGCCGTGGGGAATTGGACTACGTTGTAGGTCGAAACCTGTACATCGTCAAAATCGGCGTTGAGCGTGGAACTCTAATTTTCGAGGGAATTAAATCCCGTCTCGCGGTTAGGCATAAGTCGACCGCCGTCGTCCTATGCGGAAGGCGTGGTCGGAAAGCTGTAACGAGATGAGCCGTCCGCTACGGGAAGAAGAGGGACGGCCGATCGAGATCGCCCTCGATGTCTCCCCGTGAGCGTGGAAGGTAAACGCGGCAGCTACGCGTGGAAGCTAAGCGTGCAAGCTGCCGGACTTCACGGCCCGATTGCTCGCCGACGGGCTACCGCGCCGCGTGGCTCGTGTCCTCGCTGTCCAAGCGCTTTTCCCACCCGGTCAGGATTCGCTTTTCCAACGCGTCGTAGCTGCGGCCGAAATGATGTCCGCCCGACGTGCGGATAACCTCGTCCGTGCCGGCAAGGGTGGGACACAGCGTGTCGTGCTCGTCTTCGCCATAGAAACATTGTGCGAGCCCCGCGGGAAGGCGGTCGATTTCAGGCTTCGCCGGCAACGCCGTGTCGCTCGGCGGCAATCCAAGCCAACCGGTCACGCGAATCTGAAAATCCGCGGCAGACGCGAAGCCGAGCAGCGAAACGATCGCTACCTTGTCGCGCAGCGAGGGGGGCAGCCGGTTGTACGCGAATGGCATCACGTCCGCACCGAACGAGTATCCGATCAATGCGAACGAATTCGCATGCCAGCGCGCGCCATAGACCTGCAGCACGCGGGCGAGATCGCGGCTCACTTGCTCGGGCGTCTTCTCGCTCCAGAAATAGCGCAAGCTGTCCCAGCCGATGACCGACACGCCGTCCGTGCGCAACTGCTCGCCGATCGTCTTGTCGAGATCGCGCCATCCGCCATCGCCCGACATGACGATCGCCAACATCCCGTGCGGATGCGCGGCGGGCAACTCGACGAGCGGTAAATCGGAGACGTCTTGGTCGCTACCCACATCCGCCTGCAAATGCGGCCGTATCAACGCGAGAAGCGAGTCCGCGGGCGGCGTCGTGGCACCGAACATGCGCGGCGGCTTGTTCGTCAGCGGCGCCATCAGGCGATTCACGTTCTTGTCGAAATGAAACCCCGGCGAATCGGCCCCTTCCTTCACGGCCGATCGTTCCGCCTGCCGCATCGCGGCGACCGCGCTCGACGTCGTCACGCCCGCTTCGACGAACCCCGGCAAGGCCCTGCCGCGACTAATCGTCGGATCGGGCGGACATTGAAGAAAGTTAGGATCGAGAGCGGCTTCGGCATCGATGGCCACCGCGCCCGCGATCGTGTTCGCCGGCGCTTGCGCGAGCACGTGCAGCGCAAGCGTCGCCCCCTGACCGGTACCCGCCATGATCGGCGCGAAGTATTGGTTCGACTTCAACTGACGCTCGAGTTGATGGCTGACCGCCTCGGCATCGCCGTCCAGATGACGACAGGCTCGCCCCGTCGCCGCGAGATTGGCCGCATAGCGGCCCGTGTCGACGCCTACCGTCAACGCACCTTCGTCGGCCAATGCGTGCGCCGCTTGCGAATCGGCCGCGGTCCAGCCCTTGCCGGCGGAGAACAGTACGACGAAGCCGCGCATCTCGCCTCGCGGCCATTGAACCGTCACATCGCCATAACGCCCGCCCGATACGTGCGACTCGATCGCCTGCGCGGCCGTGCAGAAGGATAGACCTGCCAGCAAGGCAAGCCATTTAGCGTTTCTCAATGCTGCGTGAAGTGTCATGAACGGCGGCCCCCCGCCAAAATCGAAAGATCCAGCAACGTCAGGACGGCGCCCGCCCACCCCGACACCGCGAGATAACGCGGCTCCCACCGCGGCTGAAACTTGCCCTTGAACGCACGCAGGCCCTGAAAGTTGTAGAAGCGCCCGCCGAATCGCCACACCATCGACCCGAGCTGATGAAGCGGCGAGCCGAGCGGCATCGACCGTACGCCGGAGAACGGCGCCACGCCAAGGCTCAAGTGACGGTAGCCTTTGTCCTTCAAGTGCAATGCCAATTGCAGAAACAGGTAGTCCATGACATAAGGCGACGTATCGGACAGATGGCGCATCACACCGACCGTCGCCTCGACGTTCAGATCGGTCGTCATGAAGGTCGTGAAGGCGACGGGCAGGCCATGCTCGCGCACCAGCATCACCGACTGCGCCGCGAGATACGGATCGCTGAAGGCGGCCACGGAAAAGCTCTTCTCTCTGCCCGCCCGGCTTTCGAGCCAACTGTCGGAAATGCCCCGCAAGAGGTCGAGATGCTCGGGAACGGCATCGGCATCGATGACCTCGGCAGTGCAACCGTCACGCTCGGCACGGCGCAGCGAGTAGCGCAGCGCGGCGCGCTTGGGTCCGCTCAAGTCGAAGCCGTCGAGCGACAGGCGCGCTTCTTCGCCGAGCTTCATCAGTGTCAAACCCGAATCCAAGTAGAGCGGCAGCGAATCAGCCCTGACCTGATAAAACGCGGCACGTCCCCCGTGTTTGTGTGCGAGCATGACGAAGCTGCGGATCAATTCGGCCCATTCGCCGCGCGGTCCGACGGGATCGTGCAGCGCGGCCCACGTGCGTCCATGCTTTGCATACATGAGGAACGCCTCGCGCGAATCGGAGAACAAAAAGCTCTTGTCGCCCATCATCGCAAGCCCCGCATCGCTGCGCTCCTGCGCGCGAATGATGCGCACCGCGTCGATCAGATCCTCCGAACTCGGATGCACGAAGCGCCCCGCCGCGGGCCGCAGCAATTGCCACACCGAGAACGCCGTGGCGAACAGGGTCGAGGCGAGCATCGCCCGCAGCGAACGAGAGGCACGCTCGTCGAATGCGAACTGCCACCACAGATCGCTGCGATATGGGACGTCGCGGTAGGCGAAGAACATCACCCACGCCGCGCAGATCAGCACGATCGCCACCGAGATCAGCCATCCGGGCGTGAACGGCTCCGCGAACAGCGCGGCGCGCCGACTGAAGTGGCGGCGCGTGCAAAGCAGCAACACGAGCAACGTGGCGAGCACGCCCGCTTCGAAAAACGCCAATCCCTTGATGACCGAGAGGACGAGGCTGACGGTCGTCAGCGCGAGGGTCAGCCACCATGCGGCATCGAGCCTGCGCAGCAAGCCGCGCGAGACGAACAGCAGCAGTACGCCGAGGATGCCGCTCGTCAATTGCGAGCCTTCGAGCGCCCAAAGCGGAACGAGTTCTTGCAAGAGCGCAAGGCGATGCGCCAACGCCGGCGTCGCGCTCGATACAATCAGCATCGCGCCGACGACGAACGTAATGAGGCAGAGAAATAGCGGTGCGATGCGACCGATACGCGCGACGCGCCCGAGCGGCAAACGTGCACGCAGGGCGCTGCGTAGTGCCCGGCCCTCGTAGCAAGCGAGCACGAGCGCGGACAACACGAGCGGCAAACCGAAATAGACGGCGCGATAAGCGAGCAAGGCTGCGAGTAACGCAGGCGCCGCGACGTGGCCGCGCAAGGCGAACACCATCACCGATTCGAATACGCCGATGCCGCCCGGCGTATGGCCCACGATGCCGAGCAACAGCGACGCGGAATAGACGGCGAGAAAGCTGACGAAATCGGTATGCACGCCGGGGAGAAAGACCCACAACGCCGCTCCTGCTCCCGCGACGTCGACGATGCCGAAGACGATCTGCGCGAGCAGCGCGGCGCGCGTGGGCACGTCGAGCGTAATGCCGCGCCAACGCGTGCGAATCCGCTTCGTCGCGGCACCGCAGCATGCCACGATCAGCACCGACGCAGCGAACATGACGAGGCTGCTCGCGCGCAGAGCACCCGGCACGAGGTGCGTCATCGCTGATAGCGGGGCGGTATTCCAAAAGGCACCCAGCGCGCTGATCAGCACCATCGCAAGAATCAGCGAGCCGCTGGCGAACACAGTGAGACGACCGACCTGCGACGGTGTGACGCCGACCGCGCCATAAACGCGGCAACGCACGGCACCGCCCGTCAGCGCGCCGAAGCCCGCGATGTTGCCGAGTGCGGAAGCCGCCGTCGCGCCGATCCAGAGCAGCGTTCGCGGCACTTTCGCTTCGACGTGCCGCAGCGCGACCCCGTCGCGCGCCACGAGCGCGACGAAGCTCAGCGCCGTGGCCGCAAGCGCAGCAGCCCACCTAGCGGGTGCAATGCCGAACAATTGCCGGCTGACCGTGTGGTAGTCGATGCTCTGCGAGATCTTCTGCAGCGCAAGCAGCAGCAAGATGCAGATGGCCAGCGCAAGCGCAGGCGACGCCAGCCGCCTGTAGTTGATATTGCGTGTCTTCGCATATAGAGCGGCGATGACCTTCGAACCCCGGTCGCCGTGACTTCGTTGCATCTTTCCCGTGAATCGATCGTGTCATACCGGCAACGGGCGAGCCATGGCGACAGCCGTGACGCTGCCGTTGGTCAGCCATTATCGAGAATGTCGCACCCGCAGACCGATCGATATAGCAGATTGTGATCTATTACAACGCGGCAAGGGGCAATTCGGTTGACGAGGAAATCGTCGCGCGAAAGGGGATGCCGCGGCCCGGAGGGTGGGTGGGCTGCGGCGCTAGCTCATGTGGCGATGGCGACAAGGGGAAGGCCCTAAACGAACGGTTTGCCCTCGATTTGCTCGTAGACGACCGTACCGTCCTCGGCTTCGAATTTCTCGACGTAGTTGCGTGCGCCGCACATCGGGCAGCGAAACAGAAAGCCCTGACCTTCGTTCTTGATGACGACGTCGGACTGCTCCCATCGCGCTTGGCAGCTTTGATTTCTACAAGTGAACATATGTGGTGCTCCTACCGGGTCCTGGCCCTATTGCTTATCGATTGCTTACTGCTCGTTGTTGTTTTCCGCCTCGGGCTTACGGGAACGACCGGCACGCGAGGCGGGCTTGCGCGGCGCTCTCGCCTGCTTCGCCGCTACCGGCTTCGTTGCTGCCGGCACCTGAATCGCAGGCTCAACGGCATCGCTCGTGTGCTCCGGCGTTTGAGACTGCGCGCTTCGCGCCTTTTTCGCCGGCGCTTTGCGGGCGCGGCGCGGCTTCGGGGCTTCTTCCGCCACCTCGCTCGGCACGACAGGCGCGACCAACGATTCTTCGATGACCACCGCAGGCTCTGTCGCGACATCCACCGCGACGGAAGGCGCTTGTTCGCGCCCTTGCTTGCGAGGGCCCTTGCTCTTCTTCCGGCCCTTGCCGGCGGCTACTTCCGCCGGTACGCCGTGGTCCTGCGCGACGGCAGCGGCTGCCGTGGGGGCTTGTCTTGCCACGTCATGGCCCGCCGGCTGACTCGGCCGATAGACGAACGCGCCCGACTTGTCGTCGCGACCGACTTCGAGCAACCCGCGCGCTTGCGCTTCGTCGAGCAAATTGCCGAAGGCGCGAAAGCCGTAATACGACTCGCTGAAATCGGGCTTGCGCCGCTTGATCGCGCTCTTGAGTACCGACGCCCAAATCTTGCCGCTCTCGCCGCGCTCCGATGCAAGGGCATCGAACGTCTCGACGGCGATCGCGATCGCCTTCGCCTTGCGCGATTCCATCTCCGCCTTCGGCTGCTTGTCCTCATCGGCGGTGCGTTTCACGGCCACGCTCGCTTCGCGTGCCTCGCGCTTGGCCGTCGCACGCTGCTGCTCGCGGACCAGATCGTCGTAGAAGATGAATTCGTCGCAATTGGCAACCAATAGATCGGACGTCGAGTTCTTCACGCCCACGCCGATGACTTTTTTCGCGTTCTCGCGCAGCTTGGAGACGAGCGGGGAAAAATCGGAATCGCCGCTGATGATGACGAACGTATCGACGTGCGACTTCGTATAGCAAAGATCGAGCGCATCGACGACGAGCCGAATGTCCGCGGAATTCTTGCCCGACTGCCGCACGTGGGGAATCTCGATGAGTTCGAAACTGGCCTCGTGCATCGAAGCCTTGAACCCTTTGTAGCGATCCCAGTCGCAGTAGGCTTTCTTGACGACGATGCTTCCTTTCAGCAGCAGCCGTTCGAGCACGGGCTTGATGTCGAATTTCTCGAACTTCGCATCGCGAACGCCGAGCGCGACGTTTTCGAAGTCGCAGAACAGCGCCATGCTGACACTCTCTTGGGGGGAAGCCATACAGTTCTCCGGCCGATCGGGCGCAATGGTTCTTTGGTTTCAGATTGCGCACATGATAGCCGGTTGCGAGGATGACACTCGCGCGGCAGGCGCCGAGCTCAGCGCTCGCACGATGAGCGCCGGCGCCCAATTGTCGCCTCGAGCCCCCTTTTGGTACGAGCCTGGATCAAAGCAGCGGATAAGGACACCTACCGTTGATGGTGGGCGCACCGATCGTCGCATCGAAGATCTTCGCCGTAAAGTAGGCTCCGCCCTTCTCGGTACGCACGGTGCCTTCCCTCGTGCAGGTCGAGCGATGCCACGCTTTATAGAACTGCAATCCCGAGGCCGACGTGTCGCTGGCGAGCTTGTACTCCCATGCGATGTCCCATTCGAACGTCCCGACCTGCAAAGTATCGCCGTTCACCCAGCCTCCCGATGGCACGGTAGCCCGACTGAAAACCTGATCGGCGCCATCGAACAGCGTTCCTTGCGCCACGACCTTCGCTGCGGCGACCCATTTGGCGGTGATGGCATGAATGTCGCCGGTCCCGCCTTGAAACACGCCGGTTCCTTTGCCCGTGCCGCGGTTTTCGCGCATGACCAAGTTCATGAAGGAGACATCGTTCGGCATCAGCACCGGTTGCCCCCAAAAGCCGCTTTTCGCCTGGCCGTTGGTGTGAATACCGCCCAAGAACATCAGCCCGCATGTCGACGGGCGCACGATCGTCAATTCGACGCATGCAACCTCGGCGTTTTTGCTGTCTTTCAACGACAACTGGACCGTCTTCGTATCCGCGCCCGTCATCAACTCCTGCGCGGAGAAATCGGCCGCGGTGTAGTCCGCGGTGCCGCTCGATAGGTTATGCATCTGCCCGCCGCCCGACTTGATCGCCCAGTAGTAGGGCTGGTTATCGGAGGGCAACGATCGCGTCGGCAAAAGCTTGATCACCTCCCCTACGCCGTACCGGGCCGATTCGCCCGCGGCGCGCGACGGCACGCTCACTGCCGGAAGCGCGCCGATCTGCAGACTTCCCGAGATTAGCTTCATCCTATTCCTCACGTCGAACATTAATCGCGGCCTCATACGAGGCCGGCCGCGAGCGGCGAAGCGCGTCGACGTCACGCGTTGCCGCTCGCAGTCCGTAAGGTAGGTGGATGTAGCGCGAAGCAATATGGGCTTTACTTCACGCACGAAGACAGGGGAAGCAAGGGATGAGACGCGCCCCGGGCCCGGGCCATCGCTCGACCGTCATGTGCCTGCGCGGGGCCGGCGCGTACGGCAAGCGGCACTCGCTGCGATGCCGAGGCACAGCGGCAGCGCGACGAGAAAGACGATGCCGGCACGGACGTCGCTGTGCAACGCGGAGAACGAGGTGGATATGCTCGAATCAGGAGATTGGGGCATGGGCTTTCGAAGACGAATTGAGCCGCACCGCGGGTGACAGCGTTATGCGAATCATCGACAACAATTAGGACTGCTAACGGAAGTCTATAATTACAAATATCTTACATTCGAAGGATTCGAAAAAAATGGGAAAAATATTCGTTGGAGACAGCGGGACACCAACAAGCAGCCGCTTGCGTCACTCCACGATGACGACTCTGGCCTGAATATCGAGGCGAAAGCCGAATTCCTGGAAGAATGCCTTTTGCGTTTCGTTGTCGATGACGCCAAATGCCTGATGCCTGCGGTTGCACGCGAAGGCCTTCTTATGCCGATACCCACTCAGATCCGCCGATTCTTGAAGAAAGCGTAGCGTCGACGTCAATTGTCCGACTGCGTCGTCGCGCCACGAACTGCGTTGGTTCTTGAGTTCGACTAGATAAAGATGCTTAGACGTCGTCAGCATGCCGTCACAGCGCCCTCTGCCCGGCTCCTCGTCGTCCTTGATCACGCATTTGTCTATCGCCGTGAAGGTGACTTCTTCCTCTCGCGGATTCTCAACCGTGGCGCCCCACGATGACGGTGTGGTCATCGAAACGTAAGCGACGCCTCCGTTTTCATCGTCGCAGATGCCAAAGGCCAGGTCGGTGAACGGTCCTCGTTGACAAGCGTTGTCGAAAAAATTCACGCGCCCAACTCCTGCTCGATGTCGAGAAGGCCGTCGAACAACGCGTTGCCTTTCATGAGTTGGACGTTTAGATCATTCTGATCGGACGGGATGCCATCGGTAGTCGCTAGCTTCTGGATGCTTCCCGTCGTTTCGTCCGACTGATAGATCGATACGTCACCGCCGTCTATAAGCGCGCCGAGCGGGACGATGCGTTCGAGTCGTTGAAGCATTTCGCTAGAAGCACCCCGCGTTTCGATTTTCCGCCGAAGATAGTGGCCCTGGATCACGATGCTCAGGAAATTGACCATATAGGGGCTGTGGGTCGTGAGCACGAGCCGGTTTGCCGTTCCCAGGTTGTTCAGCGCGAGAAGTTCCGTAATAACCGTCCATTGCGACGAGGGAAACAGGTTCTGCTCCGGTTCCTCGATTACGTTGACGAACGCGGCCTTGTTGAACTGCGACGAGAGCACTGAAATGGCCACACGCCTCTGTTCATTCGTAAGCGATTCGTTGACGTAAATCTCGGCAACGCGGTGCCGGAAGCGCTCGACCTGTTCCGTACTCATCGGCTCGGCTTCTCCGCCAACGTCAACGCCACCGCCTGCAGCTTGCTGCTGGACCTTGTGTGCAAGGTGATGACTGACGAGGAACAACGGTACCGCCGACTGAAACCCGCTCGACGCGTCGGTCAAGCGGAGTTTGTACGCGTCGTCGCGGATGTTGAGCGTGTCATTGAGCTTGTCGTATTCAAGTTCCGCGTCGTTAATGGGAAGCCGCAGGCGGCCCCGCAACTCGGACTTGGCGTTTTCGAATTCGGACAGGAATTCCTTGAGCGCCTCAGACGAAAGCTTGAGTTCCTGGGGATGCCTAACATACGAGATGAAGTTACGTTCGGCGGGAACGTACATGATCTGCGGTAACGCGTACGGCGTCGCAGGCTTGGCCTCCTCGACGCGAAGCAGCCCGCCGGAAAAGGTGATCGAGTACGCATCGCCTTCGTATTCGATCATTGCGTCTTCCGCCCCATCCGACGGAAGGTAATTCTCGAGACGGTGATACCTGAGAAATTGACTTTGAAGTCGATTCTTGCGTTCAAACCATCGCTTCTCGTAGTCGCCGCGGACGAGCGCCTTCTCGATCCAAGCGAAGGTGGCAAATAGTTTGGCCAACGTGCTTTTGCCGGAGCCTTGATTGCCAACGAAGATCGTGACCTTCGTAAAATCGATCCACCCGTCGTTGTCCTTCCGCCCCTGACGAACCGGACCGAAGTTTTTCACGCGCATTCGTGGCATTGAGCCCTCCAAGTAAGCCGGCTGCCCCGAGGCGGATCGACACTGACGCGCGGCGGCCGCGGTCGCACCACTTGTTTGCGGTTTCCGGCTGATAGGCCGCGTATTTTACCGATTGTCCGACGGGAATAGAACGTCAGCAGTGTCCGAGTCCAGCAGCCGCTTTCCGTGGAAAAGAAGTTGATACGAACGGCACAGGCTATGCATTGCTTCCGCCACCCCTAATCAGGGAGTAGCGATCGATGTCCGTTCTGCGCTTCCACCCGTGACGCGCCCAGAACGCCGCGGCCGATTCGTTCGTCTTGAGTACGTCGACATGGCTCTTGCGGATGCCCAACGCATCGAGCGCGGTCAAGCAGCATTCAACGAGCGCATTGCCGATGCCCTGGCGGCGATGTTCCGGCAACACGACGAGATGCTGGAGATAACCACGACGGCCATCGTGGCCGCACATGATGCAGCCCACGAGTTCGGCGTCGATTTCGGCCACGAAGCTGAGCCCGGGGTTGCGTTCGAGGTAGCGGCTCGTCGCTGCGCGCGAATCGGCGTCGCGCATCGACACGCCCGGCGTCGCGCTCATCAGGCCGATGACCGCGTCGTAGTCGCTCATCGTCATCGGCCGAATGGCGCACGTGAAGCCGCGCTCGCTCATTGAAACGCGACCTCGGCGAAACTGCGCAGTTTCCGGCTATGTAGACGATCGAGCCCGTTCATTCGCAGCAGCTCCATCGCCTTCACACCGATCTGCAAATGCTGATCGACCTGCGCGCGATAGAACTGATCGGCCATGCCCGGCAACTTGAGTTCGCCGTGCAGCGGCTTGTCCGACACGCACAGCAGCGTGCCGTACGGCACACGAAAACGAAAACCGTTCGCCGCGATCGTCGCGCTTTCCATATCGAGCGCAACCGCTCGGCTTTGCGAAAGCCGCTGCACCGGTTCGCGATGGTCGCGCAATTCCCAGTTGCGGTTGTCCACGCTCGCGACCGTGCCCGTGCGCATCACCCGTTTGAGTTCGACGCCTTCGAGCTTCGTCACGTGCGCGACCGCGCGCTCGAGCGCAACCTGCACTTCCGCGAGCGCCGGAATCGGCACCCACAGCGGCAGATCGGCATCGAGCACGTGATCTTCGCGCACATACCCGTGCGCCAGCACGTAATCGCCGAGCCGCTGCGTATTGCGCAGCCCCGCGCAGTGGCCGAGCATCACCCATGCATGCGGGCGCAGCACCGCGATGTGATCGGTGATCGTCTTGGCGTTCGACGGTCCCACGCCGATATTGATCATCGTGATACCGCTGCCGTCCGCCCGTTTCAAATGGTAGGCGGGCATTTGCGGCAACCGCGCCGGCGCCGTGCCCTCGTCGGGCTGCTCGCCCAGATTCGCGTTGTAGATGATCACGTCGCCCGGCTCCACGAACGACGTGTATTCGCTTCGATAGGCACGCAGTTCCTCGTCGTCCGTATGCGCCATCAACTGACGGCCGAGCTTCGTGAACTCGTCGATATAGAACTGATAGTTCGTGTAGAGGACGTAGTTCTGAAAATGGGTGGGCGACGTGGCCGTGTAATGCTTGAGCCGATGCAGCGAGAAATCGACGCGCGGCGCCGTGAACAGCGCAAGCGGCAACGGGTCGCCCGGCAGCGGTTCGTAGGTGCCGTTGACGATGCGATCGTCGAGCGCGGCCAGATCGGGCGTATCGAACACGTCGCGCATGGCCATCAAGCGCTCGCGCCCGAGATCGCCCTCGAGGTGGATACCCTCGGCAAAGGCGAAATGGATCGGGATCGGCTGCTGCGACACGCCCACTTCGATCGCGACATGGTGATTCTTCGCGAGCAGGCGCAATTGTTCGCGATAGTAGTTGCCGAACAAATCGGGGCGCGTCACCGTGGTCTCGAACACGCCCGGCCCGGCGACGAATCCGTACGAGCGGCGCGAATCGACGTGCGTGTTCACTTCCGTGCGCACGCGAATGAACGGATAGCAGGCGCGCACCCGCTCGTGGAGCGGCTCGTTGCGCCGATAGCGCGCGAATGCATCGCGCAAAAAGGCCGCATTCGATTCGTAGATTTCGGATAGACGCGTAACGGCGTCGGCGGCATCGGCGAACGCCTCGGTCGGGAAATCGGGCGCGTGCATGGCACGCGCGTGTTGCGTCAGATCGTTTTTCATCGTTCGTTTCGCCTCGTTCGTTGCAACGACATTACCACGAAGCAACGTCATCCGGCCCTCTCGCTCCGACGGTCCCGTAGGCTCGCCCACACAGCCGAACGACGGTTAGCGCGCGAATAGAGGGGCGCATTTGCTAGAATTCGAAGATATTCCGGAGACCCATCATGAAGCCGTTCTTTTCCGCCGCTGTTTGCGCGGCGCTCGCCGCCGCGAGTCTCGCCGCCGCCCCGCGCCTCGTACTCGCCGCGCAGGCCGACGACGCGCAAGCGCGCGAGGCGCAACGCACCGCCGACGAGGCGGCCGGGTTGCCCGACCTGACCCAGATCAACCGTCCCGCGGCGCAGGTTTCGTCGAAGGTCGACATCAACGACGTGCAGCGCACGCCGAGCTTCTACGAGAAGAGCCCCACGGGCACCGAGATCACCGAGTACCGCGATCGGGGCAAACCCGTCGAAATCGACGTCCACTCGAACTTCGGCACGCATTACCAGATGAGCGCATCGCCGGACACGTCGCCGCAAGTCCACAGCAGCGCGCAACCGAGCACGCGGCTGCCGTCGATCAACCTGCGTTACTGACCCGCACCGCCCAGTACGCCGCGCACGATCGTCGATCGCCTGCGCGGCGACCAAGCGCGGCTGCCGCCATCGTGCGCGCCGCCCCCCTCGTTCAATCGCATTCGAAGCCTCCCGCATGGCCGTCTTTACCGTCGTCAACGAAACCGATCTCGCGCACTGGATGCGTAGCTACGATCTCGGCGAAATCGTCGATTTCCGTGGCATCCCCTCCGGCATCGAAAACAGCAACTTTTTCCTGACGACAACGCGCGGCGCCTACGTTCTGACGATCTTCGAGAAACTGACGGCCGGCCAGTTGCCGTTCTATCTCGAACTCATGCGCCACCTCGCGCATCATGGTGTGCCCGTGCCCGACCCGGTGCCGCGCCACGACGGCGCGCTGTTCGGTACGCTGCACGGCAAACCGACGGCCATCGTCACGAAGCTGCCGGGCGGGGCCGAACTCGCCCCCGCTGCCGAGCATTGCGCGGAAGTGGGGCAAATGCTCGCGCGCATGCATCTGGCCGGGCGCGACTTCAAGCCGTATCTGCCGAACCTGCGCAGTCTTGCCTGGTGGCAGGAGACGGTACCGCAGGTGCTGCCGTTCTTGACGGGCTCGCAACGCGAGCTTGTGTCGTCCGAACTCGCGCACCAGGCCGCGTTCTTCGGATCGGACGACTACGCGGCCTTGCCGGGCGGCCCGTGCCACTGCGATTTGTTTCGCGACAACGTACTGTTCGCGCCGGCACAGCCGGGTACGGGCCACACGGTGCGGCTCGGCGGCTTCTTCGATTTCTACTTCGCCGGCTGCGACAAGTGGCTGTTCGATGTGGCGGTGACGGTCAACGACTGGTGCGTCGACCTCGCAACCGGCAAGCTCGACGAGACGCGCGCCGGCGCACTACTACGCGCCTACCAGAGCGTGCGTCCGTTCACGCCCGAGGAACGGCGTCATTGGACCGACATGCTGCGGGCGGGCGCCTATCGTTTCTGGGTGTCGCGCCTGTATGACTTTTACTTGCCACGCGCGGCTGAGATGCTCAAGCCGCACGATCCCACCCATTTCGAACGCATCTTGCGCGACCGCCTTGCCGGCGTCGCGCCTTTGGCTGCGTCAAGTCCATGCAACTGACTGAAGTTTCCGCAAAGACCGGCTACGTCTGGTACCGGCAGGGTATTTGGCTGTTTCGTCGCAATCCTCTCGGATTCCTGACGATTTTCTTCACTTATCTGCTGGCGATGTGGGCAGTATCGTTGATCCCGATCGTCGGCGCAGTGCTGCCGCTTGCGTTGATTCCGGGCGTGGCCGTCGGCTTCATGGCCGCCTGCCGCGATACCGTCGCCGGGAAAATGGTGTTCCCGACGGTGCTCGCCGATGGATTTCGGTCATATGGGGGAACGGCCGCCATGCGGCTGATCGAACTCGGCGGCATCTACGTGGCCGCGATCGCGCTCGTTTTTGCCGGATCGGCAGTGGCCGACGGCGGTGTCCTGTTCAAGCTGATGATGGGCACGCAAGCCATCTCTCCCGAGACGCTGGCCGCCAGCCCGCTACTGGTGGCTGGTCTCGTTGCATTTGCATGCTATGTGCCGGTCGCGATGCTGTTCTGGTTCGCACCGGTGCTGACGGTGTGGCACGACGTGCCGCCCGTCAAGGCGATGTTCTTCAGCCTCGTGACCTGCTGGCGCAACCGCGGCGCCTTCATTGTGTACGGCGCGCTATGGTTCGCGACAGCGATCGTCGTCTCGACCGGCCTATCGCTGCTGATGGACGCGGTCGGTGCGCGCGACTACGCGTTCACCGTGCTGTTTCCGGCATCGATTACGTTGACGACGATGCTCTATTGCTCGTTCTATGCCACGTATCGCGGCTGCTACGGCGTGCAGGAACCCAACGGAGCCGGTGCACCGGGAACGCCCAGCGCCTAATCGATGCCGGGGCGACCGCACTGGGCCGCGGTTCAGCGTGCCGTCTGCCAGGACGGATGCGCGATCGTCGCTTCGCGGTCGAGCTTGCGCATGCGAAATTCAAGATCGTAAAGATCGGCGGCCTCGGACAAGTAGGCGTCGCGGTTCGCCTTTTGGCGCGCTTCGGCGGTTTGGGTCAAAAACAGGAACAAGCGGCTAAGTAGGAACATGATGGCCTCGTGCGGTTATAGGCGTTAACACCTAAGCGATAACCCTGATTATAGGGAAAACCCTAGGCGTACGCCAGCGCCATTTTTGGCTGTGGCTTTTTCGCATCAAAGGCCAGCGCGGCTGGCCGCACCGCTATCGGGCCGCGGCGCGGCGCCCCGCGGCGGACGAGCGGCGGCGTTGATCGCGCAGGAACGCCCAGATCATGGCGCTCGCGTCAGGACCGTGCTCGGAATGGAACGGCACGGCTTCGTCGCCGCCGGCCCAGGCGTGGCCGAGGCCGGCCACGCGGCACACTCGCACCACGCGGCGGCCGCTCATCGAATAGTCGTGAAGCTGCGCCGTGCCTTCGTGCGTTTCGTGCAGCGAACCCGCAATCCAGGCGCCCTCGCGGTCAATGAAGCCGTTCAGGCGAAGAAAAGCCAGGCCGAGCTGTTCCGCGTTTTTCGGGGCGACGACATGATCAGCGTCGCCATGCACGATGATCGCCGGCATGCCAGGATAACTCGCCGTATCGACCATCGCGTCGATGAGGGCGATGGGATCGTGCCGCGCGCCGCGCCGCATTACGTCCATCGCGGTGATACCCGAATGCGCTTCGCCCAAAACGGGCGCGGAATGCAACGCGACGGCCGCGAATCGCTCCGGATAGTGAAGCGCGAGCAATGACGCCAGGCCTGCGCCGGCGGACACCCCCGCGAGATACACACGTTCGGGGTCGAAACCTTGGTGCTCGATGAGTGCGTCGACGAGCGACACGACGGCGCGCGCTTCGCCGAGTCCAGCTTCTCTATCGTCATACCAATGCCAACATCGATGCGCATGGGCGTGCTTCGACTGCTCCGGGTAGACGACCGCGAACCCGTTCTTGTCCGCGACGAGGTTCATCCGCGTGCCCGTTGCGAACTCATCGATCGTTTGTTTGCAGCCGTGCAGCATGACGAGCAGCGGCATCGGACGTTGCGCCTTCGTCGGCGGAACGTATAGGCCGTACGACAAATGGTTGACGAGGCGGCCAGGCAGAGGCGGCGCCGAATGGTAGGAGCGCGTCCAGTCCCCCTTCGTCCAGGCGCCGGCGCGCGGACGGACGCGGGATTCGCGTGACTCCCGCGCACCCTGTCGGTCACGCGCGGGCGCGCGCCGCACTGAATCGGCGCGCGTTCGACGCTTCTTTTTCGTCACATCGCGCAGGTACTCGGCTTGCGCGGCCGGCACGCTGGACATCAAGCGCTTGAGGCCCTGCAGCCAGAGTTTCGTCAGGCTTTTGGTCATCGGACGTAGCTCGCTAAAAAGGGAGGGGTCACCTGTGCGGCGCAGTTTTATGATGCAATGCACAATATACCCTCTTCGTGTTCCCCCGCCCGGACGCTCCCCCTAAGCACCCGCACGCACTTGCCCGAATCAGGGCGCCCTGTCGCGTGCGCCATCGCACGCCGCGCGGCCACTGCGCGCGGCGGCGCTCGGTATACTGTCCCTTCACGCGATGACTGTCGTCGTTTCAGACGGCTCGCGCGTTAAGCAGATAGGAATCCTGCGGTCGATCCGCCTGGCATACGCCCGATATGTACGATTTGCCTCTTCACCTTTGGTTTTCCATTACGCGCCTCGGCGGCGCCGGCCTCACACTGCCGCTCGCCGTCGCGATCGCGCTGTGGCTCGCGCTCGGCTACACGCGGCGCTTGGCCGTCGGCTGGCTGGTAATCGTCGGTGCGGCGGCGGCCGTCGTCGCGCTCACCAAGATCGCTTTTCTCGGCTGGGGCGTCGGGATACGTGCATGGGACTTCACGGGGGTCAGTGGACATTCGATGCTCTCGACCGCCGTCTATCCTGTCGCGTTCTTTCTTACGCTGTTGCCGACCCGAGCCAGCATCCGCCTGTTCGGCGTCGCCTGCGGCATCGCGGCCGGGCTTGCGGTGGGCCTGTCGCGCGTCGTGCTCAGCGCGCACTCGCCGTCCGAAGCCGTAGCCGGCTGTGTCGTCGGCGCGCTGGCCGCCGTCCTGTTCGTGTGGTGGGCCTGGGATACCAAGGCCGGCAAATTGTCGGCCGTGCCCGTCGCCGTCAGTCTGCTGATGCTAACGGCGGCCCTGCACGACGTGCGCGTGCCGACCCAGCATTGGATCACCCATATCGCCCTGCACTTGTCCGGCCGCGAGCGGCCGTTCATCCGCGCTCGGTGGAAAGCGGGTCATGAAGCGCCCCACCCTGTGATTGCGCCCCCCGCGGGCCGTAGCGCGGCACTCGCGCCTTCCTTCGTCTAATCGCCGTCCCGTCCCAGGCAATCTCAGTCGGCCGTGCCGAGAATCACGCTCGACGCCTTGAAAACGGCGGTTGCCCGCTTGCCCGCGGCAAGGCCGAGCGTGTCGGCACTTTCGTTCGTCACGACGGCGGTGACCACCGGAGAATCGACATCGGTCGGCGAGCCTGTTGCGCCGTCGAGCGCCAGCGACACTTCGGTGTTGACGGCGCCGCGCGTGACCTGCGTGGCCACGCCGCGTAGCTGATTGCGGGCAGACAAGCGCAGCGGCTGGACCGCGTCGGCATCGTCCACCACGAGCATCACCCAAGATGCCTTCACGAGCGCGAGCGCAGGGGCGCCGACGACCAACCCCAACGTCTCGGTGCTCTCGTGCGTCACCACTGCGACGATCATCTGCCCGCCCGGCAGCGCCAGCGAAATCTCGTCGTTGACACTGCCGCGCGTCACGCACGACACCGTCCCGTATAGCTGATTGCGCGCGCTCGTCTTCATGCCGATTCTTCCGATCAATGCCCAATCGCCCGCGAAATGGTCGATCGCCGCGCTCGCGCGTTCGATGAACCTGCGGTGCTCGCGCTCGACCGCGTGGAAAGTTTCGATCAGGCGATGAGCACGCGGCGTCAGCGTCGTGCCGCCACCGCCCTTGCCGCCCACCGAACGCGTGACGAGCGCCTCGCCCGCGAGATTGTTCATCGCATCGACCGCATCCCATGCCGCCTTGTAGCTGATGCCGACCGCCTTGGCGGCAGCCGTGATCGATCCTGTTTCGCGGATCGCGGCCAACAGCGCAATGCGCGCCGCGCCGCCGAGCGTTTCCCGCCCCGCCCGGAGCCAAACCGAGCCGCCCAGTTCGAGCGGTGCGGCCGGGCTGCCGCCCGCGGAGGAAGGAGCCGATGACGGGATGTGTTCGCTCATGAGGGGCATGGAGACAGACGGAAGTCGAAATTATAGGCGGCGGGCCCCGCGCGTAGGATGGGGAGGTCAGGGCTCGCGCACGATCTTCGGTTTGCCCAAGTCCTGCAACAACCGTTCACCCTCCGCCGCGGACCAGCGATTCACCGCTTCGCACCAGCCGCGCGCAAAACCGTGCTCGTAAGGCGGCACGTCGAGCGCTTCGAGGAAACGCAACGCCGCCGTGGCATCGCTGCCATCGCCGAGCACGCTTTGGATTCGCCCGAGCTGCTTGGCCACCTTGCGTCGCGTCTTGCGCGACACCCGCGACTCGAAAAACTCGAGCGTGTATCGCAGGCGCTTGGCCTCGATGCGTCGACGATGGCGCTCGGCGGGCGTCAGCGACGTCAGCACGGGCTTCGCGACCAACCGCACGTAATGCTTACGGGCGCGTTTTGCCGCGTAGGCGGTGAGCGCCTTGTCGGCCATCGCGGGCGGTCCCGAAGATAGGCGCTGCACCGCGAGCCATCGAAGCCAAGCGAGGGACAGCGCCGCATAGCGGCGCGTGCGCAGGGCCTCCCGCACTTGCGCACGCGCTTCGTCGCGCCGCGCGGCCGCACGCGTCTGCAACGATTGCCAGGTTGTCGCGTCGACATCGGCCGCGGCCAGCGCGGGCAGCATCGTGTCGACGAAGACGTCGAGGTCGCGCGCTTGCCCGAGCAAACCGGCGAGCCAGTCGAGGTCGGGCGCGACCGTGCGCTTCCACATCTCATCGACCCAGCGCGGAAACGTCTTGAGCAATGTCTTTAGCCGGCGCATGGCAACGCGCATCTGATGCACGAATTCGGCGTCGGTGCCGTCGCGCACGCCAGCCTCGTTGCCGAACCACTGGCGGGCGACGTTCGCCCCTACCTCGATCAAAGCGTCGTGCGGCCGTTTCGCATCGGACACATCGATGCGAGCCGCCCGCGCCGGCGCCTCGCGTTCGGTCATCACGCAGGCTCGCGCGTAGCCGTCCGTCAATGTCGGGAAAATCGGTAGCGTATCGGCCAACATGCCGGCCACCGTGAACAGTGCTTGCAGCGCGGCAGCCGCCGGCTCGGGGTGCGGAGCCGGCGCGGCAGCGGATGTCTTGATGACCTCCGAAAATTCCGCTTGCGCGGCGGCCGTCGATGGGTCGACTTCGATCGAGCGCTGGCCGCCCTCGACGTGCGCCGAAAGCCGCAATTCGCAAAATGCAATCGGCTTGGCATCGGCGGCCGGCGCCGTGGACCCCGTCTGGGCGATCGGCCCCGCCGTCGCGCCGTCCAGCCTATCGCTTACCGCGCTTGTTGCGTCCCGCGCGTCGTGCAGCTCGATGTCGACGACGGCACCATCGGCTCCGCTCCAGCGCCAAATACCCCGACGAACCACGAGCGTCGGCGCCTGCGCCAATTTGTCGGGCTTGCCGAGCACGTCTCTAAGCGATGGGGGAATAGCGTCGTTGAGCGCGAGCGGGGCGCCGGCCTCGAACGGCTCATCGCACATCGTCTCGCATCGCCACACGCCAGGGGTAGCTTCATTCGCGCGCGTAGCCGTGATGCGGCGAACGCCGTCCTCCGCATCCAACAACGTGACGCGCCAGGCACCGTGCGGCTCGACGAACGCACGCACCGTCCACGGCTCGACGGCGTGTAACTCGGCGATGCCCGGCATTCTGCTCAGCGCATCGGCAATCGCCGCTCCGATGTCCTCGCGCGCCTTCGCTTGCGCGCCTGGACTGCCACGGCTCGCCCGCGTCACCTTCTCGGCGGCGCTCCCTTCCCTATGCGCTGCCGCTTGGCGAGTCGCGCGGCCGCGCCCCTCGGACTCGATAGGACCGGCCATCCATGCGCTTGCGGCCGCGCGCTCGACCGCAAGCACGAGTTCAACGGTGCCCGACATCGTCGCTCCTCAAGCTGATGTGCACCGTTCATGTTACACACGCTCGGAGCGGCGAACTGCGACAAAAGTAAGCGCGGACACTTTCGCCGTGGGGGGCGAGCCGCCCATTCAGCCTGGAACGTATTGCGCCTCGCCGTTGCCGAACGACCAGTTCTCCGGCAAAACCTCGAGCAGATTGATGAAGACATCCTCCTTTCGGACGCCCGGGTTATCGGCCAGTAGCTCAACGATGCGGCGATAGAGCGCACGCTTCTTTTCGAGCGGCCGCGTGTTGCTGACCGTCAACTGAATCATGACGAAACCGTCGCTGCGCTCGATACCGAGGTAGTTGCGGTTGTAGATCAAATCTTCGGCCGCATGCTCGGTCAGCACCATGAATTGGTCGTCTTTCGGGACGTTGAACGTCTCGACGAGCGCGCGCAGCACGCCATCGGTCAATGCCTTCTTGTACTCGGCCGAGCGGCCGGCGGGGAGCGAAATACGTGCGAGTGGCATGGCGTTTCTCCGTTGAGTGTCAGCAGGTCATCGGTCATCAGATGTAGGCAGAATACGGCACATCATTCATAATTAACACAAATCTATATTGATTTCTATCATTTACATTTGAAATGAAAGTACTTGATCTCGATGCCGTGCGTGCGTTCGTCCACGTTGCCGATTTGCGCAGCTTCACGCGCGCCGCCGACCTGCTCGGCACGACGCAGTCGGCGGTCAGCCTCAAGGTCAAGCGGTTGGAGGCGCATGTCGGCAAGCCGTTGTTCGAGCGCACGCCGCGTTCGGTGCGTTTGTCCGCGGCTGGGGGCGCATTTCTCGACGCCGCGCGCGAGCTCCTGCAAGCGCATGACCGCGCGTTGGGTTCGCTCGGCACGGAACGGCGGCGGCTCAAAGTCGGGCTCAGCGAGCACGTGGCGGGGCCGGATCTCGCGCCACTCGTCGCGAGCTTGCATCGGCACGATCCGCGCCTCGTCCTCGAGATGCATTTGGGTTCGTCCGCTACGCTCGTCGCTCAGTACGACGACCGGCAGCTCGACGCCGCCATCGTGCGATACGAGCCCGATGAGGTCGCAGCGCGAACCGCACGCACGCATGGCGCGCCGGACGGCGAGGCGCTGTTCGTCGAGCCGCTCGTCTGGCTCGCGGCGCCCGACTGGATGCCGCCCGCCGGCGCGCCGCTGCCGCTCGCCGTGCTGTTGGCGCCTTGCGGCGTGCGCACAGCCGCGGTGCGTGCGCTCGAGCGCGCGTCGATCGAATGGGAAGAGACGTTCGTGGGCGGCGGCATCGCCGCGATCGGTGCTGCGATCTCGGCAGGGCTCGCCGTATCGGCGCTCGCCCGGCGCGTGGCGCCGGCCGGCGTCGTCGACGTCGGCCAGAAGCTTGGCTTGCCGCCGCTGCCCGAATCGCACGTCGTCATGTACTCGCGCGTGCGCGAACGCCGTTCTTCCGACGCGCTGCGCTCGCTCGCGAAATCGCTGGCGCGCACATAGCGGCGAACGGGCGCCCGGTGGAGTGGCACGACGGTACGGCACGGCACGACCGCATGGCACGGCCGCGCGATCAACGCCTATCGATTCGATACTGCACGAACTCGCTGCGCGGCGTATAGCTATCGTAGAGCGCGCGCGCCCGGTAGTTGTTTTCCTTCGTCGTCCAATAGACGCGCGACCAACCTTGCCGGCGCGCCTCCTCGAGCAACCAATCGATCAGTTGGCGCCCCACCCCGCCCGCACGCACGGCCGGATCGACGAAAAGGTCCTGCAAGTAACAGACTGGCGTGGGCAACGACGTGCTTTCGTGAATCACGTAGTTGGCGATGCCTATGACTTCGCCGTCATGCTCGGCGACGGTTGCATGAACGGGCGAGCGCTCGTCGAGGATACGCGACCACGCGTGGCGCGTAATCGCCTCCGACGGTTCCCGTTCGTAAAAACGCGTGTAGCCGTCCCATAGCTCGCGCCAGCGCGCTTCGTCACGCGCTTCGATCTTGCGTATCGTCACCGTCATCGAACCGAATCCCCTGTCGTCTGAGAAGAAAGCACGGGCGCCATGCGGCGCGCGAGCCGTCAATCTACCGCAGGCCGGACGAAAGCACAGCGCGCAGCGCAGTCGTCTTGCATTAATCCACAAATAGACTAATATAAAACAGTGGTTCAACTAGAGATTCATCATGTCGCCTGCCGCGGTCCATCGCCTGTCCACTGCCGCCCCGCACGCGCTGAAGCACGCGCCAGGGGCCCCGTCGATTGCCGACATGTCGGCAGCCGGCCTGCGTGCGTTTTTCAATATCGCCCGGGACTGGGGGCTCGCCATCGACGAGCAACTCGTTCTACTTGGCTCGCCCGGCCGCTCGACGTTCTTCAAATGGAAGGCTGCGCCCGGCACCGCGCGGCTCTCGCGCGATACGCTCGAGCGCCTATCGCTGCTGCTCGGCATCTATAAGGCGTTGCAAATCCTGCTGCCCGAGCCCGCCGCCGCCGATGCATGGGTCAAGCGGCCGAACAGCGCTCCCCCGTTCGGCGGAAACAGCGCGCTCGATCGCATGCTGGCGGGCAACGTCAGCGATCTGGTCGCGGTACGGCAATATCTCGATGCCATGCGGGGCGGATGGGCGTGACGAAGGCCGAAAACTGGTTCTCCCTCCAGCGCCTCGCCCACATCGATTGGTCGCCGGCGTATCGCGTGATTCAGACGCGCTTTCCCGCCGTCAATCTGTTCGATCGCGTCGCATCGTCCGAGGATTTCGAAGCCCTCTATGCGCTCGAAGCGATGACGAACGATCGCTTGCGCACCGAAGTGGGCGAGCTCGATCTCGTTCCGCCCGAGGAGCGCTGCTTCGGCCCCGGCTGCGGACCGATCATGGCGGCGTTCACGCATCTGAATCCGCTCGGCAGCCGGTTCTCCGACGGCAGCTACGGCATCTTCTATTGCGCGCGCGAGGCGCGCACGGCCGTTGCCGAAACGCGCTATCACGCCGCCTTGTTTCTCGCGGCGACGAACGAGCCGCCGCTACGGCAACAGATGCGCCTTTATACGGTACTCGCGCGCGGCGAGTCGATCGACCTGCGCAACGATCCGACGCTCGATGCCGCCGTGCTGGCTCCGGCCAACTATTCGGCGGGCCAGGCGCTCGGGCGTCGCCTGCGGGAAGCGGGCGCGGCAGGCATCGTCTATCCCTCCGTGCGCGATTCGTCCGGCGAATGTCTTGCCGCGTTCAAGACAACACTGCTGCGCGACTGCCGCCATGCCGCGTATTTGGAATACAACTGGAACGGCCACGCGATCGATAGCGTGTTCGAGCTCAATCAGATCGGGTGATGCGCTGTTTCGTCAGCCACCTACGGCAGCGACATCTGGTCCGCTCCTTCGGCCAGTGCCTGTTCGACCGACACCGACCACGCGCGCGGCGTCAATGCCTCGGTGACGGTCAGCTTGCCCGTCGCCGCGAATGCGCCCGTGTCGATGAAGATTTGCGCGCCGATGCGTCCCATCTCGCGCATCGGCGTGTGGCCGCAGTAGGTCGGCGATAGGCCGGCCTGCCGCTCCACCATGCCGCTGCCGAGCGCGAGTTCCCTTCCCCACAGCAACTGCTGGCGCACGCGCTCGGTGAAGATGCCGACGTCGAGCGCAGCGTCGTCGCCGAAAAATTCCGCATGCAAGACGTTGAAGCGGCGCGCTCCGCTGCCGACGACGCGCACGAGCGGCAAGGTTCGCAACCACCGCGCATAACCACGCAGAATGCGGTCCGGCAACGCTTGCGCCCACCCGCCCCCGAGCGAATCCCAGGCGCTGCGCCGCATGGCGCCTTCGGCGACTAGGCATAGCGCGTCTTCGTGGTTGCCGAGCACGGGGAAGAACCACGGCTTGTCGAGCAATGCCAGCGCCTCTTCGGATTGGCTGCCGCGATCGATCAAATCGCCGACGGAGAAGAGCCGGTCGCACGTAGGATCGAACACGATCTCGCGCAGCAAGTAGCGCAACGCATCGACACAACCATGCAGATCGCCGACGACGAAATCGCGGCCGGCGGTATTCACCGCATGCCGGCGGACGATGGGATAGGCCTCGCTTGTCGTATCCATACGGGCAATCATAGTCCGGCGCGGTGGCCCGTGCGCCCAAGTCGCGTTTGGATCGCGCCGGCACGCACGGCCGCTATGGTTGACGCGTGCGCAATTTGGCGACGTCGGCGGCCGTCATGGTCGCCTTCGGATCGCCGAAATGCTGCGTCACGTAGTTCGCGATCGCGGCAATTTGGTCGTCGTTCAATTCATCGCCGAAGCCCGGCATCATCACGTGGACGTCTTTCGTCCGGCGATTCACGCCATACAGGATGACCATCGCCAAATTGCCGGCATCGGCGACACCGACCGCGCTGTTGTGGATCAGCGATGGATACGCAAGCGGTGCCGCACCGCCGACGCCCTGGCCCGTCCAGTTGTGGCAACTCGCGCAGTTCCCCACGAACAATTGCGCACCGTCCACCCCTGTCACGCGCGTGCCGCGCAGACGCAACACATCGTCGGCGGGGCGGCCCCATTGATCGCGCGCACGCGTTTGACCACCCGCAATCGGCGGCACCGAGCGCAGATAGACAGCCATCGAGCGCAGATCGTCGGACGTCAAATACTGCGTGCTGTTCTCCACTACGTCACCCATCGGGCCGGCCGCGTTGGCCCGTCCCGGCACGACGCCCGTGGCAAGGTAATGGGCGACGTCGTCGTCGCTCCAATTGCCGATCCCGCCGGCCTTGTCCGGCGTAATGTTGAATGCGTGCCAGCCCGCTTGCACTTCGCCCGAAAAGCGATCGCTCGATTTCAGCCCCTGCATGAAGTTGCGCGGCGTATGGCATTCCTCGCAATGCGCGAGACCTTCGACGAGATAAGCGCCGCGGTTCCATTGCGGGCTTTGCTTCGGATCGGGCACGAAGCGGCCTTCGTGGAAGTTGAACAGATTCCAGAAGAACATCAGCCAACGCTGGTTGAAGGGAAAGCTCAGTTCGTTGCGCGGCGGCGTGTAACGGATCGGCGTCAGCGTGTTCAGATAAGCGCGAATGGCGAGCACGTCGCGCTCGGTCACGCGCGTGTACTCGGCATACGGGAATGCCGGATACAAATGCTCGCCGCCTTTGCCGATGCCCTGCTGCATCGCACGGACGAAATCGGCATCGGTCCAGCGCCCGATTCCGGTATCGGGATCAGGCGTGATGTTCGGCGTATAGAGCGTGCCGAATGGCGTACCGATCGGCAGACCGCCCGCAAAAGGCCGGCTCTTGTCCGCCGTGTGGCATGCGATGCAATCGCCGGCGCGCGCCAGATATTCGCCGCGCTTGACGAGATCGGCCGTGTCGGCGTCCATCGGCGCGGACGCGTTCGCCGCAGACGAAACGGCCGCCGCCGAGGCCGCATTCGCCCCCGATGCCCGGGCCGTCGCGACTTCGCTCGCGCCTTGCGCCTGTGCAATGGACAGCGGCAACTCGTCGGCCGGCGAGGTCTCGCGATCGTTCGACGCATGCCACGCGAGATACAAAGCGAAAACCGAGAAGGCCGCCGCCAAGCCGGCCATGCGCATCGGGCGGCGCCGCGCGCCGTGCTGCGTCGAACCGTGACGCGGGTCGATCGCTTCGGAACGGAGTCGCAGGTTCGTCATCGGAGGTCTCATCGAGTCGTCGCGCAATCAGAGCTCATGCTTGAGCTTGTCGGCGAGCCGCAACGCAAGCGCGGCGATCGTCAGCGTGCAATTGACCGAAGCGGCGGTCGGCATCACGCCGCTCGTCGCGAGGAACAGATTCGGATGATCGTGCGTGCGGCAATCGGCATCGACGACGCAATCTTGCGGATCGGCGCCCATGATCGTCGTGCCCATGATGTGGTTGTTCGGCGCGAAATGGTCGTCGAACGCCACCTCGGTACCGCCGAACAAACCCGCGATCTGCGCATAGAGTTCGTGCGTATTCGCCGCGCTCTTCTTGACGTAATCGTTGATCGAGTAATAGATCTCGGGCTGCGCGATGCCGAGTGCGTCCTTGCGGCTCGAAGACGGCACGATGCGGTTCTGAGGCTCGGGCAGGTGTTCGTGGAAGCTGTTGATCGTCAAGGTGCGCGCCGCACGATCCCGAATCTGCCGGTCGAATTCCGCACCGGTCACGCCCTTGTCGATCAAAGCGGCAGTCACCGACATCGTCGCCACGCCGTTCGACAAATGCAGTTTCTTCGAAGCGTAATCGGAGCGGAATGCGCCGTCGCGGAAATTGACGACCGACGTCATCTCCATCGGGCCGCGCCCCGGCCAGAGCGCTTCGTTCGCGAGGAAACTCACGCCCGTGCCCGGATGGTCCATCAAATTGCGTCCGACCTGATCGGAGCGATTGCCGATGCCGTGCGGAAATTTGTCCGACGTCGACATCAGCATCAGTTTCGGCGTTTCGATGCCGTTCGCGGCGAGCACGAACAGCTTGCCGCTGACGCGCGTCGTGCCGCCCGAGGGGTCCTTGTAGTGCACGGCCGAAATAAGCCCTTGGTCGTCCGCTTCGATTCGATAGACGACCGCTTGGTCGATCAGCTTCGCACCGGCGCGTTCCGCTTTCTCGGCATGCACGATGCCGTTGTACATCGCCGCGATGGGGCAAATCGGCATGCAATTGTTGTTGCCGCAGCAGATCGGACGCTGATCGTAAGGGCGGCTGTTGCGTGCGACCGGCTCGGGCACGACCTTGAAGCCGTTGGCGTTCAGCACGTCGCTAAAACGCGTATCCATGTAGGACAGCGGCAATTGCGCCATCGGATAGGGCTTGGCGCGCGGCGAGCCGAGATCGATCGACGCATCGGGCCCGGACACGCCGAGTTCGATCTCCGCGTCGTAATACCAGGGCTCGAGCGCCTCGTACGGAAACGGCCAATCGCGGCCGACGCCGTACATCGTCTTCAGCTTGAAATCGGACGGCAGCAAGCGCCACGCGGCTGCGGCCCAGTGCCACGTCGTGCCGCCGACGAGGCGCAGGTATTGCGAGTTGTAGGGATAGTCGCCCTTTTGGATCAGATAGCCGTTGTCGGGCGAGTATTCGGGATGCGGTGCGTACGGCGTCGACGGATACGGCGTCGCGAAATCGCTCTTGGCCGGCGAGTTCCGAAAGTTCTCGACGATTTGCCAGCGTTCAATACGCGGCCCCGCTTCGAGGATGATGACCGACGCGCCCGCCAGCGCCAGTTGATGCGCGACGAGACCGCCCGCCACGCCCGAGCCGACGATCACGACGTCGGCAGAAGGGTTGTTTGCCATAAGCGCTTCGCCTATTTCGTTCTTTTGCAGTGCCGAATGCGGGGACTACGGAGCAAAGCACACGCCGCTCCCGTCGCGTCATGGCCACGTCAAACACCGGCCGGTTTCTGCGCCCAGTAGAACGGCACGTCCCGGCAATACGAGGGGATCGTCAGCACGTCGTGTACGGGGTCGAACATCAGCGCATGCTCGTACGCCACCACCTGAACCGTCGGCAGTTCACCCACGAGCCCAAGATACCAGGCGCGCATGACGTGGCCGACCGTTTTGGCCAAACGTGGATCGTCGCTTGCCAGCGCGGCGGTCACGGTATCGCTCGGCACACCGGCGTGCGTCTTGAGCCAGGCGTTCAGCGCGGCGACGTTGGAGACGAAAGCGCTATCGGCTTTGGAGAGCGCGTCGTAGATGCGCGAAGCGAGCGTCGCGTTCAGGCTCGTGCGCCCCGTGAGCTGCTGCGAAAGCGCCGTGAAAGCGTCCAGCCCGCCGCCGGCCGGCGGAGCGAACGCGAATGCGCACCGCACGGTGAACGGCAACCCGATCGCGGCGGTGAAAGCCAGGGCCGCCGCCGAAGCGCCGGCGCCGACGAGGAATTGCCTGCGGGCCGAAGCCGGCTCCCTCTCGCGTGGCTGGCTGGTTCGCGCATCTGTCATGTGGGCTCCAGCATCGTGTCCAAGACACCGCCGACAGCCGCCGACGGTTCGCCCCCCGACTCCGGTCTTGAATGCCGCCCTTGCCGTGGCGGTCTTTCGTTATCGGTACTTTCGTTATCGGTAATAACCCGCGGGCGGCGCCCACTGGCTGCGACTATAGCCGCGTCGCCGCGTTTAGACAATCGGCATACGTCGATCCATAGGAGCAAAGCCCAATGATCGTTTGATTGGAAACGATCTCGCCCGCTTTACGATTACATCCACTTCGCCGGTGCGCCGACCGAGCGCCACGCATTAGGCCCCTTCCCCATCGTACGCGCGCCGCAACTGCGCTATATCGAGCTTGCACATCTGCATCATCGCCCGCATGACGCGCGCCGCCCGCATGCCGTCCTCGTCGCGCAGCATATCGCCGAGCACGGTCGGCACGACTTGCCACGTCACGCCGAACTTGTCCCGCAGCCATCCGCATTGCAGCCGGTCGCCGCCCTCGCCGAGTTTCTCCCACAGCGTGTCGACCTCCTCCTGCGTCCGGCAGTGGATGAAGAACGAAATGGCCGGGGAAAACGCAAACTGCGGATTCGGACCGCCGTTCAGCGCGATGAAGGTTTGTCCGTCGAGCTCGAACGTCACGCTCATCACGCTGCCTCGCTCGCCGGGGCCGGCATCCGTATACCGCATGACGTCGACGATTTTCGATCGGTCGAATACGGACGTATAAAACGCGGCTGCCTGTTCGGCTTGATCGTCGAACCAAAGAAACGGGGTGACTTTCTGCACAGCGTCTCCTTTCCGTGTACCGAGATTCACGCGCGCGCACGACGCACGCGCGATAGACGACGAACGACGCGCACCGCAATCGACATCTACATCGATCATCGATGTAAAAATGCGCCGCAGCCTGTCACATTTACACCGCGCCGAGCTGATGATCGCATCATGAAGACTAGTCGACGCTAAGCCACATGTCACAGCCGCAGGCACGGAAAAGCGCATGCCGGCCTCGGCCAACGCGCGCATACTTGACGCCACCGACGCCATCCGTTCGTCGAATGCGGGCCCGCTCAGGGCACGGCGGCATGCATCGTGCTTTCCGCTCACTCGCGCGCTCATGTCTCCGCCTCTTCGTGCCGTTGCCCGTGCCGATGCGCGGATCATCGAACGCCGCCTGACAACGCGATGCGATCGCACGGTGGACGTGCATCCACATCGCCCGGACGAACTGGAACGGACCGATGGAATATCGTCACGCCTATGCGCCGCGGATTTACTTTCTTCACCCTCTACTCGTCGGGCCGCTCGAGGCTTGGCCCGCTCACTTCGAGCGCGCGGCGGCACTCGGCTTCGACCACGTCCTGATCGGCTCGCCTTTCGCCACGGGGCAAGCCGGCCACTCGCAGCTCACCGCCGATCACGCACGGCTGCACGCGATCTTCGGCACCGCCGACGATGCCGACAACGGCCTGCGTCGACTTGCGGAGGCTGCCCGCGCCGCGGGTCTCGCATTGCTCGTCGACGTCGTGCTCGATCGGGTCGCGGCCGACGGCGAACTGCTGCGCACGCATCCGCAATGGTTTCATCCCTACGAGCCGGCGCGCGTTCGGCTCGATCCGCGCCATGCGCGCCACGAGGACAACGCGGCCTATGCCAACTTCGGCGATCCGCACGCTGCGGCGCAGTTCGGCCGCTGGTGGAACGAGCGGCTCATCGCGCTGACCGATGCCGGCGTGGCCGGCTTCCGCTTCGACTCGCCGCATCGCGTGCCGATCGACATGTGGCTCGAACTGCGCGCGGCAGTGCATGCGCGGCGCGAGGACGTGCGTATGCTGGCCGCGACGCCGGGGCTTGCGCGCGACGATCTCGCGCGCCTCGAGCGAGCGCAGTTCGACAGCGTCTTTTCGTCCGTGCGCTGGTGGGATTTCCGCGAAACCTGGCTGGCCGAGGAACATGCGGCGCTCGCGCGCGTCGGCGCGCCGATCGCGTTTCCCGAAGCGCCCTATGGGTCGCGCCTTTCGAGTGAATTCGCCTATGCCGCGGATGCGGTCGTAATCGAGCGCGCCTATCGCCGCGCAATCGTGACGAGTGTCTCGCTCGGCACCGGCTGGCTCGTGCCGATGGGCTTCGAATATGGGGTTGCAGAGCCGCTCTCGCACACGAGCGGCAATGCGCAGCGGTACCGCGACGCGTGCGCGGCCGCGCGCTTCGATCTATGCGACGCCATCAAACAGGCCAACGCGCTGCAACGGCAAACGCCTTTGCTGGCAACCGTCGGTGAAGCGCGGCAACTTTCGGCGGCCGGATCGAATGTCGCCGCGATGCTCCGCGGCGACTGCTTCGACCTACGCGATGCGCGCACGGCCGTGCTGCTCGTCGTCAACCCCGACTTGAGCCGGCCGGCGTTCCTCGAGCCGGCTCGCTTGCTCGACGGCGTTCCCGGCAACTTCGCGGCGTTCAAGCCGCTCGGGCGCCCATGCAGGGACGAAGCCGAGCCGCTGCCCGCCTGTGCCCTCGACCCGGGCGAAGCGCGCATCTATCGCGCGCAGCCGTGCCCGAACGTGGCCGCGCGGCGCGCCACGAAGCGCGGCGCAACGGCCTTGGCTATGGAAGCACTCGCCGCGCCACGCATCGCGATCGAAAGCGTCACGCCCAGCGTCGACGGCGGGCGTTTCGTCGCGAAGCGCGTCGTGGGAGAAGAGATCGAAATCGGCGCGGCAATCTTCGGCGAAGGCCACGACAAGATCGCGGCCGCCGTGATCTGGCGCGCCATCGATGAAACCGCCTGGCGCGAGACCCCGATGCAACCGGCCGAGCCCGCCGGTCTCGACCTTTGGCAAGGCCGCATCACGCTCACGCGCGTCGGTCGCCATGAGTTCACGGTCGTTGCATGGCGCGACGATTTCGCTTCGCTCGTCGATCACATCCGCAAAAAGCTCGATGCCAATCAATCGGTCGAACTCGAACTCGAAGAGGCGCGCCATCTGCTAGCCCGCATATTGGCCGAGGCCGAGACGGCCGACGAAACGGGCGCGCAACAGCAGATTCATCAAGAGCATCGCGGACACGAAGCGCAGCACGCTGCCATCGCCGAACTGAAGCGCATCGCGATGCGCTTCGGCAATGCGAGCCACGCAGCGCGGCTCGAAGCCGTACTTGCACCCGAGACGGCCGAAGCCGTCGCGAAGTCGCGACATCGCCCGTTTCTCACACGCGATGCGACGATCTATCGCATCGACGCCGAACGCGCCGCGGCTCGTTTCGCAAGCTGGTACGAGATCTTCCCGCGTTCGATGAGCCGCGATCCCACGCGCCACGGCACGTTCGACGACGTGATCGCACAACTGCCGCGCATTCGGGACATGGGCTTCGACGTCCTTTACTTCCCGCCGATCCATCCGATCGGCAAGATCAATCGCAAGGGCCGCAACAACACGCTCAAAGCGCAGCCGGACGACGTCGGCAGCCCGTATGCGATCGGCAGCGACGAAGGTGGTCACACGGCCGTGCACCCCGAACTCGGCACGCTCGACGACTTCAAGCGCATGCTTTGCGCCGCCCATGCGAACGGGCTCGAAATCGCACTCGACTTCGCGATTCAATGCGCACCCGATCACCCGTGGCTGACCGAGCACGCGACGTGGTTCGCGTGGCGACCCGACGGCACGCTGCGCTACGCCGAGAATCCGCCGAAGAAGTACCAGGACATCGTCAATCCCGAGTTCTACGCGCACGATGCCAAGCCCGCGCTGTGGCTCGCGCTGCGCGACATCATCGCGTTCTGGATCGATGCGGGCGTGCGGATCTTTCGCGTCGACAATCCGCACACGAAACCGTTGCCGTTCTGGGAGTGGATGATCGCCGATATTCGTTCGCGCGAGCCCGGTGTCATCTTCCTCTCGGAAGCATTCACGCGCCCGCGCCTCATGTACCGCCTCGCGAAGCTCGGCTTTTCCCAGTCGTACACCTACTTCACGTGGCGCGAATCGAAACGCGATTTCACGGAGTACCTGACCGAGCTCACGCAGACGAACGTGCGCGAGTTCTTCCGGCCGAACTTCTTCGTCAATACGCCCGACATCAATCCTCGCCATCTGCAGGCGCAAGGTCGCGCCGGCTTCATGATCCGCGCGGCCTTGGCCGCCACGCTGTCCGGCCTATGGGGTGTCTATTGCGGCTTCGAGTTGTGCGAAGCGGCCGCCTTGCCGAGCAGCGAGGAATATCTCGACTCGGAGAAGTATCAGTTGCGCGCGTGGGATTGGCATCGACCCGGCAATATCGTCGACGTGGTCACCGCGCTCAATCGCATTCGGCGTGCCAATCCCGCACTGCATTCGCATCTGGGTCTCACGTTCCTGACCGCTCACAACGACCGCGTTCTCTTTTTCGAAAAGGCGACGCGCTCGCGCGAAAACGTGATTCTCGTCGCGATCAGCCTCGATCCGTTCGGGCCGCAAGACACCGATCTCGAACTGCCCTGGCACATGTTCGAGCACTGGCGCATGCAGGAATGGGACGCGCTTGCCGTCGCCGATCTCGTCACGGGCCAGCGCTTCGAATGGCGCGGCCGGCGGCAGCACGTAAGGATCGAGCCCGACGCGCGGCCTTTCGCCATTTGGCGTATCGCGCCCGCCGCGGGTTTGCCGCGCGACGAGCGTGCCCATACGGCCGCGAGCCCAATCGGACACGATGGACACAGCGGACACGGCGCCTCGGAGATGCACCATGAAGCGTGAAGATCAATCCCTGGATTCGGCCGCCGCGCAGTCGGAGTCGGGAAAACGCGCGCGCGCTTCGCGGCGCGCGGCGGGCGCACCGTTGTCGGACGATCCGCTGTGGTACAAGGACGCGATCATCTATCAGGTGCACGTGAAGTCGTTCTTCGATGCGAACAACGACGGCGTCGGCGATTTCCCCGGCCTCATCGCCAAGCTCGACTACATCGCCGAGCTCGGCGTCAACACGATCTGGCTGCTGCCGTTCTATCCGTCGCCGCGCCGCGACGATGGCTACGACATCGCCGATTATCGCGGCGTGCACCCCGATTACGGCACGCTCGCCGACTTGCGCCACCTCATCCAAGGCGCGCACGCGCGCGGCATGCGTGTCGTGACCGAGCTCGTCATCAATCACACGTCCGATCAGCACCCGTGGTTCCAACGCGCGCGCCGCGCCAAGCCCGGGTCCAATCATCGCAAT
This sequence comes from Trinickia acidisoli, assembly GCF_017315725.1. Taxonomy (NCBI): domain Bacteria; kingdom Pseudomonadati; phylum Pseudomonadota; class Betaproteobacteria; order Burkholderiales; family Burkholderiaceae; genus Trinickia; species Trinickia acidisoli. The sequence continues at coordinate 1,721,442 of NZ_JAFLRG010000002.1, forward strand.
TACTACGTGTGGTCCGATACGGACAAGAAGTATGAAGGCACGCGCGTCATCTTCATCGATACCGAGCCGTCGAACTGGACGCACGACCCCGTCGCGGGCGCCTATTACTGGCATCGCTTCTACTCGCATCAACCCGATCTGAACTTCGACAACCCCGCCGTGCTGCGCGAAGTGCTGCAAGTCATGCGCTTTTGGCTCGACATGGGCATCGACGGACTGCGGCTCGATGCAGTGCCTTACCTCGTGGAGCGAGAAGGCACGAGCAACGAGAATCTGCCGGAAACGCACGCGATCCTCAAGCGCATTCGCGCCACGATCGACGCCGAGTATCCGAACCGGATGCTGCTTGCCGAGGCCAACCAATGGCCGGAGGACGTGCAGGAATACTTCGGCCAGGAAGACGAATGTCACATGGCGTTTCACTTCCCGCTGATGCCGCGCATCTACATGGCGATCGCGAGCGAGGATCGTTTTCCGATCACCGACATCATGCGGCAAACGCCGGAGCTGCCGCCCACGTGCCAATGGGCCATCTTCCTGCGCAACCACGACGAGCTCACGCTCGAGATGGTGACCGATTCCGAACGCGACTACTTGTGGAATACCTACGCGAGCGACCGGCGCGCGCGGCTCAATCTCGGCATTCGTCGACGGCTCGCGCCGCTGATGGAGCGCGATCGGCGCCGCATCGAACTCATCAACTCGCTGCTGTTGTCGATGCCGGGCACGCCCGTGATCTACTACGGCGACGAGCTCGGCATGGGCGACAACATCCACCTCGGCGACCGCGACGGCGTCCGCACGCCGATGCAATGGTCGTCGGACCGCAATGGCGGCTTTTCGCGCGCGGACCCCGAGCAACTCGTCCTGCCACCCGTCATGGGCACCCTGTACGGCTTCGACGCCGTCAACGTGGAAGCGCAGACGCGCGACCCGCACTCGCTGCTGAACTGGACGCGCCGCATGCTGGCCACGCGCCGCTCGAAACGCGCGTTCGGTCGCGGTACGGTCCGCTTCCTGCGCCCGTCGAACCGCAAGATACTCGCGTATCTGCGCGAAATGGAAGGCGAGGCGCCGATTCTTTGCGTGACGAATCTTTCGCGCGCGCCGCAGGCGGTCGAGCTCGATCTGTCCGAATTCGCCGGCCGCGTACCCGTCGAGATGACGGCCGATTCGGTGTTTCCGGCGATCGGCCAGCTCACGTATCTGTTGACGTTTCCGCCCTACGGCTTCCTTTGGTTCATGCTCTGCAACAGCGAGGATAGCCCGTCGCGGTCGCAGCCCGGCTCCGAGCAATTGCCGGAGTTCGTCACGCTCGTGCTGCGCACGGGACAAACGGGCCCCACGCCCGAAAACGTGCGGCTGCTCGAATCGGAAGTGTTGCCCTCCTATCTCAGCCGTCGCCGCTGGTTCGCCTCGAAGGACCAAAAGCTTCACGCGGTGCGGCTCGCCGCGCTAACGACGATCCCCGACGCCGGTTTCGCCTTCACGGAGATCGAAGCCGACGTCGGGCGCCATACCGAACGCTACGTGTTGCCGCTGGCGATTTCATGGGGCGCGGATACGACCGTCCCGCTGTTCACGCAGCTTGCGCTCGCGCGCGTTCGACGCGGACGCACCATCGGGCATTTGACCGACGCCTTCTCCCTGCCGCTGTTCGCGCACGGCGTGCTGCAGAAGTTGCGCGAGCATGCAGCCGTGCCCACCGTCCAAAAGAGCGAGATCCGCTTCGTCCCAACGGCACGTTTTCCAGAACTCAGCGAGCTAGGCGACTCGCCGGAAATTCGCTGGATTTCGGCGGAGCAAAGCAACAGTTCGCTCGTGATGGGCGAGCGCGCCGTTCTCAAGCTCGTGCGGCGCTTGATCGGCGGTATTCATCCCGAAGCGGAAATGAGCCGGCATCTGACCGAGATCGGCTATGCGAATACAGCCCCCCTCTTCGGCGAGGTGGTGCGCGTCGATCCGCAAGGGGTACCGCACACGCTCGCGCTGCTGCAAGGATTCATCGAGAACCAAGGCGATGCGTGGAACTGGGTGCTCGACTATCTGCGCCGCGTGATCGATGAGCTTGCACTCGCGCCCGAAACCGACGAACCCGATCCGGAGAAATTCGACGGCTACCGCGCGCTGACCGGCATGATCGGCCGCCGCCTCGGCGAATTGCATGCGGCGCTGGCCGCGCCGTGCGACGACCCTGCGTTCGCGCCCGAGACGGCCACGCGAGCCGATATTCGCGGCTGGGTGGAGGGCGCGCGCACGATGCTCGAGCGCGCGCTCGACGTGCTGGCGACAGAAGGGGGAAAAGAAGGATCGAAAGAAGGGGCATTGATGGGCCATGAGATGCGCACGCTGGCGCAAGAACTCGTCGATCGGCGTGCGGCGCTCGTCGAAGCCCTCGAACGGCACGTGCCGCGCGACGTCGACGCGCAACGCATCCGCGTGCATGGCGATTTTCATTTGGGTCAAGTGCTGATCGCGCAAAACGACGTCTATCTCATCGACTTCGAGGGCGAGCCTGCTCGCAGTCTCGATGAGCGGCGCATGAAGCGCAGCCCGCTCGTCGACGTGGCCGGCATGCTGCGCTCGCTCTCGTATGCGAGCGCGGCGGCACAGCCCGTGTCGGAAAACGCGCCGACTCAGACGGCCGATCGCAAGCGCGCGCTGTTCGAACGCTTCCGCGAAGAAGGCCAGCAAGGTTTCCTCGCCGGCTATCGCGAGGCGGTCGGTCATGCCGCGCGTCCGCTCGTCTCGCCCGACGTCGAAGCCGTCCTGCTCGATCTGTTTCTCGTCGAGAAGGCCTCCTATGAAGTGCGCTACGAAGCCGCCAACCGGCCCACCTGGCTCGGGCTACCGCTACGCGGCCTCGCCGCGCTGGCCTCGCGGCTGCTCGGCGACGCTCGCGACGATGGCGAAGCCTCGGCGCCCGAGCAACCGTGAGCATTGCCGAGATGGCTCCCATGAACGACCAACCTTCACGCATCCGCGCGATCTCCGATCGCGATCCGAACGTAGGCATGCATTCCGTCGACATCGAAGCGCTCGTCGACGGCCGCCACCCCGATCCGTTCTCGCAGCTCGGACCGCACCGCACCGCCGCGGGCGACACCGTGCGAACGCTATTGCCGGGCGCGGCGAGCGTCTCCGTCATCGCAAGCGCAAACGGCGAGTGCATCGGCAAGCTGGCCCAGATCGATTCGCGCGGGCTCTTCGCCGGGCTCGTGGAGCGCGACGAACCCTATCGACTCCGCATCGACTGGCATGGCGTCGAGCAAGAGATCGAGGATACTTATTCGTTCGGTCCCGTGCTATCCGAAGACGCGCTCGCGCGCCTCGCGCGCGCCGATCCGTATGCGGTGCTCGATTGCCTCGGCGCGCGGCCCTGCACGGTCGAAGGCATACCGGGCGTACGCTTCGCCGTCTGGGCGCCGAACGCGCGGCGGGTATCGGTCATCGGCGACTTCAACACGTGGGATGGCCGCCGTCATCCGATGCGGTTGCGGCACGTGGCCGGCGTCTGGGAACTGTTCGTGCCCCGGCTCGCGGCCGGTGCGCGCTACAAGTACGAGATCGTCTCGCGCGACGGTCGCACGCTGCCGCTCAAGGCCGATCCGTGCGCATTGCAAACGGAACGCACGCCGGCGACGGGCTCGGTCGTTGCCGATTGGAGCGGGCTCGAACAATTCCCGTGGACGGACGGCGCCTGGATCGCAAATCGAGCGGCCCGGCAAAGCGCACGGGCGCCGATCGCCATTTACGAGGTGCATGCCGAATCGTGGCTGCGCGTCGAGGAGGACGGCCGCCGCGGTCTCGATTGGTACGAACTCGCGGACCGCCTGATTCCGTACGCACTCGGGATGGGCTTCACGCACGTCGAGTTCTTGCCGATCGCGGAACATCCGTTCGGCGGCTCGTGGGGCTACCAGCCGCTGTCGCCGTTCGCGCCGTCGGCGCGCTTCGGTCCGCCGCAGGGGTTCGCGCATTTCGTCAATCGCGCGCATGAGGCGGGGCTCGGCGTGATCCTCGATTGGGTCAGCGCGCACTTTCCGAACGATGCGCACGGCCTCATCCAATTCGACGGCACCCCGCTCTATGAGCACGCGGATCCGCGCGAGGGGTACCACCAAGACTGGAACACGATGATCTACAACCTCGGCCGCAACGAGGTCAGCGCGTTCCTGGTCGCATCGGCCCTCGCGTGGTTGTTGCGCTATCACGTCGACGGGCTGCGCGTCGATGCCGTCGCTTCGATGCTCTATCGCGATTACTCGCGCGCCGAAGGCCAGTGGGTGCCGAACATCCATGGGGGCCGCGAAAATCTCGAGGCGATCTCGTTCTTGAAGCGCGTCAATCATGAAGTCGGATACGCCCCCGGCGTGCCGGGTGCGGTGACGATCGCCGAAGAATCGACGGCATGGCCCGGCGTGACGGCGCAGCCCGAGGACGGCGGCCTCGGCTTCCACTTCAAGTGGAACATGGGCTGGATGCACGACACGCTCCATTACATGCACGAGAACCCGATTTATCGCCGCTATCACCATCACAACATGACGTTCGGGATGGTCTATGCGTACTCCGAGCGTTTCGTCCTACCGCTCTCGCACGACGAAGTCGTCCACGGCAAGGGCTCGCTGCTCGGCAAGATGCCCGGCGATCGCTGGCAGCAGTTCGCGAACCTGCGTGCGTACTTCGGCTTCATGTGGACGCACCCCGGCAAAAAGCTGCTGTTCATGGGCGGCGAATTCGCGCAGTACGCCGAATTCGATCACGACGCCTCGCCGCATTGGCATCTGCTCGACGAGCCGCTGCATCACGGCGTGCAAACGCTCGTGCGCGACCTGAACCGGCTCTATGCCGCCGATCCGGCGCTGCATGCGCTCGACGCCGAGCCGGGCGGCTTCGAATGGCTCGTCGGCGACGACAACGCGAACAGCGTCTTCGCTTATCGCCGCTGCGACGGCGCGGGGCGCGAAATCACGGTCGTCTGCAATTTCACGCCCGTGCCGCGTCACGGCTATCGCATCGGCATGCAACGCCCCGGCTGGTGGAGCGAAGTGCTGAACACGGACGCAGCCGTGTACGGCGGCTCGAACCTGGGCAACGGCGGGGGTGTCGTCACCGAAGAAGTGGCGAGCCACGGCAAGCCGCAATCGGCCGTCCTCACGCTGCCGCCGCTCGCCACGATCGTGTTGCGCGCGGCGTAACCGCGCGCAGCACGACAAGGATGATGACAAGGATTACAACAAGGACGCGGCATGGCGAATTCACTCCCCGACCGACTCGACCCCGGCGCACCGTATCCGCTCGGTGCGACGTGGGACGGTCTCGGCGTGAATTTCGCGGTGTTCTCGGCGAATGCAGAGCAGATCGATCTTTGCCTGTTCGATCCGACCGATCACAAGGAGCTTGCGCGCTTGCCGCTCGCCGAGTGTACGGACGAAGTCTGGCACGGCTATCTGCCCGGTGCGCATCCGGGCACCGTCTATGGCTTTCGTGCTCACGGCTCCTATCAGCCGCAATACGGCCATCGCTTCAACGCGGCGAAGCTGCTGATCGATCCATATGCGAAGAAGCTCACGGGACCGTTTCGCTGGTCCGATGCGCTGTTCGGCTATCGCGCGCACTCGAATCGGCTCGACTTGTCGCTCGACAAACGCGACTCGGCGCCGGTCGTGCCCAAATGCGTCGTCATCGACGAAGCGTTCGATTGGTCGCGCGACATACGTCCCGACGTGCCGTGGTCGGAGACCGTCATCTACGAAGCGCATTTGCGCGGCCTATCGATGCTCAACCCCGACGTGCGTCAGCACGAGCGCGGCACGTTTGCGGCGCTCGCTTCGCCGCGCTTCATCGATCATTTGCGCGATCTCGGCATCACGGCACTCGAGCTGATGCCGATTCACGCGTTCCTCGACGAACGCTTCCTGCTCGAGCGCAATCTGACGAACTACTGGGGCTACAACACCGCGGCGTTCTTCGCGCCGCAAGCGTCGTATTTATCGACGCGGCGCTTGAACGAGTTGCGTATCGCCGTGCGCCAGTTGCATGCGGCCGGCATCGAGGTGATTCTCGACGTCGTCTACAACCACACCTGCGAAGGCAACGAACTCGGCCCGACGATCTCGTGGCGCGGGCTCGACAACGCAAGCTACTACCGGCTCATTCCCGGCGACGAACGCCACTACATCAACGACACGGGCTGCGGCAACACGATGAATCTGTCGCATCCGCGCGTGCTGCAGATGGTGATGGATTCGCTGCGTTACTGGGTAAGCGCGTTTCACGTCGACGGTTTCCGTTTCGATCTCGGCGTGACGCTAGGGCGCGAAGGCACGGGCTTCGATCCCGGCTCGGGCTTTTTCGACGTGATTCGGCAAGACCCGATCCTATCGCAGCGCAAGCTCATCTCCGAGCCTTGGGACGTTGGCCCCGGCGGCTATCAAGTCGGCCGTCACCCCCCGGGATTCGCGGAATGGAACGACAAATTCCGCGACTGCGTGCGGCGCTTCTGGCGCGGCGATGCGAGGATGCGCGCCGAGCTCGCCGCGCGCATCGCCGGGTCGTCCGAACTGTTCAACCACCGCTTCAGGCGGCCGTGGGCCTCGGTCAACTACGTCGCGTCGCATGACGGTTTCACGCTTGCGGACGTCGTCTCGTACGAACGCAAGCACAACGAAGCGAACGGCGAGAACAACGCCGACGGTCACAACGAGAACTGGAGCGCGAACTGGGGCGTCGAAGGCCCGACCGAGGATGCGGCGATCGAATCAATGCGCGCGCGCGTCGCGCGCTCGATGCTCGCGAGCGTGTTCACGTCGCTCGGCACGCCGATGCTCACGGCCGGCGACGAGTTCGGACGCAGCCAGCGCGGCAACAACAACGCCTATTGTCAGGACACCGAACTATCGTGGCTCGATTGGCGCCACGCCGATTCGGACGAGGGGCGCGCGTTGATCGCATTCACCGCGCGCCTGATCGCACTGCGCCGACAGCATCCGCTGCTGCGCGACATGCGTTTCTTGAACGGCGACGCCGACGTGTCGGCGGACATGAAAGACGTCGGTTGGTTCGACGAATGCGGCAAGCCGCTCACGAGCGAGGCATGGCAAGCCCCCGAAGCGCGCGCACTCACATTGCGCCGAGCCGGGCCCGACCTCGAGGGAAAAGTCGAGGTGCTGCTGATGATGCACAACGGCTCGAACACAGACCTGATGTTCGTGCCGCCCGCACCGCGTCTGGAATGGAACGTGCTGGCCGATAGCACGAACCCGAGTTCACCCGTGCATCGGCTCGACGGCGAGCAACTTCAAGTCGGCGCGCACGGCTTCGTCCTGCTCGCCGCGAAGCCACCGCGGACCGAAACCACAGCGTCGGCCCACGCGCCGACGGAAGGCCTGGACCGATGATCGTCTCGCCTTCTCGAGCAAGGAGCCGCTGACATGTCAGAACACCGACCCAACTCACCGAATCGCCGCGCGCATCGATTACCGTTCGGCGCCGAATTGATCGATGCGCCCGCCGGCGAATCGCCGCGCACGCGTTTCCGGCTTTGGGCGCCCTCGCGTGCCGCGGTGCACGTGGAATTCGAATACGAGGGCAACGCGAGCATCGTCGGCATGACGCCGACCGGCAACGGCTGGTTCGAAGCGCAAGCCGAATGCGGCGCGGGCACCCGCTATCGCTATCGGCTCGACGGCGACCTCGCCGTGCCGGACCCCGCCTCGCGCTTTCAGCGCGAGGACGTGCACGGGCCGAGCGAAGTCGTCGATCCGCTCGCCTACCCATGGCGGCACCCCGAATGGCTCGGTCGTCCTTGGGAAGAGATGGTCGTCTACGAATTGCACGTCGGTGCGATGGGCGGCTATGCGAACGTTGCTCGACGCCTGCCGCATATCGCTCAGTTGGGGGCAACGGCGATCGAGCTGATGCCGCTCAACGATTTCCCGGGTCTTCGCAATTGGGGCTACGACGGCGTGCTGCCGTTCGCGCCTGATTCCGCCTACGGCCGTCCCGAGGACCTGAAGGCGCTGATCGATCGCGCACACGAGTTGGGGCTAGCCGTGCTGCTCGACGTCGTCTACAACCACTTCGGCCCCGACGGCAACTACCTGGCGCAGTATGCGCAAGCGTTCTTCCGCGACGACGTGAAGACACCGTGGGGTCCCGCCATCGATTTTCGGCGCGGCGAGGTACGCGAATTCTTCTGTCAGAACGCGCTTTACTGGCTGCACGAATACCGCTTCGACGGCCTTCGCCTCGACGCCGTCCATGCGATCGGCGACGACGGTTGGCTGCGCGAACTCGCCGACCGCGTGCATGCCTCGCTCGAGCCGCGGCGGCATGTCCATCTCGTGCTCGAAAACGAGCACAACACGGCGAGCCTGCTGCAAACGCACTTCGACGCCCAATGGAACGACGATGCGCACAACACGCTGCACGTCCTGCTTACGGGGGAGCACGAAGGCTATTACCGCGCCTATGCCGACCAGCCCATCGCCAAGCTTGGGCGTGTGCTGTCGGAAGGCTTCGCCTATCAAGGCGAGCCGTCTCCGATCCACGATGGCGCCCCGCGCGGCGAACCGAGTGCGCAGTTGCCGCCGACAGCGTTCGTCATGTTTTTGCAGAACCACGATCAGATCGGCAATCGCGCGTTCGGCGAGCGCCTGCGAACGCTTTGCGCACCGCAAGCGCTGCTCGCGGCCACGGCGTTGCTGCTGCTGTCCCCGCAGATTCCTCTGCTGTTCATGGAAGAGGAATTCGGCTCGACGCAGCCGTTCCTCTATTTCACCGACTATGCAGGCGGCCTCGCGGAGGCCGTACGTGAAGGCCGGCGCCGCGAGTTCGCGAAGTTCTCCGCCTTCACGGCCCCCGAGCGCCGCGCCCGCATCCCCGATCCGAACGCCGTGCAGACGTTCGCGCTGTCGTCGTCGCCCACCGAGGAGGAGCCCGACGGAACGGGCGTCGCGACGCACGGCGAGCGCTCGGCATGGTTGCACTTCTACCGCTCGGCGCTCGCCGTGCGCGCAAAGCTCATCACGCCGCGCCTGCGCGGCGCGCGCGCGCTCGACGTCACGCTGCTGCGAACGGCGGTCGGCCACGATGCCAATGCACTCCTCGTGCGCTGGCGGCTGGGCGACGGCGAAACGCTCACGGTCGCCTTGAACCTGAGCGCCGATACGCTGCCGTTCGAAAAACGGCCCGACGGCATGGTCATCTTCGAAACACCGCCGCGCGCGCGCGACAGCGTCGATGCTTATCGATTGCCAGGCTATGCCTGCCTCGTCTGGCTGACGGGCGACGTCAACGCGTTCGCCCTGCAACACGATGCGCGCCGCCCCGCTGCGGAAGGGAAAGGAAGCGCGCCATGAACGGGCCCGGATCGACCTCGCCGTCGCTCGGCCGCGAGACGATCGAGCGGATCGCCGCGCGCGCCGGCTTCGAAGTGCATTGGGAAGATGCAGGCAAGCGAACCCACCGCGTGAAGCCCAAGACGCTCGCGACATTGCTTGCCGCGCTGGGCCTGCCCTGCGGCACACAAGCCGAGGCGCAAGCAACGTTGGCCATGCTCGACGCCGAACGTGCCTCGCACAAGCTGCCGCCGCTCGTGACGGCCGAATGCCATCGCGCCACCGCGCTGCCCGTCATGCCGACACAAACGAGCGCCCTCTATCGGATCGAGCTCGAAGGGGGTGGTGTCATCGAAGGGCGCTTGGCGGCCCCGAGGGGCGAATCGACATTGCTCGCACCCATCGCGGAGCCGGGCTATCACACGCTCGAGCTCGGCAATCAGCGCACCGTGTTGGCGGTCGCGCCGCCGCGCTGCTATACCGTCGAAGATGCCTGTCGCGACGCGAGCGCCGCAACCAACGGCAAGCGCGCGCGGCGCAGCGACGCCGACGCACCGCGCGCCGCCTCGATCTGGGGCATCGGCGCGCAACTCTACGGGCTGCGCCGTACCGGTGACGGCGGCATCGGCGACTACACCGCGCTCGCGTCGCTCGCGCGGCACAGCGCACGCGCGGGCGCCGACGCGCTGGCGATCAGCCCGACGCATGCGATGTTCAGCGCCGACCCGCGCAAGTTCAGCCCCTATGCGCCGTCGTCTCGGCTGTTCCTGAACGTCGCCCATATCGACCCGTCCACGGCGCTCGGCACCCAGGCCTTCGAGGCCGTGCTCGACGCCGCCGGCGCGCATGGCGAGGGCTCGTTCCGCGAACGATGGGCCACGCTCGAAACGTTGCCGCTCATCGATTGGTCGAACGCCGTCACGCTGCGCCTCGCGATATTGCGCGCGCTGTACGCACGCTTTTGCGAGCACGAGCGGACGGCCGACACACCGTTGGCCCGCGAATTCGCCGCGTTTTGTTCGCGTGGGGGACGCACGCTCGAAGATCACGCACGTTTCGAAGCGATCGATGCGATCGAGCGCGGACAGCACGGCACCGGTCATTGGCGCGACTGGCCCGCCGAGTTCACCGACCCGCGTCGCCCCGAGGTCGATGCCTTCGCGCGCACGCATCGCCACGAAGTCGATTTCCATGTGTTCCTGCAATGGCTTGCCGCCAAAGGCATGACATCGGCTCAGCGCGCCGCGCGCGACGCCGGGATGGCGATCGGGCTCGTCGCCGACCTTGCCGTCGGCTGCGATGGCGCCGGCAGCCATGCCTGGTCTTATCCCGACGATATGCTCAGGTCCGTCTCGGTCGGTGCCCCGCCCGACTTGTTCAATCAAGCGGGCCAAGCCTGGGGGCTGACGACGTTCTCGCCTCGCGCCATGCGCACGCAAGGCTTCCGCGCGTTCATCGACATGCTGCGCGCCACGTTCGCCTATGGCGGCGGATTGCGCATCGATCACGTATTGGGCCTGCAACGGCTATGGCTCGTGCCCGAAGGCGCCAGCGCAGCCGACGGAGCCTATCTGCGCTACCCGATGACCGATACGCTGCGTCTCATCGCACTCGAATCGATGCGCCATCGCGCAATCGTGATCGGCGAAGATCTGGGCACCGTTCCCGACGGGTTCCGCGAACGCCTGGCACGCCACGGCCTGCTCGGCATCAGCGTGCTCTGGTTCGAGCGCAGCGAAGACGGAGGCCGCTTCAGGCCGCCCGCGCAATGGAGCCGCACAGCCCTTGCCACGACGACCACGCACGATCTGCCGACCGTCGCGGGATGGTGGTGCGGCGCCGACATCGCCTGGCGCGACAAGATCGGCCAAACCACCGCGCGTGCGGACGGCCGCGATCCCGTTGCGCTGGCCAATGCCGAACGGGCCGCCGATCGCCACGCACTGTGGCGCGCATTCCAGCATGCGGGCGATGCGGCGCCCGGCGTCGGCGCGCCGCCGAAAGACCAGCCGCCCGTCGACGAAGCACTGACTTTCGTCGCATCGACGCCGGCGCCGCTCGCGCTCTATCCGCTCGAGGACCTGCTGGGCCTCGCCGACCAACCGAACTTGCCGGGCTCGATCGACGAGCATCCGAATTGGCGCCGACGTCTCGCCGCGCCGATCGAAGCGCTCTTCGACGGCGGCGTGCTGACCGATCGCTTGCTCGCCCTCTCGGGCAGGCGCGCGTCTGCGGCACGCCCTCGCAACGGCCCGACCTCCGACAAGCCCAGCAAGCCATGACCGTCCCGCGCTCCACGCTACGTCTGCAGCTCCATCGCGGCTTCACGTTCGACGACGCGCTCGCTCACGTCGACTACTTCGCCGCACTTGGCGTGAGCCACCTCTATTTGTCGCCGATTACGACGGCAATGCCCGGCTCGCTGCACGGCTACGACACGATCGACTACACCCACGTGAACCCCGAGCTCGGCGGCGAAGCGGGCCTGCTGCGTCTGGCCGACGCTGCGCATGCGCGGCAAATGGGGCTCATCGCCGACATCGTCCCCAATCACATGGGGATCGCGAGCAGCCACAACGCGTGGTGGCTCGACATTCTCGAATGGGGCCGGCACGGCACGCATGCCCGCTACTTCGACGTCGACTGGCATTCGCCCGATCCGGCGCTGCGCGGCAAGGTCCTCGCACCGTGCTTGGGCGCGCCCTACGGCGACGAACTCGCGGCCGGCCGCATCATGCTGTCGTTCGACGCCGCGCAAGGCCGGTTCTTCGCGTGTTACGGCGAGCATCGTTTCCCGATTTGTCCCGTCGACTATCCGCTGATCCTGCGCAGCGCGGCGCATGCCGAGCATCCCGAACTGACCGCGCTCGCCGAGCGCTTCGACGGCCTCACGGTGCAGCCCGAGCAGCGGCCGCGCGCCCAGGCCGCGCTCGACGCGCTGCGTGCATTCGTGTCGGCGAACGGCGCGCAAGCGTTCGATGCCGCGCTCGCCGCCTATTGCCCGAGCCACCACGCGTCGCGCGAGCGACTGCATCGTCTGCTCGAGCGGCAGTTCTTTCGCTTGGCGTGGTGGCGCACCGCAGCCGACGAAGTCAACTGGCGGCGCTTCTTCGACATCGGCACGCTCGCGGCCATGCGCACCGAGCGCGCGGAAGTGTTCGACACGGTGCATGCGCTCGTATTGCGCCTGTTCGCGCAAGGCGTCATCGACGGCGTGCGGATCGACCACGTCGACGGGCTCGTGGACCCGCGCGAGTACTGCCAGCGGTTGCGGGAAAAACTGGCCGAGCGCGAATCCGAGCGCCCGCCGCAGCTCGACGGCTCGCGTGCCTATGTCGTCGTCGAAAAGATCCTCGCGCGCGGCGAAGCGTTGCCTGCCGATTGGGGCGTCGACGGCACGACGGGCTACGACTTCATGAACGACGTCGGCGCGCTGCTGCACGATCCTCAGGGAAGAGCGCCACTGACGGCGGCGTGGGCCGAGCTGTCGGGATCGAGTGAGACGTTTGCCGATCTCGTCTGCGATGCACGACGCAAGATCCTCACTGAAAACCTGTCGGCCGAGCTCGATCGCGCAGCGCGCGGCATCCATCGAATCGCGCGGGAGCACTCGGCCAGCCGCGATTTCACGTTCACGGCGATCCGTCGCGCCCTGGCCGAATTGGCCATCCACTTTCCCGTCTATCGGATGTATCCGCACAACGGCACGCGTACGGCCGCCGACGAAGCCTACTTCCGCCAAGCGCTCGAAGGCGCGCGCCGGACGATGGCGCGCGGCGATCATGCGGTCTTGGCATACGTCGCGGCGTCGCTCGGCGGCGACGGCCACGATGGTCGCGACGTGCGCAACAACCGCGCCAGCGAGCCGCGCTCGGCAGCCGGCATCGTACCCGCCCGCGAACGGCGCGCGGCGGCCACGCTGTTTGCCCAGGTGACCGCGCCGTTGGCGGCGAAGGCGCTCGAAGACACCGTCTTCTACCGCTACGGGCGCTTGCTCTCGCGCAACGAAGTCGGCGCGGATCCCGACGAATTCGCACTCGATGCGCACGCCTTTCACGCCGCCAACCTTGAACGCGCGCGGCGCCTTCCGCATGCGCTCGTCGCGACGGCCACGCACGATCACAAGCGCGGCGAAGACGTGCGGGCGCGCCTTGCCGTGTTGAGCGAAATCGCGGACGAGTGGACGGCAAAACTGCGCGCCTGGTCAACGCTGAACGCGCCGCATCGGCGCGCGTTCGACCCAGCCGCCGAGGCCATGCTGTATCAAACCTTGGTCGGCGCGTGGCCATACGAGCTCGACTGCGCCGACGCGGAGGGTGTTCGAGCATTCGCCGAGCGCGTCGCGCAATGGCAATTGAAGGCATCGCGGGAAGCGAAGCTGCAAACGAGTTGGCACGCCTGCGACGAAGCGTACGAAGCGGCCTCGCGCGCGTTTCTCTTCGATATCCTGGCGCCCCAACGGCGCGAAGGCTTTCTGCGCGAACTGTCCTCGTTCGTGGCGCGCATCGGGCGTGCCGGCGCGATCAACGGTTTGTCGCAAGCCCTATTGCGCATGACGTGCCCAGGCGTGCCCGACCTTTACCAAGGCACGGAGCTTTGGGATTTCAGCCTCGTCGACCCGGACAACCGGCGGCCCGTCGATTTCGACCAACGACGCGCGTGGCTCGTCGACACCCCGCCGAGCGAACAGTTGCAGAACTGGCGCGACGGCCGCGTCAAACTCGGCCTCGTGCATCGGGCGCTGACGTTGCGTGCGGTCTCGCCGGCGCTCTTTCTCGAAGGCTCGTACGTCCCGCTGGCGATATCAGGCGTTCACGCCGGGCATGCGATCGCTTTCGCAAGGCAACATGGCGACGCTTACGCCATCGTCATCGCAACGCGGCTCGCATCGTCGCTGATCTCGGCGTCGGGCGATGTCCCGCTCGTCGATCCGGCGGTCTGGGAAGATACGTCGATCGCGTTGCCGCCCGCGCTGGCGGGACGCGCGTTGTTCGACTGCTTGAGTCCCGCGGCGCCCAAAGCCGACGGCGCGGGCAGGCTCTATCTGTGCGACGCGTTGAGCGCGTTGCCGGTCGCGCTGCTCGTGGAGGAAGGCGTGCCGCGCGACTAGCTTGCCGCGCTTTCGCCGAACCGAGCCGAGTCCCGCGCTGATCGGCGCAGCGCTACTGCGCAGCGAGCGGGACGCGCAACAGAAGCGTCGACGGCTCCCCGTCGGCCAGCGCGCTTTGCTCGAACGTGCCGCCATGCGCCAATGCGACGCGCTGCACGAGCGCGAATACCCAGGCAATGCGCCCCGCCTCGCGCGGCTGTACCGCTTGGCTGCGCGCAAACGGCTCCAACGCGTGCTGCAGTTCCGTATCGGCCAACGCGGCGAAACGTGTCGTGAACGCGATTTCGATGCGCCAGAAGCCGGCGTCCAAATCGCTCTTCAGCGCGATCTGCGCGCCGGGCGCGCTCGCTTCGGCGGCAAAGACGAGCATGGTCCACAGCGCTTGCGCGAGACGCTCGCGATCGCCGTCGCAACGCTCCCCATCGAGCGACGACATGACAGTCACCGTCGCGCCGCGCGCCTCCACGAGCGCACGCCACGCATCCTCGAGTGCACGTTCGACGACGGCGCGAACCGGAAAGGATTCGCGCGCGAGCGGCAACGACTTCGTTTCCGCGCGCGTCTTGTCAACGGCATCTTCGAGCAGCTTCACTTGCTGCTCCACGCCCGAACGAATGCCCGCCAGCGCGCGCTGGGCCGATGCATCGGCGGTGTCCAGCTTGCGTTCGAGCACGTACGCCCAGCTATGAATCGCGTTGAGCGGACTGCGCAAATCGTGGGAGACGAGGGACAGGACATGATCGCGCATGAACAGCGCGACTTCGGCCCGCAGGTGCGCGAGACGTTCGTCGGATGCGGCAACGGCGTTGAAAGACGTCGACACGATCGCCCTCTTGGAAAGTCGCTCGGCTGTCCCGGCAGCGTCGCCGCAACGAGAGGGCAAGTGCCGCTCGTCACGTCGCAACGGCCCGTGACGCCATAAGCGTGTTGAGTAGACGGACATTATAGGCACCCCGGGCGGTGCAGCGCCTACAATGACGGTTTCATCTGAAATCGGAGCGTAACCATCATGACAATCGTGACCACCGAATCGGGATTGAAGTACGAGGATTTGACTGAAGGTACGGGTGCCGAGGCGGCCGCAGGCCGCACGGTCAGCGTCCACTACACGGGCTGGCTGGCCGACGGCCAGAAGTTCGATTCGAGCAAGGACCGCAATGATCCGTTCGCATTCGTACTCGGCGGCGCAATGGTCATCAAGGGCTGGGATGAAGGCGTGCAAGGCATGAAGGTCGGCGGCGTGCGGCGCTTGACGATTCCGCCGCAACTCGGCTACGGCGTGCGCGGCGCGGGCGGCGTCATTCCGCCGAATGCGACGCTCGTCTTCGAAGTCGAATTGCTCGAAGCTTGAGCGCATAGCCGAACGGCATACCGCATAACGATGAACGAGCACGCAATCGTATCGCCCGCCTTGGCGCTGCGCCACTACGGCGCCGTCAGCGCATGCGACGTGCATACGTTCCATCAGATCGTGCTCGGCGTGGACGGTGCGATGGAGATGGCCGTCGACGGTGTCGGCCATCGCATCGACGCGCGCCACGCTTGGCTGATTCCCGCCGGCGCGCGCCACGAGTACGCGGGCATCGGCGAGAACCGGCAGCTCGTGCTCGACGTACCGTGCGCTTCGTTGGCGCTGCCCGAGCGTTTTTTCTCGCGCGCGCTGCCGTTGACGATGAACGATGCGCTCGTCGGCATCGTGCACGATGCCGCTTCGTATGCCGCACGCATGGACCGGCTGGATGCGACGTCGGAAGCGGATCGCCGTGCAGTCGGTACGCTGGCTGATGCGCAGGACACGGCGCGCGCGGCAGGTTCGGCACATTCGGCACGCCGCTTGGCATGGGATACCGCGGCGCGCTTGGCGGTCTTGCTCGGCGACAGCATCGGCGTCGAAACGCCGGCCTCGGGGCTCGACTATGCGCGCATCGACAAATGGTTGCGCACGCATCTATCTGAGCCTCTGCGCGTCACCGATCTCGCCGCGCACTGCGGCCTCGGCGAACGCCGTTTCCATCAGCTCTTCGACGAGGCGTTCGGCACGACACCTCATCGTTATCTGCAGCGGCTTCGTCTCGACACGGCGCTCGCGCTGCTATGCGATCCGCGCCATACGTTAGCGGATGTCGCGCTGATGGTGGGTTTCGCCGATCAAAGCGCCTTCACGCATGCGTTCACGCCACGCTTCGGGCTCGCGCCCGGACAGTGGCGAGCGACGCGGATGCAGTAACATCTACCCCCGCAACCCCGGCGCCAGATCATCGCAAATGTCCTGCGCATCCTCGAGCCCGATCGCCATGCGCAGCAGCGCCTCGGTAATCCCCGCGGCGGCACGTGCCTCAGGCGTAATGCGGCTGTGCGTCGTCGAAGCCGGATGCGTGATCGTCGTGCGCGTGTCGCCAAGATTCGCCGTGATCGAGCACAGCTTGGTCCCGTCGATCACACGCCATGCGTTGGCACGCTGCTCTTCCGGCGTGTCGCCCACCACGTCGAACGCGAGCACCGAGCCACCCGAACGCTGCTGGCGCCGCGCGAGCTCGTACTGCGGATGCGATTCGAGCCCCGGGTAGTACACGCGCTTGACGCCCGGCTGCGCTTCAAGCCAGCGCGCAACGTGCAAAGCACTGGCCGAATGACGCTCGGCCCGCAACGAGAGCGTCTCGAGCCCCTTCAGCAGAACCCACGCATTGAACGCCGAGAGCGTCGGCCCCGCCGTACGCACGAACGGAAACACCTTATCCATGATGAACGCGCGCGAGCCGACGAGCGCGCCGCCGAGCACACGCCCTTGGCCGTCGATGAGCTTCGTCGCCGAATGCATCACGACGTCGGCGCCAAGCTTCAACGGCTGCTGCACGGCCGGGCTGCAAAACGAGTTGTCGACGACGAACAATGCGCCGGCCGCTTTCGCGATCTTGCCGATGGCTTCGATGTCGCACAGCTCGGTCAGTGGATTGGACGGCGTCTCGACGAAGAACAGCTTCGTTTCGGGCCGCACGGCCCCGCGCCACGCGTCGAAATCGTTCGGATCGACATAGGTCGTCGCGATACCGAACCGGCCGAAGATCTGCGAGAACATGCCGAGTGTCGAGCCGAACAACGCACGCGAGCTGACGATGTGGTCGCCGGCCTGCAGCGCCGCCATCACCACCGACAAAATCGCGCTCATGCCCGATGCCGTCGCGATGCACGCCTCGCCGCCCTCGAGCGCCGCCAGACGCTCTTGAAACATCGTAACGGTGGGGTTCGTGAAGCGCGAGTACGTGTAGTACTCCTCGGAATGCTTGAATCGCTCGGCTGCTTCGGCTGCGCTCGTAAAGCAAAAGCTCGACGTGAGAAAGAGCGCTTCCGAGTGCTCGTTGTAGTCGGTCCGCAGCGTGCCCGTGCGCACCGCGAGCGTATCGAAATTCAAAGAGTCGTCCATAGTCCTGATGCCTTAGGCGTTCGACGCCGTCCCTAAGCCAGCAACCGCACAAACGGCGGCCAGCAAAAAGCCCGCTTCGCGTCGGCAAAAGCGGGCTTCGTGTGCGGGGCCGTTTCGGCGTCGGACGGCGTGGCCGCCGTCCTTCGCTTTAGCTGTTTTGGGTCGCCCCGCGTCCGCAAGCTGAATTCAAATCGACGCTGAGCGGCATAGTAGCACGCCAGCCCCGGCGCGTGCGCGCTGGAACCCAACGCGCCGTGCCTTATTCGACCGACAACTGCAGATGAAGCTGCGAGCGCGTCACCGTGCCGTCTACGACATCGCCCGCGAAATCGCGCTCCGACTGCGATTGCGGCGAAAGCCGCGCACGCTCGATCGCGTCGAGGTACTGCGAAGTGATGTCGCCGGTGATGTAGTCGCCATCGAAGCACGACGCCTCGAAGTGCGACAGCGCGGGATTGATGTCGTTCACGGCTTGCTTGAGCGCGTCGACGTCCTGATAGACGAGATGATCGGCGCCGATGATCTTGGCGACGTCTTCATCGGTACGGCCGTAGGCAACGAGCTCGCTACGCGTCGGCATATCGATGCCGTACACGTTCGGGAATTTCACGGGCGGCGCCGCCGACGCGAAGATCACGCGCTTCGCGCCCGCATCGCGCGCCATCTGCACGATCTCGTGCGAGGTCGTGCCGCGCACGATCGAATCGTCGACGATCAATACGTTTTTGTCCTTGAACTCGATCGTCATCGCATTGAGCTTCTGACGGACCGATTTCTTGCGCACCGCCTGCCCCGGCATGATGAACGTGCGGCCTACGTAGCGGTTCTTGAAGAACCCTTCGCGATATTCGACGCCGAGCTTGGCCGCCACTTGCATCGCCGCCGGGCGCGACGAATCGGGAATCGGCATGACGACGTCGATAGGCACGCCGGGCAGCACGCGCTTGATCTTCTCCGCGAGGTAATCGCCCATGCGCAAGCGCACGTTGTAGACGGAAACGCCGTCGAGCACCGAATCGGGACGCGCGAGATAAACGTATTCGAAGATGCAGGGGTTCAGGCTCGGCGTATCGGCGCACTGCTGGCTGTGCAGATGCCCTTCGTTGTCGATGAAGATCGCTTCGCCGGGCGCCACGTCGCGCACGAAATCGAAGCCGATCCCCTCGACGGCCACCGATTCCGACGCGACGATCCACTCGACGCCGTGCTCCGTTTCATGTTTGCCGATGCAAAGCGGGCGAATGCCGAACGGATCGCGGAACGCGAGCAACCCATAACCGGCGATCAGCGAAACGATCGCGTACGAACCGCGCACGCGGCGATGCACACCGGCAACGGCCTTGAACACCGTAGTGGGTTCGAGTTGCAGCCCCGAACTGGCCAATTGCATCTCGTGCGCGAGCACGTTGAGCAGCACCTCGGTATCCGAATCCGTGTTCACGTGGCGACGATCGATGCGGAACATCTCGTCTTTGAGCTGCTGCCAGTTCGTGAGATTGCCGTTATGCGCGAGGATGATGCCGAACGGCGCGTTCACGTAGAACGGTTGCGCTTCCTCTTCGCTCGACGCCGAGCCGGCCGTCGGATAGCGTACCTGGCCGATGCCCATGGTACCGGGCAAGCTGCGCATGTTACGCGTGCGGAATACGTCGCGCACCATGCCGTTGGCCTTGTGCATGTGGAATGTGCTGCCGTTCGCTGTCGCGATGCCGGCTGCGTCCTGGCCTCGATGCTGCAATAGCAGGAGGCTGTCGTAAAGCAACTGATTGACCGGGGAATGGGAGACTACGCCTACGATGCCGCACATGGCAGGGTCCTTCAAGGATACGAAAACATGGGCGCCGGCCGTGCGGCCGACACACGCGCCTCACACGCGAACGTACGCGGCAAGCGCGGGCGGAAGCAGAGGCTTCAAATCACGCACGCCCTGCTCGGCATAAGGCCGCAGCAGCGCGTTGCGCCAAAATTCTTGCTTCGGCAACTCGGTCAGACCTGCCAGCGCCACGAGCAGCAGCACGCATACCACGCCGCGCACGATGCCGAACAACAAACCGAGCGACCGATCCACACCGCCAAGACCGGTAACGACAACGAGCCGCGCGATCAAGGCGTTGACGACACTCGCGACGAGCACGACACCGACCATGATCGCTGCGAAGGCCAGCAGCCACTGCGTCAGCGCGCCGCCGGGCCAGTCGCTTGGAATATAGGGCACCAGAAGCTGCACGTAGCGGCAGGCCACAAAAAAAGCCACGACCCAGCCGATCAATCCGAATACTTCCGACAATAAGCCGCGCCACGCGCCGCGCAGGGCCGATAGGCCGATGACGGCGAGCACGGCGTAATCGAATGCTGTCAGCATCGGGCCGTCACTGTGCCGCGTTGCCCGCGTTCGCCGTCAAGCCGGCGTCGCGCACTTTCGCGATCGCGGCCGATGCGGCTGCGCGATCGACGAACGGACCGGCCCGCAGCAACGTCCGCGTCTTACCGTCGGCCTGCTGGCGATGTTCGATGTATGCGGGCACGCCCGCGGCTTTGAGCTTCGTTTCCCAAGCGCGCGCGCTTGCGTCGTCGGCAAACACACCCAATTGCACGGCAAACCGCGCGCCCGGCGGCGCAGCGGGTGTGCCGGAATCGGCGTCGGCCGAACCGGGCGCGGGAACGGGACTCGCTTTAGCCGGCGGCGACGCGCTCGTACGCGCCGCTTGCGTTGCCGTAGCGCCCGACTGCGTTTGCTTGGCCGGGGCTTGCTTCGCTTCCGCTTGCTTGGATTTGCCTTGCGCAGCGAGAGGCGCCGCGTTGGCCGGCGACTGCAGGGTGGCGGGGGCCGGTGCAGAGGCAATCCCAGCCACTGCGGTGCCCGAGCCCGCGGCAACGTTGCCCGCATCGGCTTGATCAGGCACGACACCGGTTTGCGTATCGTCGGCGTGATCGTCGTCCGCTCGCGACGGCACGGTCGCGGGACGATTCGGGATGTCGATTGCGATGTCGTCGGTCACCGGCTTCGGGTGCGAATCGAGCACCATCGGCAAGACAACGATCGCAGCCACCACGAGCGCGATCGCACCGACGAGACGCCGGCGCGCGCGCTGCTTTTCGGGCAACGTCGGATCGAGCAGCATGGCATCGGCATCGCCGGCTCGCTCGCTGCGGCGGCTGCGCCGTGCCTCGCGCACTTCGGACGACGCTCCCCCGCTACGCGTGGATCTTGTGCCGGCGCTCCGCCGGCGCGGGGCATCGTCTTTCTTGCCGAACGAGAAAAATCCCATGAATCGCTGAGTTCGAGGGGGGCGGCGCGCGCTTCTGGCGCGCGTCGATCAATGTTGCCGCGACTTACGGTAGGCCATCACGCCAGCCACCGTATAGAAACTGCCGAAAACCACGATTCTATCATCCTCTGTCGCGCGGCTCAGCGCGTCTTGAAACGCCTCGGCCGGCGAAGCGAAGCGCTGGATGCCGCCGTCGGGCCCGCTTTCCACACCGACAGCGCGCAAAGTCTTTTCCAACGCCTCGGCCGAGGCGGCGCGCCCCAGCGGCAAATCGGTCACGCACCAGTGATCGATCTCGCCTTTCAAATGCTTGACGACACCTTCGATGTCCTTGTCGCGCATCGCGCCGAACACGGCGTACGTGTAGCGGAAAAAGCCCATGCCGCCCAAATTCTGGGCAAGGACGGCCGCCGCATGCGGGTTGTGCCCCACGTCGAGCACGACCGCGGGCCTGCCCGGCAGCACCTGGAAACGCCCGGGCAGTTCGACGTTGGCAAGGCCGAGCCGTACGTCTTGTGCGGACACGGGCAGACGATCGCGCAACGCCTCGAGCGCGGCCAGCGCCGCCGTCGTATTGATGAGCTGATTGGCGCCGCGCAGTGCCGGATAGGCCAGCGCAGAGCGCCGCAACGTGGGGCCGACGTAGCTCCACTGCTGCCGCTCGCTGCCCGCTTGGCCTTCGTATCGAAAATCACGCCCGAACAACCGGAGGTCTGCACCGATCGCCTGTGCATGATCGATCAGCGTCTGCGGCGGAGCGGGATCGGCACAAATGGCCGGCCGGCCCGGACGGAAGATGCCGGCCTTCTCGTAGGCGATCTTCTCGCGCGTATCGCCGAGATACTCGGTGTGATCGATGTCGATGCTCGTTACGATCGCGCAATCGGCGTCGATGATGTTGACGGCATCGAGCCGCCCTCCGAGTCCGACCTCGAGAATCACTGCGTCGAGCCCGCGCGACGCGAACAAGTGCAGGATCGCGAGCGTCGTGAATTCGAAGTACGTCAGCGTCACCGGCTCGGGCAAGCTCGTGCGGGCCGCTTCCACCGCCTCGAAATGAGGCAGCAGTTCGTCGTCGGTCGCATTTTGGCTGTCGATGCGTGCGCGCTCATTGAACGCGAGCAAGTGCGGCGAGGTGTGGCAACCAACGTGGTAGCCCGCGGCACGCAGGATCGACTCGAGCATCGCGCACGTCGAGCCCTTGCCGTTCGTGCCGCCCACTGTGATGACAGGGCAGCCGAGTTCGAGCCCCAGCGCATCCTTTACCTTCCGGATGCGCGTGAGCCCCATGTCGATGCCGACCGGATGCGCCGACTCGAGATGCGCGAGCCAGGCGTCGAGGGAAGAAAAAGTGGTCATCCGAAACCGCGGGCCGTCCCGCATGAGAGCAGCATTTAACGTTTAGGCGACGGTTTAGGCGACGGCGTCCGCGGGCTGGCGCGTGAGCAACGCGATGAGCCGCGCCACTTCCTCGCGCAGCTTGCGACGGTCGACGATCATGTCGATCGCACCCTTTTGCACCAGAAACTCGGCGCGCTGGAAGCCTTCGGGCAGCTTCTCGCGCACGGTTTGCTCGATCACGCGCGGGCCCGCAAAGCCGATCAGCGCCTTCGGCTCGGCGATCACCACGTCGCCGAGGAACGCGAAGCTCGCGGACACCCCACCCATCGTCGGGTCCGTCAGCACGGAGATGAACGGCAGCTTCGCGTCGGAGAGCTTCGTCAGCATGGCCGTCGTCTTCGCCATCTGCATCAGCGAAAGCAGGCTCTCCTGCATCCGCGCGCCGCCCGAAGCGGTGAAGCAAATGAACGGCACTTGCTGTTCGAGCGCATTTTGCGCGCCACGCGCGAAGCGCTCACCGACGACCGAGCCCATCGATCCGCCCATGAACGCGAATTCGAAGCAGGCGACGACGACGGGCAGCGTATGGATCGCACCGCCCATGACCACCATCGCATCGGTTTCGCCGGTTTCGTCCATCGCGTCCTTCAAGCGCTCGGGATACTTCCGGCTGTCCTTGAATTTGAGCGCGTCGACAGGGACGATTTCCTGTCCGATCTCGTAGCGGCCTTCGGCGTCGAGCAGCGCATCCAAACGAGCGCGCGCACCGATGCGCATGTGATGGCTGCATTTCGGACAAACATGCAGATTCGCCTCGACGTCGTTGCGATAAAGCACGGCCTCGCACGACGGACACTTGACCCAAAGCCCCTCGGGAATGCCCTTGCGGCTTTTCGGGTCGGTCTGTTTGATCTTGGGCGGCAGCAGTTTGTCGAGCCAGCTCATCGTTGTTCCTTCAAATGGTGTTGTTTCTTGCGCACGCCGCGCGCAGGCCGCTCGTCATCCAACGCCGGCCCGAAGGCCGGCGCGTGGAGCGTCGAACAGCGTCCCGCGTCAGGCGCCGTCGAGCGCCTGGCGAATCTCGGCGACGAAGCGCGTCAGCGCCGTGGCGGCCGTCTGCGGCGGCTCCTCTTCGAGCAATTGCACCAGACGGCTGCCGATCACGACGGCATCGGCCACCTCGCCCACTGCGCGTGCCGTCGAGGCGTCCCGGATCCCGAATCCGACCCCGATAGGCAACTGCACTTGCGACTTGATGGCCGGGATTTTACTCGCGATGTTGGAAACGTCCAGATTTGCGGCGCCCGTCACCCCTTTGAGCGACACGTAGTAGATGTAGCCGCTCGCCGCTTTGCCAACCGCCGCAATGCGCTCGTCGGTTGAGGTAGGCGCGAGCAGGAAGATCGGATCGATGCCCACCGCGCGCAAGCGCTGAGCGAACTCCGACGATTCCTCGGGCGGGTAATCGACCGTCAGCACACCGTCGACGCCCGCTTCGGCAGCCGCGGCGGCAAAGGCATCGACGCCCATGCGCTCGATCGGATTGGCGTAGCCCATCAGTACGACCGGCGTCTTCGCATCCTGCTCGCGGAACCGCTTCACGTCGGCGATCACGTGCTTCAACGTCACGCCGTGCGCGAGCGCGCGCTCCGACGAGCGCTGGACCACGGGGCCGTCGGCCATCGGGTCCGAGAACGGCACGCCGAGCTCGATGACGTCGGCGCCGCCGGCCACGAGCGCATGCATGAATTCGACCGTGCGCGCCGGGTCCGGGTAGCCGGCCGTGATGAACGGAATCAACCCTTTCTTGTTTCGTGCGGCCAGCGCCGCGAATGTTTGTTCGATACGGGACATGGTGTCTTCTCTACCGATAAGTGCGTTGCGCCGTGCCCTTACGAGGCGACGGCGGGCGCGTCGAGCGGTGCGCCGCTGATGGCGGCCACGCGCTCGCGCGCGATCGCGCAGTAATTTTCATTGATCTCATAACCGACGAACCCGCGCCCATGCCGCGCGCAAGCCGCCGCAGTCGTGCCACTCCCCATGAATGGGTCGAGGACACGGCCGCCGGGCGGGCAGCTCGACAACACCATTCGCTCGACGATTTCCAGCGGCTTTTGCGTCGGGTGATCGACGCGCTCGGCATGCTGGCGATGCAGCCGCGACACCGACCACACATCCTTCGGGTTGTAGCCGACCTCGAGCCACTTGCTGCCCTCGAACAGCTTGCGCGAACGCGCCTTCTTCGTCGCCGCGTCGTACGGGATTCGAACGGGATCGAGATCGAAGTAATAATCCTTCGATACCGCGAAAAACCCGATGTTGTCGTGTACGGACGTGAAGCGGCGCGTCGTCCCGCCCATGCTGGGCACGCGACGGTCCCAGATGATCTCGTTGACCATCGTGAGCTTCGTCTTCAGGAACGAGAATATCTCCGGCGCGTACTGCCAGGTGCAGAAGACGTAGAGCGAACCGCTTGCCTTCAGCTTAGGGATGGCCAGATCGAGCCAACACCGCGTCCAGACGAGAAAATCTTCGCCCGAGCGCATGTCGGAATCGTTGCCGTAGTCCTTGCCGAGCCCATAAGGCGGATCGGCGACGATCAGGTCGACCGAGCCGTCGGGCACCGTTTGCGCATCTTCCAGAAAATCGCGGTTGCGCAAATCGATGGGCAGGCGCGGCGCACTCGTGCTGCCGAGCGCGCCGCCGGCGGCCGCGGCCTGCGGTGCGTCGAATTCGTCGATGAGATCACGCATTGCCGATCGGGCTCAGAGCGCAAGGCCCGAGCGTTCGGCGACTGTGTGCATATCCTTGTCGCCGCGGCCCGAAAGGTTGACGAGCAAATGCGTGTCGCGCGGCAGCGTCGGCGCGATCTTGGCCGCATACGCAAGCGCGTGACTCGATTCGAGCGCGGGGATGATGCCCTCGATCCGGCAGCAGTCGTGGAACGCCTTGAGCGCTTCGTCGTCGGTGATGCCGACGTATTGCGCACGGCCGCTGTCCTTCAGCCACGCGTGCTCGGGGCCGACGCCGGGATAGTCGAGGCCCGCCGAAATCGAATGCGTCTCGATGATCTGGCCGTTTTCGTCCTGCAGCAGGTAGGTGCGATTGCCGTGCAGCACGCCGGGGCTGCCGCCGATCAGCGAAGCGGCGTGGTGCCCCGTTTCGATCCCCTCGCCCGCCGCCTCGACGCCGACCAGCTTGACGGCCGTATCGTCGATGTACGGATAGAAGATGCCCATCGCATTGGACCCCCCGCCGACGCAGGCGATCACCATGTCAGGCTGCCGGCCCGTGAGTTCAGGCATCTGCACGCGGCATTCGTCGCCGATCACGCGTTGAAAATCGCGGACCATCATCGGATACGGATGCGGGCCCGCAACGGTGCCGATGATGTAGAACGTGCTTTCGACGTTCGTCACCCAGTCGCGCATCGCTTCGTTCAACGCGTCCTTGAGCGTGCGCGAACCCGATTCGACGGGTATGACCGTGGCGCCGAGCAGCTTCATTCGATAGACGTTGGCGGCCTGCCGGCGCACGTCCTCGGCACCCATGTAGACGACGCACTCCATGCCGAAGCGCGCCGCGATCGTGGCGGTGGCCACGCCGTGCTGGCCGGCGCCCGTCTCGGCGATCACGCGCGGCTTGCCCATGCGCTTGGCGAGCAACGCTTGGCCGATGACGTTGTTGACCTTGTGCGCGCCCGTGTGATTGAGATCCTCGCGCTTGAGGAACAGTTGCGCGCCGCCGAGCAGCTCGCTCCAGCGTCGGGCGTGATAGACCGGCGACGGACGGCCGACGAAATACTTCAGCTCGTGCTGATACTCGGCGATGAAATCGGGATCTTGGCTGTACTTCTCGTAGGCGAGGCGCAACTCGTCCAGGGCATGAACGAGCGTTTCGGCGACGAACGTGCCGCCGTATGGGCCGAAGTGGCCCCGTTGATCAGGAAGGTTGTACATGGTCAGAACTCTTCGCAGCGGCGGCGAGGCGCCTATTGGCAAGCCCGCCGCCTTGGCTTTGTCACCCGGCGTCCGCCTCGCGCACCGCGCGCACGAACGCCGCCATTCGGGCGGGATCTTTCACGCCCTTGGCGCCCGCTACTTCGATGCCGCTCGAGACATCGACCGCGTAGGGGCGCACGCGCCGAATGGCGTCACCGACGTTTTGCGCGTTCAACCCACCACTCAAAACGGCCCGACGCGCGAGCTCTGCTGGAATAAGTGACCAATCGAATATCTTCCCGCCGCCGCCATAGCCTTCCACGAGCGTGTCGAAGAGCAAGCCGCCGGCTGTCGAATAGTTAAGGGCCGATTCTACCAAATCGGCAGGCCGCATATCCGCCCCGATGCGCAAGGCACGCAGCCACGGCAGCCCCGCGACGCTCGCAAGCTGCTCGCACTGCGCGGGCGTTTCATCGCCGTGGAACTGCAGCATCGTCAACGCCACATTGCTCGTCACTTCGCCGACCCACGCCGCGGTCGGATTCACGAAGAGGCCGACGACGGAGACGAACGGCGGTAGCCCGCCGGCGAGATCGATGGCTTCGGCAACGCCGACCGAACGCGGGCTCGGCGGATAAAAAACGAGGCCGATCGCATCGGCGCCAAGTTCGACGGCCAGCTCGACGTCCGCGCGGCGCGACAAGCCGCAAAGCTTGATGCGCGTACGCCGGGAAATCGGGCCGATGGCTTGCGAGATGGCTTGAGAAACGGGGACAGCGTGGGTCATGGGCTCACTCGCTCCAAATGCCGCTCCAAGGCACACTGCCGAGGGGCGCGGGCGGCACCGCATAGGCCTCGGGGTAGCCGACATGGGCCAGGTAAAGGCCCTCCGGCATGAAGGTTGGCGCGGCGCAATCGCGATCGCGGCTTGCCAGTACGTCTGCCATCCACGACACGGGATGGCGCCCTCGGCCCACGGCCACGAGGCAGCCCATCAGGTTGCGCACCATATGATGCAGAAACGCGTTCGCCCGAAAGCGAAAATGGATCAAATCGTCGGCCTGCCGGATGTCGATTCGATAGAGATGCTTGATCGGCGTTTTCGCCTGGCACTCGGACGAACGAAACGCCGAAAAGTCGTGCTCGCCGATCAAGCATTGCGCCGCGGCGCGCATGGCATCGAGATCGAGCGGCGTGTGAATCCACCCGGCGCGGCCGGTCAACATCGGCGAGCGCACGGCGTTGACATAGAGCACGTAGTAATAGGTGCGCTCGAAGGCGGCAAAGCGGGCGTGGAAATCGTCGGGCATCTGCTTGGCCCACGTCACGGCCACGCTCGGCGGCAAGAATGCGTTCGTGCCGCGCACCCACGAAAAATCCTGGCGATCGAGGTCCGTGTCGAAATGAACGACCTGCCCGAGCCCATGCACGCCCGTGTCCGTGCGCCCCGCCACGACCGTATGCAACGGCTTGCAGGCGAAATCGGCCAGCGCCCGTTCGAGCGCGTCTTGCACGGTCTTGCCATGCGGTTGCGACTGCCAGCCGCAAAACGCCGTGCCGTCGTACTGAATGCCGAGAGCGATGCGCATGTCAGCGGGCGTCAGGAAAGCGGCGCGAGCGTCGCGAGAAGCGCGTGCGCGTCGTCGTGCGTCGCCGCGTCGCTCGACTCGATCACTTCGTGAATCAGCGTGCGAGCGCCACCCAGATCGCCGAGCGCAATGTACTCCGTCGCCAGATCGAGCTTGTTGCGGGCAATCCGTGCAAGCTGCTCGGGGGTGAATTGCGGCTGCGGCGCGGCGTCGGCGTGCTCGCCCCCGCGCTCGCTCGCGGCCGCGCCCGGCAAATCGAGGTCGAACGAGAGATCGAGGCGGCCGACCGGCGCAGCGCCCAGTCCAGACACCCCGGGGTAGACGGCGGGCATCGCGCTCGCCCGCGCTTGAAAATCAACGCGCTCGCTCGGCTCGGCATGCTCAATGGGGGCGTCCGTCGGCGCGACATGCGCGGCCCCATCGATGCTCGCAGCCGAACCGGCCGCCGGTTCGGCCGCTTCGTGCTCCGGCTCGCCCGCTCGCTCTGTAGGGTAGGCGCCGCCTTCAACCGCCGGGCCGATGCGCGGCGGCAAACCCAGATCGAGATCACCCAGCGCTGCGATCGCCTCCGGAGGCAGCGTCGCCTCGCTCCCCGGCACGCCGGTGGCTTCGGCTGCGGGCGTGGCCTCGAATACAGCCGTTTCGTGCGATCCCGGCCGGCCCGGGTGCGCTGTTTGGGGTTCCTCCTCCACCGCCGGGGCGTGCGGGGCAACCGTCTCAGGCGGCACGAGCTCGATCGAAGGCGCGGCTTCGACAGCCGGCGACGCTGCGCGCGCGGCGGTTTCGG
This sequence comes from Trinickia acidisoli, assembly GCF_017315725.1. Classification (NCBI taxonomy): domain Bacteria; kingdom Pseudomonadati; phylum Pseudomonadota; class Betaproteobacteria; order Burkholderiales; family Burkholderiaceae; genus Trinickia; species Trinickia acidisoli. The sequence goes on from NZ_JAFLRG010000002.1 coordinate 1,750,244, forward strand.
TCGATGCGCCGTCGTCCAGCGCCGCCGCCGCGGGACTCGTCTCGGAGGACGGCTCGGCGGGCGTACCGGGTTCGTCGGCCCCGGTCAAAGCATCCTCCTCGCCTTCGCCGGCTTCGAGCGCGAACAGAGGATTGTCCGGGTCGAGTTGACGTCCGATCGACGCGACGTGAATCCAATTCGGGCCGCGTCCGCCCGAAAGGCGGTAGATGCGCTGGGCGATTTCGTCGAAGCCTCGCACGTTCTTGCGTTCGGCGTAATGCCCGGCGAGCCCCATCAGCGCGCGTTTGCTCGACGGGGCGCGCGCGAGGATCGCCAAGAATTCGGCCTCGACCGGGTCATCCGCCGTCGCGGCGGGGGCAAGCGACGTCTGAGCGGCGTCCGCGCCCTGCGCGGGCGAAGCGGCACCCGTCGCGGAGCCGTTGGTCAAACCGCCAACCGGCGGCACAGGGCGACGGCGACGGCTGATGCCGAGCGCGCCGAGCAACACGAGCAGTGCCGCCACGATGGCGGCGGCAATGGCGGCGACAGCCGGAATATCGTTGCGCGCCAGGCTGAAGCCATAGCCGCCGATGCCGATGAAACGTCGATTGGCGGCGGCTCCGGCACGCGAGCGCCCCGGAGCGGACGCGGCGGCCACGCCCGACGCCGGCGGCGGCGCCGAGAAACCGGAAGCGGCGACCGGCGGCGCACTGCCCGATGCCGCGGGATGCCCCATCGAAGGGGCTCCGACGCCATGCTGCTGCAGCTCCATCAACACGCGATTCTTGAGTGCAAGTAATTGCTGGAGACTTGTGACCTTTGGATGCGAGGCCGCAACGGCCGGCGTTGCCACGGACGATGTCGTAACGGTGGGCCTCGGCGCACTCGTCACGACGGCCGTGGATGCGGACGCCGCTGCCCCCGCGCTCGCTGCGGTTCCACCGGATGCGACCGTCGGCGACGAAGCGTTCACGCTCCCCGACGCCGCGACGCCGGCTGACGCCCCGACAGCGCCAGCCGGGGTCTGGGTCGCCCCGCTCGCCGGCGCCGCAGTTGCCGGTGCCGATTGAATGGCACCGGCCCAAGCATGCCCGCCGCTCGCACCGCTCGGCGCACTCGGCTGCGGGCGAGGCGCGGCCGCCGGCGCAGTCTTCGGGGCAACCGCGACGGCTGCCGCAGCCGCCTTGGCTGCAGCTGACGCACCCGCGACTGCGCTGGCCGGTGCGGGCAAGGCCGTCGCGCCGGGTGCGGGTGCCGGCTGCGTCGCGGGCGCGCCGCTCGCCTTCGCGCCAACGGCGGCGCCTTGTGATGCCGCAGCGCCGACAGGATTCGCATTTGGCGCGCTGGCGGAGGCCGCCGGCGCCGGCGCGGCCTTGACGACCGCCCCCGTCGCATCGAGCGCGGGAACGTCCAGCACGACGCCGAGCTTCAATAGGCTCGGATCGCCGCGCATGAATGCCGACGGATTGGCATCGAAGATCGATTTCGCGGCCCGAGCCAGCACCGCCTTGTCGTGCGACTGAGTGGCAGCCGCGGCAATATCGGCAAGCGACTGCCCGGGCTTGACGGTGTACTGCATCGCGGCCGAAGCGGCGGGCATGCTCTGGGCGACGGGCGCCAAGGCGGCTGCCCCCGCGGTGGCGGGCGACGCGGCCCCGGCGGGCGATGCGCAAGCGAGCCAAGCGCAGGCGACCGCGAGGGGGACGACGCAGCGCGTCGAACGTGTTGTCATGGAGGTGTCACGCGCGTTCAAGCGCGCCTCGAAATGGCGTTTGGGGGAGACCAAAATTCGCTGCGGCACAAGAAAAAAGGCGTCGCGGTAAAGCGACGCCCTTCATGGGTTCCTATGCGTCGTAACCGCGTAGTTTACGTGAGGAACCTGGGCAAAACCACTGCGCGACGCAGCGCATCGAATCGAGCGTTCCATACGGCGCACGTCACACGCGCCGCGGCTTACTTCTCCAGCAGGATGCGCAGCATGCGGCGCAGCGGCTCGGCCGCGCCCCACAAAAGTTGATCGCCGACCGTGAAAGCCGACAGATACTCCCCGCCCATCGCGAGCTTGCGCAAACGGCCGACGGGAACCGACAGCGTCCCGGTCACGACAGCCGGCGACAATTCGCGCATCGATGCTTCGCGCTCGTTCGGCACGACCTTGACCCAATCGTTCGCCGCCGCAAGGATACCGTTGATCTCATCGAGCGGCACGTCCTTCTTCAGCTTGATGGTCATGGCTTGAGAGTGGCAGCGCATCGCGCCGATACGCACGCACAGGCCGTCGACGGGAACCGAACCGGGCTGCCCCATTGCCGGCTTGCCGAGGATCTTGTTCGCCTCGGCGCCGCCCTTCCACTCTTCCTTCGACATGCCGTTGCCGAGATCCTTGTCGATCCAAGGAATCAGCGAGCCGGCGAGCGGCACGCCGAAATGCTGCGTCGGCATCGCATCGGCGTTCATCGTTTCGAGCACGCGCCGGTCGATGTCGAGGATGGCCGAAGCGGGATCGGCCAGTTGCTCCTTGACGGCGCTGTGCAGCGTGCCCATTTGCGACAGCAGTTCGCGCATGTTTTGCGCGCCTGCACCCGACGCGGCCTGATAGGTCATGGCCGTCATCCAATCGACGAGATTCTCGTTGAAGAGCCCGCCGAGCGCCATCAGCATGAGGCTGACCGTGCAGTTGCCGCCGATGAAATTCTTCGTGCCCGCCACGAGCGCTTCCTTGATCACGCCAAGATTGACGGGATCGAGGATGATGACGGCGTCGTCGGACATGCGCAGCGACGAAGCAGCATCGATCCAATAGCCCTTCCAGCCCGCGGCGCGCAGCTTCGGAAACACCTCGTTCGTGTAATCGCCGCCTTGACAGGTGATGACGACGTCGCACTTCTTCAGATCGTCGATGCTCGTGGCGTCTTTGAGCTTCGTCTCGTTCTTGGCGAACGACGGCGCGTTTCCGCCCACGTTGCTGGTGCTGAAAAACACCGGTTCGATCAGATCGAAATCGCCTTCCTGCTGCATTCGCTGCATCAGGACGCTGCCGACCATGCCGCGCCAACCTACGAGACCTACGTTCATGACTAACCCTTGGAGTGGACGCTTCCCCGCAACCTTGCCCGGCGTGACCGCGCGGGGAAGACGAGCGGGCACGACGGACGATCAGCTTTTCGTGATCGTTTTGGGGGTAATCGTAATGATGGCGATGCCGGCAATGCCGACGACACCAGCGATGGCGAGCCCACCCACACGGGCCGTATCGCCGTGCAGGTTTTCAATCGAGGAGATTTGGGACAGTTGCGCCATCGCGACAGTCTACACGAAAAATCGGCATCGGCGCGCCCGAGCCTTGTCCAATGGCAAAGGAGTCTGGGCGGGGCGGCGTGATTCCAACGGCAAAGGAGTCTGAGCGGGGAGTTTTAGGGGTCGATCATTGCGCGATGGTGATCGACATGAATACGACAAGGCTGGAGACGATCGGGCAAGTCCGGGAGTTCCTGGCGGGGGTCTGCGACGTTGAGCTGCACGTCGTTCAGGACGAGGCTGAGCGACGACGGTTCGTTGAGCGCACGCTGCGTTGGTTCGGCTATTTTCGGCGGTCTCGCGGTGAGCGCGGGCTGCTGTTCGCCTATGTGCAGCGGGTCTCGGGCTACTCACGTGCCCACGTCATTCGACTCATTGCGCAGTACCGCGAGAGCGGCACGCTCGAGCAGCGTGAACGCGGCACGCGCACCCAATTCCCACGTCGCTACACGGACGAGGATGTCGCCTTGCTGGTCGAACTGGACAGCCTGCACGACACGCTCTCGGGGGCGGCCACGCGGGCGCTGGCGCGGCGGGCCTGCCAGGTGTATGGCGATGCGCGCTACGAACGCTTGTCGCACATTTCCGTGTCGCACCTATACAACTTGCGCGCGGGCCAGGCGTACCGCCAGCGGCGCCTCACATGGACGAAGACGCGGCCCAGCCCGGTGCAGATCGCCGTGAGGAAGGCGCCGGCGCCTGAAGGCCTGCCCGGTTATATCCGTATCGATACGGTCCATCAAGGCGATCAGGACGGCGTCAAGGGCGTCTATCACGTCAACGCGGTGGACATCGTCACGCAATGGGAGGTCGTGGCCGCTGTCGAGCGCATCAGCGAGGCGTACCTGCTGCCGGTCATCGCGCTGATGCTCCAGAGTTTTCCGTTCGTGGTGCGCGGCTTTCACTCTGACGGTGGTAGCGAGTACATCAACCGCGACGTGGCTGGCCTGCTCGAGAAGTTGCGCATCGAGTTCACCCGCTCACGCCCGCGCCAGACCAACGACAACGCACTGGCCGAGTGCAAGAACGGCGCGGTCGTTCGCAAGCTCATCGGCTATGGGCACATCCCGCAGAGGCATGCCGCGGCGATCAACCGCTTCCACGAACAGGCGCTCAATCCGTACCTGAACTTCCACCGGCCCTGTTACTTCGCCGTGGACACGGTGGATGCACGTGGGCGCATCCGCAAGAGCTACCCGAGCGAGCGGATCATGACGCCGTGGGACCGGCTGCGCTCGATCCCGGATTTCGAGCAGTACCTCAAGCCCGGCGTCACCGCCCAGACCCTTAGCGACACTGCCATGGCCATGACCGACTCCCAGGCCGCCCAGCAGCTTCAGGACATGCGCCGCAACCTGTTCGCCTCGTTTCGTCGCAAACGAGCCTGAGCCGCTGCCGGTGGCTACGGCATAATCCGGGGGCGGGAGTTGCCCACCGCCGTGCCGGCCGTGGACAACTTCCGCTTTCCGATAGAGACACAGCGACCCCTGAACCCCACACCACCTACAGGTTCAGACTCATCTCAGGATTGGAAAATACTGCCCGCGAACACGGCCGATTCTGCAAAAACCACGCTATTTCAGGCTGATTTCGTGCGAACGGACGGAAAAAACCATTCGCACGAAACAGTGCCGGAACGATCAGAGTGCCGCGCGCACCGCGTCGCCCATTTCCACCGTGCCCACTTGACGGCCGCCCGGCGTGGCGATGTCGCCCGTGCGATAGCCAGCCTCGAGCACCTTTTGCACGGCCTTCTCGATTCGGTCGGCCTGCTCGGCTTTGTTCAGCGAATAGCGCAGCATCATCGCGGCCGACAAGATCGTCGCGAGCGGATTGGCAATGCCCTTGCCGGCGATATCGGGAGCCGACCCGTGCGAAGGCTCGTAAAGCCCCTTGTTGCTCTTGTCGAGCGAAGCCGACGGCAGCATGCCGATCGAGCCCGTGAGCATCGCGGCCTGGTCGGACAAAATGTCGCCGAACAGGTTGCCCGTCACGATGACATCGAACGATTTCGGCGCCTTCACGAGCTGCATGGCCGCGTTGTCGACGTACATGTGCGAGAGTTCGACGTCCGGATACTGCTTCGCGACGTCGATCATGACGTCCCGCCAGAATTGCGACGTCTCGAGTACGTTCGCCTTATCGACCGACGTCACACGCTTGCCGCGCTTGCGCGCCGCCTGAAACGCAACGTGCGCGATCCGCTGCACTTCGGGCTCCGAATAACGCATCGTATCGAAGCCTTCGCGCGCCCCTTCGAACGTGCCGTCGGGTGCGTTGCGCGTACCGCGCGGCGTGCCGAAGTAGACGTCGCCGTTGAGCTCGCGCACGATCAGGATATCGAGCCCCGACACGATCTCCGGCTTCAGCGAGGAAGCACCCGTCAATTGCGGATAGCAAATGGCCGGACGGAAGTTGGCGAACAACTGCAGATGTTTGCGCAGCCCCAGGATCGCTTGCTCGGGACGCAGCGCGCGCTCGAGCGAATCGTACTTCCAGTCGCCCACGGCGCCGAACAGGATTGCGTCGGCCTCCTTGGCAAGAGCGAGCGTCGAATCGGGCAGCGGGTGACCCTTCGCTTCGTACCCGGCGCCGCCGACGGGCGCCTCTTCCATCTCGAACTTCTCGCCGAGCGCGTTCAGTACCTTGACCGCTTCCTTGATGATTTCCGGACCGATGCCATCACCGGGGAGCACTGCGATTTTCATTGGGAGTCCTATCGAGTTGTGCAATTGCGTGTTCGCTGCGGCTGCGGCTGCCGAGGGCATCACCCGAGAATCCGGTGAGCAAGCCACGGCTGCTTCGCGATCCGCTCCGCTTCGAACGCACGAATCTTGTCGGCATGGCGCAGCGTGAGCGCGATGTCGTCGAAGCCGTTCAAGAGACAGTACTTGCGGAAGCCGTCGACTTCGAACGGGTACTCGCGGCCGTCGGGCGTGCGCACGACCTGCGCTTCGAGATCGATCGTCAACTGATAGCCGTTGAACGCGTATGTCTCATTGAATAAGTGATCGACCTGCTGCTCCGACAGCACGATCGGCAACACGCCGTTCTTGAAGCAGTTGTTGAAGAAAATGTCGGCGAAGCTCGGCGCGATCAACGCGCGAAAGCCGTACTGCTGCAGCGCCCACGGCGCATGCTCGCGCGAGCTGCCGCAGCCGAAGTTCTTGCGCGCGACCAGCACCGATGCGCCTTGATAGCGCGGCTGGTTGAGCACGAAGTCCGGGTTCAGCGGGCGGCGTGAATTGTCCTGCCCCGGCTCGCCGTGATCCAGATAGCGCCACTCGTCGAACAGGTTCGGACCGAAGCCCGTGCGCTTGATCGATTTCAGAAACTGCTTCGGGATGATCGCGTCGGTATCGACGTTCTCGCGATCGAGGGGCGCAACGAGCCCCGTATGCACGATGAATTTGTCCATGGTTCTTTACCTATCTCATCCCAACTTGCGAATATCGACGAAGTGGCCTTCGATGGCAGCGGCCGCGGCCATTGCCGGGCTCACGAGGTGCGTGCGTCCGCCCGCGCCTTGACGCCCTTCGAAATTGCGGTTCGATGTCGAAGCGCAACGCTCGCCCGGCTCGAGCCGATCGGCGTTCATCGCGAGACACATCGAGCAACCGGGCTCGCGCCATTCGAAACCGGCTTCGACGAACACCTTGTCGAGCCCCTCGCGCTCGGCCTGCGCCTTCACGAGCCCCGAGCCGGGCACGACCATCGCCAGCCGAATGTTCGGCGCGACGCGGCGCCCGAGCTTCTTCACGACGTACGCCGCCGCGCGGATGTCCTCGATGCGCGCGTTCGTGCACGAGCCGATGAACACCTTGTCGACCTTGATCGATTCGATCGGCAGATTCGGTTCGAGCGCCATGTACTGCAACGCGCGCTCCATCGCATCGCGCTTGACCGGATCCTTTTCGCGCTCGGGGTCGGGTACGCGGCTGTCGATCGCAGTGACCATTTCGGGCGACGTGCCCCAGGTGACTTGCGGGACGATCTGCGCGGCATCGAGTTCGACGACGCGATCGAAATGCGCGCCCGCGTCTGACACGAACGCGCGCCAGTAGGCAACGGCATGGTCCCACTCGACGCCTTGCGGCGAATAGGGACGCCCCTTCAAATAGTCGATCGTCGTATCGTCGACAGCCACCATGCCTGCACGCGCACCGGCTTCGATCGCCATGTTGCAGACGGTCATGCGGCCTTCCATCGACAGCGCGCGTATCGTCGAGCCGCCGAATTCGATCGCGTAGCCCGTGCCGCCGGCTGTGCCGATCTTGCCGATGATGGCGAGCACGATGTCCTTGGCCGTGCAGCCGCGCGGCAGTTGGCCGTCGACCTTCACGAGCATGTTCTTGCTCTTTTTCTGCAAGAGCGTTTGCGTCGCCAATACATGTTCGACTTCGGACGTACCGATGCCGTGGGCCAGTGCGCCGAACGCACCGTGCGTCGACGTATGCGAATCGCCGCAGACGATCGTCATGCCCGGCAGCGTCGCGCCTTGCTCGGGCCCGATGATATGAACGATACCTTGGCGCATGTCGTTCATCTTGAATTGCGTGATGCCGTAAGCATCGCAATTGGCATCGAGCGTATCGACCTGGAGCTTGGACACCGGATCGGCGATGCCGTGGCTGCGATCGGTCGTAGGCACGTTATGGTCGGACACGGCCAAGTTCGCACTCACGCGCCACAGGGGACGCTCGTGCATCTTCAGCCCTTCGAACGCTTGCGGGCTCGTGACTTCGTGCAGCAGTTGGCGATCGATATAGAGCAGCGTCGTGCCGTCTTCTTCCGTGTGGACGACGTGTGAATCCCACAGCTTGTCGTAGAGCGTCTTTGACATGGTATGCGAGGTAATCGTGGCAACGGGCAATCCCCGGTGCGGTCGATTATGCCACGCACATTACCGTCACGACACCGGCGAAAAAGAAAAAAGCGATAAAAAACAGAGAGTTGGGTGGTAGTCTCAGTACTAGTTTCGTCGTTACCAGGGCGCAGATCCGTCGCACTTCGTCTCCTTGAAGACCCTGTTGAATCCGCGAGTTCTTCCGAATTGCGCCGCTGGCCGACACGTCCGCCGTCAGTCCGTTCCAATACGCGTCAGCCGCTCCAGCGTCTCCATTGCATCATCGGGCAGGTCGAATGAGGCCGCGGCGAGGTTCTCCCGCAGATGCGCGACAGACGACGTGCCCGGAATCAGAAGGATATTCGGCGCGCGACGTAGCAGCCAGGCGAGCGCGATCTGCATAGGGGTCGCGTTCAGGCGCGCGGCGACTTCGGACAACTCGGAGGATTGCAAGGGCGTGAATCCGCCCAACGGAAAGTACGGCACGTAGGCAATTGCGTCGAGATCGTCGATCAAGGCGTCGTCTGCCCGATGGGCGAGGTTGTAGTTGTTCTGCACGCAGACGATCTCGCAGATCCGGCGCCCTTGCGCAATCTGTATCGGTGTGACGTTGCTCAAGCCGATGTGACGCACGAGCCCCTGCCGCTGGAGTTCGGCGAGAACGGTGAGTGGGGCTTCGATCGAGCCCTCCGAGGGATGGTGCGCGTTGAACATGATCCGGAGACTGACCACGTCCAGCACGTCGAGCCCGAGATTGCGCAGGTTGTCATGCACCGCCTGGGTCAGCGCTTCGGGTGAGAAAGCAGGCAGCCACGACCCATCCTCGCCGCGACGCGCGCCGATCTTCGTGACGATGACGAGGTCGTCGGAATAAGGATGGAGCGCGTCGCGGATCAATTGATTCGTGACGTGCGGCCCATAGAAATCGCTGGTGTCGATGTGATTGACGCCGGCAGCGACAGCCTCGCGCAGCACCGCCAGCGCTGCATCGCAATCTTTCGGCGGGCCGAATACGCCCGGCCCCGCGAGCTGCATGGCGCCGTAGCCGAGCCGATTGACGGTGCGGTCGCCGAGCTTGAATGTGCCTGACTGGTTGACGCTGGACATAGTCGATCTCCTCTGAACGGGAAGCTCAGCTTAATCGTTGCACCCCCGTGCGATAAGTCGTCATAATTTGCACGGGCTGTGCGAAAGGACGAACAATGCAAGTCAACCTGGCGGATCTGAACGCCTTCGTCGCAGTGGCGCGCGCCAAGGGCTTTCGCGACGGAGCGCGCGCCAGCGGCGCCAGCCCGTCCGGGCTCAGCGAGGCGGTACGCCGCCTGGAAACCCAGCTAGGCGTCAGACTGCTTCACCGCACGACACGCAGTGTCGTGCCCACCGAAGCCGGCGAGCGCCTGCTCGCACGGCTCGCCCCCGCGCTGGGCGAAGTCGAAGCGGCGCTCGACGTCGTCAACGCGTTTCGCGACAGGCCTGCCGGAACGCTCCGGCTCAACGTGCCGGTCAGCGCGGCACGGCTCGTGCTGCCTTCCATCGTGCCGCGTTTTCTCGAGGCCTATCCCGAAGTACGGCTCGAGGTGATTGCCGAGGAAAGTTTCGTTGACGTGCTGGCGGCCGGATGCGACGCGGGCATTCGCTACGACGAACGGCTGGAGCAAGACATGATCGCCGTGCCGATAGGCCCTCGCGTTCAGCGCATGGCAACGGCTGCTGCCCCTGCTTACCTCGATCGCCATGATCGGCCCACGCACCCGCGCGAACTGCTCGCCCATGCGTGCCTGCTTGGCCGTTTCCCCAGCGGCGCGATGTCGACATGGGAGTTCGAACTCGGCGGCGAGGTGGTGCGGGTCGATCCCACTGGCCCGCTACTGGTGCAGATCGGCGGAGCAACCGATCTCATCGTCGACGCCGCGATCGCCGGTACCGGCATCGTGCATATCTTCGAAGACTGGTTGCGCCCGCACTTTGAGCGCGGCACGCTCGAACCCATCCTCGAGCCCTGGTGGCGACCCTTCTCCGGGCCATTCCTTTACTACTCCGGGCGACGTCTCGTGCCGGCGCCGCTTCGCGCGTTCATCGATTTCATCAAGATTTACGGATCGCGCTAGCCAATGCGACTTACACCGTAGCCGCTCCCGGCGTCGATACCTGCTCGAGCCATTCACGCCTCTGAGCAACAACTGCATACAGCGCCTGGCTCGTCACGTGCCTTGGGCTCGACAAAACTGCCGAATTCGACAGGGAGGCGGTACGCCTGCGCAATTCGCATCGCGGCGTAGGTCGCATTGCTCGCGCTTGCGAAATCGAGGAACGGATGCTCGCCGCCGTCGCAATCGAGCAGGTAGACCCCGTAGCACAACCGCAACTCCGCACCGGCACACGACACGTTGCCGGCCCGCTCGACGGCATGAACCGCAACCCGCCTGATCGCAGGCAGCAGCGCGCGAAACGCGACGATGCGCATGTCGCCGGACACCGGCAGGCCATTGCAACAACCGAACACATCGACCGGAAACTCGACGACGCGTTCGCGTTCCGTCTCTTGCACGGTATGGCACCCCGGCTCGGGTCGAGCGCGATCAGGTGCGGAAGAAGAAGCGCGGCCGGCGGGCGAGCCGGCCGCAAAACCGCCTGCATGGGAGGCCGAGGAGGCGCAGGCGGGGCACGGCTCGCAAGCGGGCCGTGCGGGCGAAAGGTCGTGGGCGCCGGTCATTACGTCAAAGGCGGCGCGCGTGGTTGAGCATGCGACTACGAATAAATAGCATCGCGCCCAACCCGCGAACGGGACTGCTTGAGCGCGACGAAGCCACCTGCGTCCGAGGCCGGAGCAAAACGTTACTGACAGGTGGGACACGACGTCGAAGACGCGTGCCATGAGGGATCGGATGACGAGCGCGCCAGCCAATTGCGGCAGAGTGCACGAACTGCATGCGCGCGACGACGAAGGGCGACGCCGCATGCAGCCGACGTTGCCGTAGAATACGAACAGCCATGGGTGGTCTCGTTCAAAAACGTCCGTGGTCAGGCCGGCAGCGAGTGCTGCAACACTCACTGCCGCCGTTCTTTCTTCCTTCCTTCGCTAATCAAGTTCCTTCTCGATTCCTCACCGGTCCCGCCGACCGGCGATGTCCATCATCGAATCAAACATTCCCGCGCAGCGACGTGAATCCTTGCGGCCGGTCATTTCGCTCGACGGCGGGTTGAAGCGGCTCGCCGGAGATACGCAATGCAACCGTCGTCGCAACCGTGCTCGCATAAACGTTCAGCGCGGTACGGCCCATATCGAAGAACGCATCGATGCCGAGGATCAACAAGACCGCTTCGGCGGGCAGCCCGATCGCCGCCAAAATAACGGTGATCGCCACCACGGCGCCTGACGGCACGTTCGCCGCGCCGTCGATCATGATCGTCGTCAGCACGATGATCGTGAATACGAGCGGCCAGCTCCAAGTCAGGTGATAAACATCGGCGAGATAGCCGACGGCCAGTGCCGTATAGAGCACGGCACCATCGCGATTGAAGATGTACGACAGCGGCAGGATGGTAGATGCGACCGACTGCGGCACGCCCATCTCGGTCAGCTTCTTCAGATGCAGCGGGTACGTGATTTCCGATGAACGCGTCGTGAACGCGAGAATCAGCGGCTCACTCACGTGCTTGACGACGGCGCGCGCCGAAAGCCCGGTCGACTTGACGATCAACGTCAGCAAAATCGCGAGGATCGCCAAGCCGAGGTATGCCACACCTAGCAGCTTGAGCAGGGGCATCAATGCCGATACACCCTTCGAAGCAAGCAGCCCCGCCAGCGTCGCGAAAATCGCGATCGGCGAAAGCGCAACGACCCATTCGGTCATCTTGAACAGCGCGGCGAGCGCCGAATCGAGCACGGCCACGAACGGCGCGGCCTTGTCCTGCACCGCTGCTAGCGCAGAGCCCAACAGCACGCCGAAGACGAGCACGGGCACCGAATTGCCCGACGTAAGCGCCCCTACGATATTGGCCGGGACGAGATCCACGATGAACTGAACCCAGTCGACGTTGCCGGCCAGGTTTTTCGGCATGGTGGCGGTCTGCGTCATGCTCGCGCCGACACCGGGGTGGAACAAGAAATTAAGACCGAGGCCAAGCGCGGCGGCGATGGCGGTCGCCACGATGAAGAACGCGATGCTGAGCACGGCCGTCTTGCCGAGGCTGCCGCGTTGCACACCCGCACGATACGTTCCGACGGTGACCGACAGCAGGATCAACGGCATGACGACCATCTTGATCGCATGCGCGAAGATCGTCGACAAAAACGACAGCTTAGTTGCGAATGCCGGAACGAAAACGCCGAATAGCGCGCCCAGCACGAGCCCCGCGATCATTTGAACGGGAACGGAAATTCCTTTACGTTGATTTGTCATGTTGGCCTCGGATTAGTTTGATTCTTGCGTCGGTCCCATCCAGAATATGGTTCCACATGTGCCGGCGTGCCGCTTCGGGCTCTTTTGATTGGATTGATGCGTAGATACTAAGGTGTTCCAACGTACCGCGCCGCACCGTCGCGGCATCGTCTCGATGCAATTCATTGAGCGCAAGCCCGGTTTGGGCGCGCAGCATTCGATAGGATGTGTAAAGCCGATCGTTTTTCGCGGCTTCGAACATTTCTTGATGAAATACCCAACCGATTCTCTGCTCCGTCATCAGGTCCGCCGATTCGTCATCGATAACCCGATGCAATTGATCCACCGCCGTCGTCAGCCCGTCGGTCGGGCCATTGACGGCGGCCAAGTACGCGGCTGTGCTCTCCAAAGCAAGCCGCACTTCGAAGATCTCGCGCAAATCGATCTTCGTCGGCGCCGTCACGTAGGTGCCTTTGCGGGGAATGACTTCGACCAAGCCTTCGACGACAAGACGTTGTATAGCGGATCGCACCGGCATATGACCGAGCATCAACTCGTCGGCCATATTGCGCGGAGAAACCGGATGTCCAGGCGCGAGCCGTCCTTCGAGAATTCGAGAACGGATCTGCGTATAAGCTGTTTGCGTATCGGATTGACGGTCTTCCGTCATCTGAGATCTCAGTTGATTTGCTATCCCGAAAAATTTCGGCTCGCCTAGAGATTACCCTATCGTGCGAGAGAATGGACCTGACATTTTTCGGAGTATAAACGGGTTTGACAACGGGTTTGACAATTGAGGCCGCGAGATAACGCTCGAGGTAACGAGCTCGGGCAACACACCCTGGTAACATGCCGCCCTTCGTCGAAGCCCAGCAATCGCAAGATGGACAAACCCGTCTTTCCTTTTTTGCCGGCGTTCGGAACACTTATAGACTACTACTAACAACAGACTCACAACTCGAGCCGCCTATGCCTGATAGCCCCCCGCTGTTTTCCATCCATGCCGTCTCGGCCGAGCATGTCCTACCATTGCGACGGACGATCCTTTTGGACAATCAAACCGATTCGTGTCGCTTTCGAGGCGACGACGAACCGACGACATTGCATGTCGCCGTCTACCAAGGCGAGCGCATCGTAGCCGTGGCAACCGTATGCCGCGAGGCGCTGCCCGGATTGCAAAACGATACGGCCTGGCGCCTTCGCGGCGTAGCGGTCGAGTCGCATGTGCGCCGTTATGGTTTCGGACGCACGCTCATGAAGCTTTGTTTCGATCACGCTCGCCGGCATGGCGGCAGGCTCGCCTGGTGCACTGCCCGCGAAACGGCACGCGGCTTTTACGAAGCGCTCGGTTTTGCATCTTCGTCCCCGCCGTTCAAGCTGCCTTCCAGAGGGGATCTACTTTTCTACGAAATGCATTACATATTGCCGGGCGAGCCCATCACGGACGTCGAATAAACCCGTGCGGGCCATTGCGCCGAATCTCCGATACAGCATGGGCATGTCGTGCGAAAACCCGCGAACGCGTGCAACGATTCCTGCGCCTTCAAATGCCGCCCGACGACGCATGTCGGCGACGCCGATGGCGCTACGCTTACGCCACGAGTGAGGTCAACTGCTGATTGGCACGAGGCTCGATTTCACGCGCCCCCTTCGCCAAATTCACCTGCTTGGTGGACTTCGCCATATCGATGAGATCCGAGGCGATCGGATAGTTGCCTCGCCCCATCAGCCAAACGAGCACGTCCGACAGATGCCAAACGGACGGATTGCCTTCATGAACCGGCAAAGGAAACTGTGATGCATGCGCGAGCATCAGCTTACGCATGTTTTGACGCGTGACTCCGGCTGCATCCGCCACATCTGTCAGGCCAACGAAATCGGGACCCGCTTCCACGAGCCGTGCCGATGCGATTGCTTGCTTGACGTCGCGCAACGCCGTATAAATCGCAGACCAAGCATCTGCGCTTTCGCGCCTAAACGCCAATGCGATTCGGCCCGGCTGACCGATACCGATCGTGGCATCGTCACAGCCCGCTTCGAAAAGGCGCTCGACAATCCGCTCCTGATCGCAATCGTCGTCTGCAAGCTGATATTTGAGCGTAAAAGCGTATTCCATTAGGACTCCTATGTTCTTGCGCGTCTACCCGGCTCGACACTCGCAATCCATTGCGAAATCGCGATGTGGTCGTTGCATTCATCAACACGGCAAGCGTACCGCTCCATAGTTTGGTTGTCAATCGACAACTTTAAAATTGATCAACGAATGGAGAGTACCGGCCGAGCGATCCGACGGTGAATACGTCGAACGGCATAGTCCCAGCCTGAAGCAGACGACAAAAAAGCCCCGACGGCATGACCCGTCGGGGCTTTGGCGATTTCGACGAACCGGCTGGTGCCGGCCGGATCGACGCGAGCGATTAGCTGCGTTGGCTGATCGGCTTCGCTACGCGCGACGTTTCGCCGATAAACAACTGACGCGGGCGGCCGATCTTCTGCTCGGCTTCCGAGATCATCTCGTTCCACTGAGCGATCCAACCCACGGTGCGCGCCATCGCGAAGATGCAGGTAAACATCGACGTCGGGATGCCGAGCGCTCGCTGAACAATGCCCGAGTAGAAATCGACGTTCGGATAAAGCTTGCGCGACACGAAGTATTCGTCTTCGAGTGCAATCTTCTCGAGTTGCATCGCGAGCTTGAACAGCGGGTCGTCGTGCAAGCCGAGTTCCTCGAGCACTTCGTAACACGTTTCGCGCATGAGTTTCGCACGCGGATCGTAGTTCTTGTACACGCGGTGGCCGAAGCCCATCAGCTTCACGCCCGAGTTCTTATCCTTGACCTGCTTGATGAACTCGGGAATGTTGTCCGGCGAGCCGATTTGTTCGAGCATGTTCAGTGCCGCTTCGTTCGCACCGCCATGCGCCGGGCCCCAGAGACAGGCAATACCGGCAGCGATACACGCGAACGGATTCGCGCCCGACGAACCGGCCAGACGCACGGTCGACGTCGACGCGTTCTGCTCGTGATCGGCGTGCAGAATCAAAATGCGATCGAGCGCGCGCACCAGCACGTCGTTGATCTTGTACTCTTCGCACGGGTTCGAGAACATCATGCGCATGAAGTTCGCGCTATACGACAACTCGTTCTTCGGATACACGAACGGCTGCCCGATGCTGTACTTGTACGCCATTGCCACGAGCGTCGGCAGCTTCGCGATCATGCGGATCGCCGACACGTCGCGATGGTGCGGATCGTTGATGTTCAGCGAATCGTGATAGAACGCCGACAGCGCGCCAACCGACGCGACGAGAATCGACATCGGGTGCGAATCGCGACGGAAGCCGCGGAAGAAGAACTGCATCTGTTCGTGCACCATCGTGTGGCGCGTCACCGTGCTGACGAATTCTTCTTTCTGCTCGACGGTGGGCAGGTCGCCCTTCAACAGCAGATAGCACGTTTCGAGAAAATCCGCGTTTTGCGCGAGATTGTCGATCGGGTAGCCGCGGTACAGCAGCTCGCCCTTGTCCCCGTCGATATACGTGATGGCGGAATTGCACGACGCCGTCGACATGAAGCCGGGGTCGTACGTGAATTTGCCGGTTTGGCCGTATAGCTTGCGGATGTCGATCACGTCCGGGCCCAACGTGCCCTTGTAGATCGGCATTTCAACGCTCGGCGAATTATCGCTGAACGAGAGCGTGGCTTTAACATCTGACGGAGTCATAGCATCCTCAATCGAAGTTGGAACGGGTTTCCGATCATGCGCGCGCGGCGCGTCTAGCATTGCGGCACTCAAACGGCGCGCAACAGCCCCAGCACCCGGACGATGTCCGGGTCGGAAAGGTCGCCTTCCGGTTCCTTGCGAGCGAGAAGCAAGTCCATCAGGTCGTTGTCGCTCAGCTCGAACAAACGTGTGAGCGCACCCACGTCGTCGTCGCTGAGGTTCTCCTCGTAACGGCTGAAGAAACGTTCGAAGATCAAATCGTTTTCCAGCAAACCACGCCGCGCGCGCCAACGAAGGCGCGCACGACGCAACGGGTCTGACTGATGCGAAGCATCAGTATGCGCCGAGCCGGCCCCGGGCGTCCCGAAGGACTCCTCGGGGGGAGCATCGCACGGAACCGAAGTAGACGCCGTAGCGCCAACTTCGGTGGCCGGCGAATGAAGCGAGCGCGGAGAGGCAAGTCTCATTCTTTAAACCGCGCGGCGCACCATCAGTTCCTTGATCTTGCCGATCGCCTTCGTCGGGTTGAGGCCCTTCGGGCACACGTCGACGCAGTTCATGATCGTATGGCAACGGAACAGACGGTAGGGGTCTTCGAGATTGTCCAAACGCTCGCCGGTCGCTTCGTCGCGGCTATCGGCAATGAAGCGATAGGCCTGCAACAGCCCGGCCGGGCCGACGAACTTGTCCGGATTCCACCAGAAGCTCGGGCACGAGGTCGAACAACTCGCGCAAAGAATGCACTCGTACAGGCCGTCGAGCTCGTCGCGTTCCTGCGGCGATTGCAGACGCTCCTTTTCGGGCGGCGGCGTGTCGTTGATGAGGTACGGCTTGATCGAGTGATACTGATTGAAGAATTGCGTGAAGTCGCAAATCAAATCGCGCACCACCGGCAGCCCCGGCAGCGGACGCAGCACGATCTTTTGCGGCAGATCGTTCAGGTTCGTCAAGCAGGCGAGCCCGTTCTTGCCGTTGATGTTCATTGCATCCGAACCGCAGACGCCCTCGCGGCACGAGCGGCGGAACGACAGCGTTTCGTCGAGTGCCTTCAGCTTCACGAGTGCGTCGAGCAGCATGCGGTCGCCCACGCCGATCTCGAGATCGTACGTCTGCATGCGCGGCGCGGCATCCTTGTCCGGATCGTAGCGATAGATTTCGAAAGTACGTTTTGCCATTTCGCGTGTGTCCTTTGATTTCGCCGGATTAGAAGGTACGGGCCTTCGGCGGCACCGATTCGACCGTCAACGGCGTCATGTGCACCGGCTTGTAATCGAGGCGATCGCCTTCGCTGAACCACAGCGAGTGGCGCAGCCAATTGACGTCGTCGCGTTCTTCGTAATCGCTCTGTGCATGCGCGCCGCGGCTTTCCTTGCGCGCTTCGGCCGAAACCATCGTCGCACGCGCGACTTCGATCAAGTTCGCGAGTTCGAGCGCTTCGACGCGAGCCGTGTTGAACACCTTCGATTTGTCCTTCAGGTGCACGTGGTTCACGCGCTCGGCAACTTCCTTGATCTTCTCGACGCCTTCGGCGAGCAGCTTCGACGTACGGAACACGCCGGCATGCGCTTGCATCGCCGAGCGGATGTCGCCCGCGATCGCTTGCGTATATTCGCCCGAGCTCGACTTATCGAGCTTGTCCAGGCGCGACAACGCGAAATCGGCAGCATCGGCCGGCAGCGGCTTGTGCTCCTTGATTTCCTTGACGTGCTTGACGATATGGTTGCCCGCGGCACGGCCGAACACGACGAGATCGAGCAGCGAGTTCGTGCCGAGGCGGTTCGCACCGTGCACCGACACGCAAGAGCATTCGCCGACGGCGTAAAAGCCGTTGACGACTTCTTCGTGTCCGCGCGGCGTGCCCACGACTTGGCCGTGGATATTCGTGGGGATGCCGCCCATTTGGTAATGGATCGTCGGCACGACGGGAATCGGCTCCTTGATGCAGTCGACGTTCGCGAACTTGAGCGCGATCTCGCGAATCGACGGCAGACGCTTCATGATCGTCTCGGCGCCGATGTGCGACAGGTCGAGCAGCACGTGATCCTTGTGCGGACCCACCCCGCGGCCTTCCTTGATTTCCTGGTCCATCGAGCGCGACACGAAATCGCGCGGCGCCAAATCTTTCAGCGTCGGCGCGTAGCGCTCCATGAAGCGCTCGCCGTTCGCGTTGCGCAAGATACCGCCTTCGCCGCGCACGCCTTCGGTGATCAGCACGCCCGCGCCGGCTACGCCGGTCGGGTGGAACTGCCAGAACTCCATGTCCTGCAGCGCGATGCCCGAGCGAGCCGCCATGCCGAGGCCGTCACCAGTGTTGATGAACGCATTCGTCGACGCCGCGAAGATACGCCCCGCACCGCCCGTCGCGAACAGCGTGCACTTGCCTTCGAGGATGTACACGTCGCCCGTTTCCATTTCGAGCGCCGTTACGCCGAGCACGTCGCCGTCGGCGTCGCGGATCAGATCGAGCGCCATCCATTCGACGAAGAACTGCGTCTTCGCCGCGACGTTTTGCTGGTAGAGCGTATGCAGAAGCGCGTGGCCGGTACGGTCTGCCGCGGCGCAGGCGCGCTGCACGGGCTTCTCGCCGTAATTGGCCGTGTGGCCGCCGAACGGACGCTGATAGATCGTGCCGTCCGCATTGCGGTCGAACGGCATGCCGAAGTGCTCGAGCTCATAGACAGCGTTGGGCGCCTCGCGGCACATGAATTCAATGGCGTCTTGATCGCCGAGCCAATCCGAGCCCTTGATCGTGTCGTAGAAGTGATAGTGCCAGTTGTCTTCGCTCATGTTGCCGAGCGACGCGCCGATGCCGCCTTGCGCTGCGACCGTGTGCGAGCGCGTCGGAAACACTTTCGAGAGCACGCAAACCGACAGGCCGGCACGCGCGAGCTGCAGCGACGCGCGCATCCCCGAACCGCCCGCGCCGACGATGACCACGTCGAAGCGGCGACGCGGCAGAGAATTCTTGATTGCAACCATTCTTTTACACTCTCCAGAGAATCTGCGCAGCGTAGCCCGCACACGCGAGCAGCCAGACGATCGTCAGCGCTTGCAACACGAGCCGCGTGCCGACGGGCTTCACATAGTCCATCCAGATGTCGCGCACACCCACCCACGCGTGGTAGAAGAGCGAGAGCAAGGTGACGAACGTCGCGAGCTTCATCCATTGAGTGGCGAAGATCGAGGCCCAACCGTCGTAGGAGAAATCCTGCGCGCCGAAGAACCAGACGAGCAGGATGACGGTGTAAATCGCCATGATCGTGGCGGTCACGCGTTGCGCGAGCCAATCGCGCAGGCCGTAATGCGCGCCGACGACGAGGCGCTTCGAGCCGATTCGGTTGTTGGCTGCCATTTTCTTAGAATGCTCCGAACAGTTTGAGCGCGAAGGCAATCGTAAGGATCGACGACACGACGAGAACGACGACGGAAGTGCGCTTGCCGCTCTCCTTCGTTACCGCATCGTGATTCGTGTCCATCACGAGGTGACGGATGCCGGCGCAGAAGTGGAAAAGAAACGCCCACGCGAGCACGAGCGTGATGAGCTTGACGACGATGTTGGCGAGAAAGCCCTTGAAGACTTCGAAACTGAGTTCGGAAGTGAGGCTCTGATCGAAGAGGTAGAGCAGGAAGGGAAGGAAAACGAAGAGAAGCGCACCGCTGACCCGGTGCAGGATCGACACACGCCCCGCTAACGGTAGACGGTATGCCGTCAAGATTTGCCCTAGGCCGATGTTCCGGAACTCCGGCCTCGGTTTTTTTACGGCTTCTGCCATGCTAGACCCCTACTAGTAGTCACACTAACCCGCGATTTTAGCGCTTTTTCATTCTGCGGCGCAGCGAAAACCGGTGGACACCGTTGCGCCCCGTGCAATGATCTCGCTTGCCGGGTGCCGTCGCCGCGACGCTTTGGCGCTGTCAGCTCAAGTCGTTCTGATAGTAGTACCCGGTTGTGACATACCAACCACGGCGCACTTCGACGGGCCGATCGCCATAGGTATAGGACACCCGCTCGACCGACAGCAACGGGAATCCGGCCGCCACGCCGAGCAATTCCGCCACGGCGGGCTCTGCCGCCACCGCGCGGATCTTCTCCGACGCCCGAATCATGCGCGTGCCGAATTCCGCCTCGAACATCGCATAGAGCGGCCCCTTGTACTCGCTTAGGCGCTCGACCGTCAGCCCGCGAAACACGGCTCCAGGCAGCCAGATTTCGTCCAGCACGGTCGTCACGCCGTCGAATTGCAGCAGGCGCTTGATCAGGACCACAGGCTCGGCCGGCTTCAAGTCGAGCTGGCGCGCGATCTCGGCGGACGCGCGCAAGCGGCGGCATTCGAGCAGCTTGCTGATGTGCGGATGTTCGGCGGCATCGTCGGCCAAAAGCCGCAGGAACCGAAACTGCGCGCGATCCTCGTTGTGAGTCGCAACGAACGTACCCTTGCCCTGGCGCCGCACGAGCAGATTTTCCGCGGCCAGTTCGTCGATCGCCTTTCGGACCGTGCCTTGGCTCACCTTATAGCGCGCCGCGAGTTCGACTTCGCTCGGGATGATCTCCCCGGGCTTCCACTCGCCGGACTCGAGGCTCTGCGTGATGAGCCCCTTGATTTGCTGGTACAGCGGGCTGAACGTGGGCGAAGGGGCGCTCGCAGCCGTGCCGTCGCCGGACTGGCCGTTCGCATTGCCCGCGCTTGCCTGGTTCGCATTCATCCGCGCATTTCAACACAAAGGGCCCGCGCCCGTCCAGGCCTTAGTGGCGGATTCATATGTCTTATATAAGACATAAGATACGGTTGACTTTGGGAAGCCTCGCTCCTACACTCCGTCGCGGGCAAGGATTCCGGCGTACACGCTTGGCACAACGCGCATAAAATAGCGTTTTTCCCTAAGCGTAGACGCACCAAACGCACCAACGCATCTCTGGAGAGTTCTCAATGGCTAAGTCCGCAAAGCGCGTTGCCGTCACCGGCGCCGCAGGTCAAATCGGTTACTCGCTGCTGTTTCGTATCGCCAACGGCGATCTGCTCGGCAAGGACCAGCCCGTCATCCTGCAACTGCTCGATCTCCCGCAAGCGCAAGCCGCCGTCAAGGGCGTCGTCATGGAATTGGAAGACTGCGCATTCCCGCTGCTCGCAGGCGTGGTCGTGACGGACGATCCGAAGGTCGCGTTCAAGGACGCAGACGTCGCGCTGCTCGTGGGTGCTCGCCCGCGCTCGAAGGGCATGGAGCGTAAGGATCTGCTGTCGGCCAATGCCGAAATCTTCACGGTTCAAGGCCGCGCGCTGAACGAAGTCGCAAGCCGCGACGTGAAGGTGCTCGTCGTCGGCAATCCGGCGAACACGAATGCCTACATCGCCATGAAGTCGGCTCCCGATCTGCCGAAGAAGAACTTCACGGCCATGCTGCGCCTCGATCACAATCGCGCGCTGTCGCAGCTCGCCGCGAAGTCGGGCAAGCCCGTTGCTTCGATCGAAAAGCTCGCCGTGTGGGGCAATCACTCGCCGACGATGTACCCCGATTTCCGCGTCGCGACGGTCGATGGCCAATCGCTCACGCAACTCATCAACGACGACGAGTGGAACCGCAACGTGTTCATCCCGACCGTCGGCAAGCGCGGCGCGGCGATCATCGAAGCGCGCGGCCTGTCGTCGGCGGCCTCGGCGGCCAATGCGGCGATCGATCACGTGCGTGACTGGGTGCTCGGCACGAACGGCAAGTGGGTCACGATGGGCATCCCGTCGGACGGCTCCTATGAGATCCCCGAAGACATCGTCTACGGCGTGCCGGTCACTTGCGAAAACGGCGAGTACAAGCGCGTGACGGGTCTCGAAATCGATGCCTTCTCGCGCGAGAAGATGGACTTCACGCTGAAAGAATTGCTCGAAGAGCGCGACGGCGTGCAACACCTGCTCGGCTGATCGCCGAACGCCGGCGCCGCCCGCGCAAGCGGGCGCGCCGGCAGACGATTCGAGAGCCCGTACCCGAGGCTCTCCCCCGCGACACGTCCCGCAGAGTTCGCCCGAATCCGGTTTTCTTGAACACGTTTGACGCTCCTGACGCCGAAGATGCGCGCCCTCACTCCCGCGGAAGTGTTGTTTGACGGCGAAGCGCCGCCCGTGCTCCTACCCGTGTGCGATCACTACGCGGGCAGCGAAAAGCTGATGCTGAAATCGCTTGCGTTGCAGGCGCAACTCGGGCCCGTGTTCGACGTGACGCTCGATTGCGAAGACGGCGCCGCCGTCGGGCACGAAGCGGAGCACGCCGAACTCGTCGCATCGCTCGTGGGCGGCGAACACGACTGCTTCGGGCGTGTCGGCGTGCGCATTCACGACTTCGCCCATCCGCATTGGCGCGACGACGTCCGCCTCATCCTGCGGTCGGCGAAGCGCGCCCCCGCTTACGTAACGCTGCCGAAGGTGCGCAGCATGGCCGATACCGCGGAAATGTGCGCGTTCATCGAGGCGACACGCCGCGAATTCGGGATCGCGCAACCGGTTCCTACGCAGCTTCTCATCGAAACGCACAGCGCGCTCGCCGATGTCTTCCGCCTCGCCTCGCTGCCGACCGTCGAGGCGCTCTCGTTCGGCTTGATGGACTTCGTGTCGGCGCACGACGGCGCCATCCCCGATTCGGCGATGCGTTCCCCCGGTCAGTTCGACCACCCGCTCGTACGCCGCGCGAAGCTCGAAATCGCGGCGGCCTGCCACACGTACGGACGCGTGCCCTCGCACAACGTCAGTACCGAGATTCGCGACATGTCGATCGTGGCGGCAGATGCCGCCCGTGCCCGCGACGAATTCGGCTATACGCGCATGTGGAGCATCCACCCGGCGCAGGTGCCGGTCATCGTTGCCGCGTTCGCGCCGCGCGACGAGGCGATCGCCGCCGCGGCCGAGATTCTGCTGGCCGCCCAGGCCGCGCAATGGGGACCCATCCGCCACGGCGATACACTGCACGATCGCGCAAGCTACCGCTACTACTGGTCGGTGCTGCGCCGAGCGCGTGCAACCGGACGGCCCCTGCCGCCGGAAACGGCGCCGTTGTTCGCCAGCCCCGTTCCGCCGAAGGAGTCGTCATGACAGCGCAGCAACCGTCCCGCGAGTCGCCCTCAACATCGGCCGGTGCGGCATTGCGCGTGCAAACGCGCGACGATCTGTACCAGTACCTCGGCTATCACGCGTACGAAGACAAACTCGACGCGCTCTTCGCCGCGCAAAAATGATGGCGCATGCAGCTTGAGGATTCGACCATGAGCCAAGCCCGCCAAACCACCGCGCCCGTACTGTCGGGCTTCAAACCGAAGAAGTCGGTCGCGCTTTCGGGGGTGAGCGCGGGCAATACGGCGCTTTGCACGGTCGGCCGCACGGGCAACGACTTGCACTACCGCGGCTACGACATTCTCGACATCGCCACCACCTGCGAATTCGAGGAGATCGCCTATCTGCTCGTGCACGAAAAGCTGCCGACCGCCGCCGAGCTGACCGCCTACAAGAAGAAGCTGAAAGCCCTGCGCGGCTTGCCCGCCAACGTGAAAGCCGCGCTCGAATGGGTACCCGCTTCGGCCCACCCGATGGACGTGATGCGCACCGGCGTATCGGTGCTCGGCACGGTGCTGCCCGAGAAAGACGATCACAACGTCGCCGGCGCGCGCGACATCGCCGATCGCTTGATGGCCTCGCTCGGCTCGATGCTGCTGTACTGGTACCACTACTCGCACAACGGCCGTCGCATCGAAGTGGAAACCGACGACGATTCGATCGGCGGCCACTTCCTGCACTTGCTGCATGGCAAAACGCCGTCGAAAGCGTGGGTGCAAGCGATGCATACCTCGCTGAACCTGTACGCCGAGCACGAATTCAACGCCTCGACGTTCACGGGCCGCGTCATCGCCGGCACGGGCTCGGACCTCTATTCGGCCATCACGGGCGCGATCGGCGCACTGCGCGGGCCCAAGCACGGCGGCGCGAACGAAGCGGCCTTCGAGATCCAATCGCGCTACAGCTCGCCCGATGAAGCGGAAGCCGACATTCGCCGCCGCGTCGAGAACAAGGAGGTCGTGATCGGCTTCGGTCACCCCGTCTACACGATTTCCGATCCGCGCAACAAGGTCATCAAGGAAATCGCTCACGCGCTCTCGAAAGAAGCCGAAGATACGCGTCTGTTCAATATCGCCGAGCGCCTCGAATCGGTGATGTGGGACGCCAAGAAGATGTTCCCGAATCTGGACTGGTTCAGCGCGGTGTCGTATCACATGATGGGCGTGCCGACGGCAATGTTCACGCCGCTGTTCGTGATCTCGCGAACGGCGGGCTGGAGCGCCCACATCATCGAGCAACGCATCGACAACAAGATCATTCGTCCGAGCGCAAACTACACCGGGCCTGAAAATCTGAAGTTTGTCCCGCTAAATAGGAGAAAATAGCGACCGCCGCGCGCCGCCGAGCGTGCGCCGCCGGCGGGTCAACCCGCCGCACGGTTTGTGTTCTATTTGTCTCACCGACATTCAAAAGGTCTTGATTCCATGAAGAAACTGCTGATCGCCGCCGTCGTCGCCTCGCTCTCCGCCACGACGCTCGTCGCCGCGAACGACGCATTCGCGCAAACTGCCAGCAGCACGACGGCCACCAAGAAGCCCGTCGTCAAGAAAAAGGCGAGGGCACCGGCACCGAAACACCGCCTCATCAAGCGCAAGCCGGCGAAAACGGTCGCGAAAACCGATCCGGTACTGCCGGGCTCGGTGCTGTGGTCCTGCGAGGACGGCCTCTCGTTCGATTTGAAGGGCGACATGAAGCGCGACCAGATCGTCACCGTCCACTGGGCCAACAAGAACTACAACCTGCCGCGCGAATCGACGACCACGGGCGCCGACCGCTTCCACGACGCCGCCACGGGCCTCGACCTCGTCGTCATCCCGACGAAGGCGATGCTGTTCTCGGACCACGACGACTCGCGCCTCGCGGACGAATGCAAGACGGCCGAGATGATGCAAGGCGCTCCGGCCCCGACGCAATCGAACGCGCTGCAAAAGTCAGGCAGCTAAATTCTCGGCGAGGAAGCCTCGACCCATGTCCGCCCCGATCTCCAATGTCCGGCCCGCGCCGGACACGGTGCTCGCCGATATCGTCGACTACGCTCTCGATTTCCGAATCGATAGCGCGCTCGCGCTCGACACGGCGCGCAATTGCCTGATCGACACCCTCGGCTGCGGACTCGAGGCCCTCTCCTACCCCGCCTGCACGAAGCTGATGGGGCCGATCGTACCCGGCACCATCGTACCGAACGGAGCCAAAGTGCCCGGCACGCCGTTCCAGCTCGACCCCGTGCAGGCCGCCTTCAACATCGGCGCGATGATCCGTTGGCTCGACTTCAACGACACGTGGCTCGCCGCCGAATGGGGGCATCCGTCCGACAATCTCGGCGGCATCCTCGCGACGGCCGATTGGCTGTCGCGCAATGCCGTGGCGGCGGGCAAGCAGCCGCTCACGATGAAGGACGTGCTCGTCGCGATGGTCAAGGCGCACGAGATCCAAGGCATCATCGCGCTCGAGAATTCGTTCAATAAGGTCGGGCTCGATCACGTGTTGCTCGTCAAGCTGGCATCGACCGCCGTCGTCGGCCAGATGCTCGGGCTCTCGCGCGACGAACTCGTCAACGCGGTCTCGCTCGCGTTCGTCGACGGACATTCGCTGCGCACCTATCGGCACGCGCCAAACACGGGTTCGCGCAAATCGTGGGCAGCCGGCGACGCAACCTCGCGCGCCGTGCGCCTCGCGCTCATCGCAAAGACAGGCGAGATGGGTTATCCGTCGGCGCTGACGGCCAAGACGTGGGGCTTCTACGACGTTCTGTTCAAGGGCAACGCGTTCAAGTTCCAACGCCCGTACGGCTCGTACGTGATGGAAAACGTGCTGTTCAAGATTTCCTTTCCGGCCGAGTTTCATGCACAAACGGCAGCCGAAGCGGCGATGGCGCTGCACGATCGACTGCGGGCGAACGGCAAGCGTGTCGAGGACGTCGCGAAGATCACGATTCGCACGCATGAGGCGGCAATCCGTATCATCGATAAAACGGGCCCGCTCGCCAATCCGGCCGATCGCGATCACTGCATCCAGTACATGGTGGCGGTCCCGATGATTTTCGGGCGCTTGACGGCGGCCGACTACGAAGATGCCGTCGCAACCGATCCACGCATCGATGCCTTGCGCGCGAAGATCGTTTGCGTCGAAGATCCGCGGTTCACGGCCGACTATCACGATCCGGACAAACGTTCGATCGCCAACGCATTGACCGTCGAGTTCGGCGACGGGACGAAGTTCGACGAAGTCGTCGTCGAATATCCGATCGGCCACAAGCGGCGCCGTGCGGAAGGCATCCCGCTGCTCGTGGACAAGTTCAAGACGAATCTCGCGCGCCGCTTTCCCGAAAAGCAGCGTCAGGCGATTCTCGATGCCTCGCTCGACCAAGCAAAGCTCGAGACGATGCCCGTCAACGAATACGTCGATTTGTATGTGATTTAGGCAACCGAATTCAAGCAACCCCGAACGCTGGTTCAAGGTTCAATAAAAACGTAGCAACGTCATTTCCTCGCTCTCAACCTAGGAAAAGCCATGGCCCACAATCTGCACAACACGCTCAAGGAATTCGACAGCGGCGCCGGTAAAGGCAAGTTCTATTCGCTGCCGCAGCTCGGCAAGGCACTGAACGTCAAGATCGACCGCCTGCCCGTGTCGATCCGCCTCGTTCTCGAATCGGTGCTGCGCAATTTCGACGGCAAGAAGATCTCGGAAGAGCACATCAAGCAACTCGCCAACTGGAAGCCGACGGCCACGCGTGTCGACGAAATCCCGTTCGTGGTGGCGCGCGTCGTGCTGCAGGACTTCACCGGCGTGCCGCTGCTCGCCGACATCGCCGCAATGCGCGGTGTGGCGAAGCGCGCGGGCAAGAACCCGAAGTCGATCGAGCCGCTCGTGCCGGTCGATCTCGTGGTCGACCACTCGGTGCAAGTCGACTACACGCGCCAGAAGGATGCGCTCGATCTGAACATGAAGCTCGAGTTCCAGCGCAACAACGAGCGTTATCAGTTCATGAAGTGGGGCATGCAAGCGTTCGATACGTTCAAGGTCGTGCCGCCGGGCGTCGGCATCATCCATCAAGTGAACCTCGAATATCTCGCGCGCGGCGTGCATAAGAAGGCCGACGGCAGCGACACGGTGTACTACCCCGACACCCTCGTCGGCACCGACAGCCACACGACGATGATCAACGGCATCGGCGTCGTGGGCTGGGGCGTGGGCGGCATCGAAGCCGAAGCCGGTATGCTCGGCCAGCCCGTCTACTTCTTGACGCCCGACGTCGTCGGCGTCGAGCTCAAGGGTAAGCTGCGCGAAGGCGTGACGGCGACCGACCTCGTGCTGACGATCACCGAAATGCTGCGCAAGGAGAAGGTCGTCGGCAAGTTCGTCGAATTCTTCGGCGAAGGCACGACCACGCTCACGCTGCCCGACCGCGCGACGATCGGCAACATGGCGCCCGAGTACGGCGCGACGATGGGCTTCTTCCCCGTCGACGAAAAGACGATCGATTACTTCAAAGGCACGGGCCGCACCGACGCAGAAATCTCTGCCTTCGAGAACTACTTCAAGGCGCAAGGTCTGTTCGGCATTCCGAAGGTCGGCTCCATCGACTACACGAAGGTCGTCACGCTCGACCTCGGCACGGTTGCGCCATCGCTGGCGGGTCCGAAGCGTCCGCAAGACCGTATCGAGATCGGCAACGTGAAGTCGACGTTCGTCGATCTGTTCAGCAAGCCCGTCGGCGAAAACGGCTTCGCGAAGAAGCCGGCCGATCTCGACGCCGTGTACAAGACGTCGAAGGGCACCTCGCTCAAGAACGGCGACATCCTGATCGCCGCCATCACGTCGTGCACGAACACGTCGAACCCGAGCGTGCTGCTGGCTGCCGGCTTGCTCGCAAAGAAAGCCGTCGAAGCGGGCCTGACGGTGGCACCGCACATCAAGACGTCGCTCGCTCCGGGATCGCGCATCGTCACCGAGTACCTGACGAAGACGGGCCTGCTGCCGTACCTCTCGCAACTCGGCTTCGAATTGGCCGCTTACGGCTGCACGACCTGTATCGGTAACGCGGGCGATCTCACCGCGGACCTGAACGAAGCGATCGTCGAGAACGACGTCGTCGCGGCGGCTGTGCTGTCGGGCAATCGTAACTTCGAAGCGCGTATCCATCCGAACATCCGCGCGAATTTCCTCGCTTCGCCGCCGCTCGTCGTGGCGTACGCGATCGCGGGCAACATCACGCACGATCTGATGACCGCGCCCGTCGGCAAAGGCAAGGGCGGCAAAGACATCTATCTCGGCGACATTTGGCCGTCGAGCGAAGAAGTCAATGCGCTGCTCAAGTACGCGCTCGATGCCGACGCATTCCGCACGAACTACTCCCAGCTCACGAAGAAGGGCGACCTGTGGAGCAAGATCGAGGGCGAGGAAGGTCAGGTTTACGATTGGCCGAAGTCGACGTACATCGCCGAACCGCCGTTCTTCGGCGATGAATTCTCGATGACGCCGTCCGACACGATCCCGACGATCAAGGGCGCGCATGCGCTCGGTATCTTCGGCGATTCCGTGACGACCGACCACATCAGCCCGGCGGGTTCGATCAAGGAAGATTCGCCTGCGGGCAAGTGGTTGAAAGCGAACGGCGTGCAAAAGGCCGACTTCAACAGCTACGGCGCACGCCGCGGCAATCACGACGTGATGATGCGCGGCACGTTCGCGAACGTGCGGATCAAGAATCTCATGATCCCGGTGAAGGCCGACGGCACGCGCGTCGAGGGCGGGCTGACGATTCACCAGCCGAGCGGCGAACAACTGTCGATCTACGACGCCGCGATGAAGTACATCGCCGACGATACGCCGACGATGATCTTCGCCGGCGAAGAGTACGGCACGGGTTCGTCGCGCGACTGGGCGGCCAAGGGCACGCAGCTCTTGGGCGTGAAGGCCGTCGTCGCACGCAGCTTCGAGCGGATCCACCGTTCGAACCTCGTCGGCATGGGCGTCCTGCCGCTGCAATTCAAGGGTTCGGACAGCGTGCAATCGCTCGGCATCACAGGCGAAGATACGTTCGACATCGAAGGCCTGGGCGACGACTTCAAGCCGCAACAAGAAATCACGCTCGTCATCCATCGCAAGGATGGCCAAACGCAACGCGTGGCTGTGCTGCTTCGTATCGATACGCCGATCGAAGTCGACTACTATAAGCACGGCGGGATTCTGCCGTTCGTGCTGCGCTCGCTGTTGGCGGCGTAAGCAATCGACTGCAACCTTGCAGGTACCGCGCTTCGTTGGGAAGCGCGGTCATTCGGAGCCCGGCCTTGGCCGGGCGTTTTTTATTGTGGCTTTATCGATTCGACGCGATTATAGTTTTGGCGCGTTTTAGAGAAGTTTCACTCTTACTCGAGCATAGGTATATGAACGACGAAGCGTCGAATTCGAAACCTACCGATACATCCGAAGCGCCGCTGGATTTGACGGCCTATCTCAATCCGGCAAGCGATTCACCGGCAACCACCGGCGAATCGACTGCACTGGCCGCCCCTGCCGAGTCCGCGCTTCCGGCAAATCTTCCGCCCGAAGTGCAAACACCGATGGCGCCGATGGCACGGCTAGTCGATCTCTCCACGCTTTCGCCTCAGCAGCGCGAGATTGCGCAAGAGCGGGCCAACGCCATCCGTTTCGACGATGCCACATCGACATTGAATTTCGTCGACGATGCCCTGGCGCCGTTAGCCACGGCATCGCGCCGGCTGCTGTCGGAAACGACCGTGGGCGAAGCCGGCGAGATCGGGCGTATTGCCGCCGCCGTGATCGACGGCATCAAAATCTTGAAGATCGAGGAGTTGCAGGAGGAAGCGCGCGAAGTCGCACCGAAGGCCACGGGCTTCCTTAGCCGGCTCGGTCGGCTCGGCAAGGTCGCGCATGGCGCCATCAAATCCTTTCAGGAAAATCGCAAAGCGTTTCTCGCCCTAATGGACGAAGAAGTCGCAAAAGCGCGGCGCATCAAGAGCGATTTGATGATCACCATCCAGCAACTCGATCAACAGTCTCAATCGGTACGCACGGGCGTGTCGGAACTGTCGATCAGCATCGCCGCGATGCAAGTGGCACTGGATCGCGGGCTCGTCGAAGCCGAGCAACTGCGCCAGGTCGCGCTGCGCACCAACACGGCCGGCGATGCCGCGATCGCCATGGACTACCGCAATACGCTCGCCAACTTCCGCGGCCGGATTGCAGACCTGCGCGAAGCGATGATTTCGGCCGCGAGTTTGATTCCCTTGATCGCGTCCAACCGCAAAGCGGCCGAAACCCGCGTCAGCAAACTCAGCACCGGCATCATGGTGACGATTCCGCGTCTGATGGCGGTGGCCGCCCAGGCCGTGGTGCAGGCGGACACGCGCCGCGCCGGCGCCGAAAGCGAGAAGTTGGACGATGCCGCGCGCAAGATCACCGAGCTCGCCGTACAGGGCACCCACGACGCTGCCGTGGAAGCGGCCCGCAGCCTAGGTGGCGATCCGCGCAGCCTCGACACGCTGGCCGCCGCGGCCGATCAGTCCATTGCGACCATGAGAGAGGTACAAGAAATCGAACAACAGGTGCTTGCGCAGGATCGCGAGCGCGAGCAGAAATTGATCGAGGTGCGCGACAAGCTGGTTGCAGGCATGCGCGGTGTGCAAGCGCAAGCACTGGCACGGCCGCTAGGAGAGTGACAATGGGTAAGCTCGACAGCCTGTCCGGCACCGGCGAAAACGACACGCCGATCAACTTCGATCTGGCTGCGGCCTGGCTGCGCCATGCGGAAGCCGATCGAGCGGCCTTCCTCAACCGCTTCGTCGCGATCGTCTCGCAAGCGCTGCCGAATCACACGCAGGTCCAGAGAGTCCGCCGCGGACTCATCCGCAAAACGGAAGAGATCGTCGGCATCTCGGTTGCGTTCGAAAATGAAACCTACTTGATGCGGATGAAGGACGGTCATCATCTCGCCACCGAAGTCGAAAAGAAGGTCAAAGGCGTGGTGCTCTCGACGCGCGAAGTCGATGCCCACACGTGGATGACGGGACTGATGACGCACGTACGCGAACGCACGCAACAAGCACGGGCGATTTCCGAATTGCTGGCTGCGCTGTAGCTTTAGTGCCTACCCTAACGCCTGCCTTAGCGCTCGTGCATCATTGCCCGGAGATACACCGATGGGATGGTTGAATTCGCTTTTCGGCAGCAAATCGGGGCCTGCTGTCCCCGAGCAGCGTTTCTTCGATGACGACGGCGTGCCTCGCCTCGTTCATCAGCGTCTCGTCGATTCAAAAAGCGGCGCACTGCCGTGGGTCTCGACGTTGACCGCGCCGGAAATGGCACTGGCGCGCAGCCATGGTCTGAAGATGCTGGCGCCGATCGCAGCCACGTGCTGGATGCACTACGGCTACTCTTGGACCGAAGGACATGCAATGGGCTGGCGCCAGGCCTTGAGCCGTCTGCAGGCCGAAGCGGCGGCGCTCGGCGCCAATGCCGTCATCGACACCCGGATGGTAACGGTCGACCTCGCCATCGAAAACAGCATGGACTACTCGCTGGTCGGTACCGCCGTGCGCATCGAGGGCTTGCCGCCAAGTAACACGCCGGTGGTATCGACGGTGCCCGCGCTCGAATTCGTGCAGTTGCTGGAAGCCGGCATCGTGCCCGTCGGCCTCGCGATTGGCGCCCGCTTCGAGTGGAGCAGCGGCCCGCTCGATACCGGCAAAGGATACGGCTGGGGCAACAATCAGCCGCTCAAACAAACCACCGCGTTCTGGGAGCGCATCCGGCGCAATGCGCATGCCGATCTGCGCGCGGACACGGCGCGACAGGGAACGGGTGTGCTCGCGCAACTGCAATTCAGTCAGTTGTTCAAGGTCGAGAGCCCGGAGCCGGGCCGTTTGCTCGGCCGGCACATTGTGATCGGGACCGTGGTCGATTGCGAAGAAGCCGCCACGTTTCGGCATCCCGTCGAATTCGTGCTCGACCTGAGCGACAAGCCGGACAATCTGCGGACCACCTCGGTTCATCACAATTCGTACAACGACGGGATCTGAACCCCCATCACTGAGAGAGCAGCATGAGCGAAACGATCACCCAGAATCCCGGTACGCAACTTCCCGCCAATGCGCGCGCGCGACTGCAAGGTTTGCGCAGCAGTGCTCATCCTACGGCGGTGTTTACTTCCGACCTATCGGTCAATGAGTTCTTGCTCGTCCGCAAGGCCGGGTTCGAGCCGATCGGCCTATGCGTGGGCAGCAGCATTTACCACGTGGGGATTCAATACGGTTCGTGGAGCAAGAATCAGGAGCTCGAAGTGCTGTCGCAGGCGATGTATCACGCGCGCGAACTGGCGATGTCGCGCATGCGTGAAGAAGCACGCAGCATGGGTGCCGATGGCATCGTCGGCGTGCGTCTCGAGATCAAGCATGTGGAATGGGATGCCGACATCCTGGAGTTCGTGGCAATCGGCACCGGCGTGGTCCACAACCACGATCGCGAAGGGTTTCGCGCTCACGACGGCGGCCCCTTCACTTCAGATCTCTCCGGGCAGGATTTCTACACGCTGCTCAATTCCGGCTATCGGCCCATCGAACTCGTGATGGGCAGTTGCGTGTATCACGTCGCGCATCGAGGCATGCTCAAGGCGTGGAATCAAATCGGCCGCAACGTCGAGCTCGAGCAGTTCACCCAGGCGATTTACAGTGCCCGTGAGTTGGCGATCGAACGCATGCAAGTCGAAGCACAGACCGCGAAGGCGGAGGGCGTGATCGGCACGATCATTCACGAGAAATCGTATCGATGGGAAAGTCATGTGATCGAGTTTTTCGCGATTGGTACGGCCGTTGCGCCGCTGCACGTCGAGATCGATGCAAAGGATATTCCCGCGCCGACGCTGGTGTTGTCGGTGAATGATTGACGAAAGGTTGAGCCAGGAGGCGTTACGCATGCATGCCGTACCTTCGCAGGGTAGCAGTGTCGTCGATCCGCCTGTAAGCGCGCCCGCGCGCGACCTGCGCCGTGTACCCATCCATCCCGATCACTGGTATCCATTGGCATGGTCGAGCGAGGTCAAGCGGGGCAAAGCCCTTGGAGTGCATTTTGCCGGCGATCCGATCGTGCTGGTGCGTACCGAGGCCGGTACGATATTCGCACTGGAAGATCGTTGCGCACATCGACAAGTGCCGCTGCACGCGGGCGTGGTGGAAGGCGAGTCGATCCGCTGCGGCTATCACGGCTGGACGTATGACTGCACCGGCCACTGCGTCGACGTGCCATACCTCGGGCGTGAGCGCCTGCCCAACGGCGTGCGTGCTTATCCCTGCCGCGAGGTGCACGGCCTGATCTTCGTCTTTCCCGGCGATGCGGTGCTTGCCGAAGAGCGGCCGCTGCCCGCCATGCCATCGGCGGCAGACAAAGCGTACAAGACGCGCCGCTTTGGCCGCGAGGTCAAGTGCCACTACTCCTTCATGCACGAAAACCTGATGGACATGAACCACCAGCTCCTGCACCGGCGGGAGATGGGGCGAATGCGTGCGCGCTCGCTGGGCCGGCGTCGTGGCGTGGACTGGGTGGAAGTGGACTATACGTTCGCGCGCGAGGAAGGCAAACAACCCGTGGGTGAAGCGCTGGTGTTCGGCGCCAGCAAGAAGAACGGCGATCAGGACGAGAAGGACGTGATGACAGTGCGCACCGGCTACCCGTACCAAACCCTCCAGATCCGCTCGAGCGACGGCACATTGGTGATGGACTTGTGGATCGTCTACGTGCCGCTGGACGCCGCACAGCGTACCAACCGAACGTTTGGTCTGCTTTCCATCCGCAGGCCCGGCATTCCGTTCGCACTGGACCTCGCATGGCCGCTGTTGGTTTGGTTCACGGAATGCATCTTCAAGGAAGACCGTTGGATCGTCGAGCGCGAGCAAGAAGCCCACGACAAGCAGGGTGCCGATTGGAACCATGAAGTGTTCCCGGTCATCAACGAATTGCGAGACCTACTGCGCCACTGCGGCGGCCGTGCCGTGATCCCGATCCGCGCGTTGAGCGGCGCGGCCTGACGATGACGCCACGCGGATTATGAACAAATTCGTAACGATGATTTATTCAAATAGGAGTTAACCCTAAGACCTCCAGTCTCTACACTGCAGTCATCGGTTCTCGCAAATGAACACGATGCAGCAGATAGGACAAATAACTTTTGGAGGTATTGCCATGAAATCGCTCGTTCAATCCGTCGTTATCGCCGCCGCCCTTGCCGCTCCTGTCGCTGTTTTCGCGCAGTCGAACGCACCCGTGACACGTGCCCAAGTCAACGCCGAACTCGTGCAATTCGAGCAAGCCGGCGGGCGCGTCAACTTCAGCAACGATCCGAACTATCCGGCCGACGCTCAAGCCGCACAAGCGCGCGTCATTGCGCAAAACGGCAACAATCAAGCGTTTGGTGGCGTGGCCGCCGGTTCGTCGGCTTCGGGCGCCCCCGTGAAGGCCGATGGCGTCAAGCCGTTGTTCTTCGGTATCTAAATCACACCGTGACGATAAGTCGCCAGCGAGGCCCAATGGGCCCGCTGGCTGAAGTCGCTGCGTGACTCAACGGCCGAGCCCGCTGGCGGCGATTTGCTGTTCGACGTATTGAGCAAAGAGCGTATGAAGACGTGTCGTCGGATGCAGATCGTCAGCGAACATGTAGGTCTGATCGGCATTGGCCGTGACATAGGTACTCGGTGAGCACAACAAAGACGTATCGTCGGGCGTCTTCGAAGGATCGCAAGCCTGGCCGGTATTGGATACGAGGAAGCCGTTGGCCTGGTAGTTCGCGATCATCTGATTCAGCCACGTGTAAGAATCGATTTCGATCACCTTGCTTTGCAGGCCGGCCGTTTGTAGCGCGGCGTTCAAATCGTCGTTGAACAATTGCGACTCCTGCGTGAAAGTCGCGCCGCCGTCGGCCGCCGCGAGGCCCTTGGGTGACAACCCGACGTTCGGCACGTTGACCAACACGACATGGGTTGCGCCATTGTCGACGATCTGTCCGACGATTTGCGCGAGCGCAGTGGCCGCTGTCTGCACGGTCGACGCTCCCGCGGGCAACGCTCCGGCGCGCAGCACGTCGTTCGCGCCCGCCCACACGAGCACGAGTTGACTCGAATTGAAGCTTCCGTGCGCAGACAAATAGCTCGACACCTGTTGATTGACAGGCATTTCGACATCACCGATTACGCTGGTGAGAAAGTTGTTGAGATTGGCCGGCGTCGCCACCGTGGCGCCGCCTTCCGCATAGCCGAGGCCGCCTTGCGGGCTCAATTTCTGGGTGGCGTCGATCGTATAAGCGGCGGTAAGTGTGTTGCCGTAGTACTGCGCGACGTCCTGCGTCCACACTTGCCCTGGGTTGGTCGTGAAGCGGCCGCCGCCCACTACGCTCGCGATCGGCGCGTAGGTGCCGACGTCCGAAAGGCTATCGCCAAACGAAACGACTTGTAAATTGACACCGCCCGCAGGCGTGCCGCTGCTTGCACCACTCGCGCCACTGCCATGCCCACCGCATGCGGCGAGCAGCGAAACCGTCATGGCAAGAATTACAGTACGTACCTTGCCTTCGTTCATTGTTCTCATAGCGAATCCTCGACTGGTCGGCCGGGCGCTCGCGACCCAATGGCTATCGGATCGCGAGCGCCCGTATGTCGACTTAGCAACAAGCACTCCCTCTAAGCAAAAAGGATGCTCGGTTGGTGCGACGCGGCTGTCGGCGTAATGAACAGAAGGCGAATGTCGTGCGTGAGGGGCGTTGCTGGGGGTAATCGGAACACGCTGCTATGGGGCGCTTTTCTGTCGGGCCCCCACTCTCACAAAATCGCCGCCAGCTTGGGCATGCGAAGCAAAAGACCCGCAATCAGATAGCACAACACACAAGCGAGGCTGCCGGTCGATACGAATTTCAGGAAAGGATTTACCGGTACGTCTCTCCACATCAGTGCGACAGCAACCAGCACGGGAGGATGAACGATATAGATCGTATACGCACGTCTCGACAGTACGCGCCATACCCCAACCAATCTGTCGAACCGCTGCTGAAAGCGCTTGGCGAGAAACAAGATCGTTCCCCATGCGACCAATGGTTCCCAGAACGCGTAAACGACCGAAAGCGGACGACCACGCAATTCAGGAATGTACCCACCGAGAAAGTAGACGAGCGGTAGTACAGGCACCGCCATCAGCGCGACACGCCACCATAGGCGAACTTGCCGCTCCGGCAACCGTTCGATCCAATGCACGCGGGCCGTGCGGTAGCCCGCCACATACAGCACGACATAGCTCGCGAAGTACCCGAGTTGAAGGCCCCAGACGTTGACCCCAACAGGCCATACGGACCGCAACGCCAGCGCTACGGTGCCAGTGAAAAGCGCAGCGCCGGCTAGCATCATGTTGGACGGAAATAGACTGCGATGCGGCCGGTCATTTCGGTCATCTTCAAAACGAGTGTATGCCACGCTCCACAATGCAGCGCCCGCACTGAATATCAACAAAGCCTGGGCAAACCACATAGGTCCATTTTCGAACGTGCCTTTTCGCCATAAGTCACTCAGCGTGCCGACAAAGGGGTGACCCCGGGCTGTCTGCGCTAGTGCGATCGTCGCCGGCCCGATCAGCACACCGTAGACGAGCAAAGGTGCGCCTAGGCGAACCAGCCGGTCAGCGAGAAAACGGCGCGATCCCTTGTGATCGATTGATTTAGAGGTGTAGTGGCCCGCCAGGAAAAAGAAGAGGCCCATGAAAAATGCCTGGTTGATCGTGCAGAAGAGCACCAACACCACGGATTCCAGAGACCTGCTGCTCGGCGTCACCTCATGGTAGTACCAGCCGCCGATTGCGCCATACGTAATGGCACAGTGATGAAATACAACGAGCAACGTCAAGCATGCCCGCAACGCGTCTAACCCCGCGTTTCGACGCGTCGCAGCTTCGATCGATGCAGCCGTGGGGTTGATCGGCAAATTTTGAGTGCTCATCACATCGCCTGATGCTGTTAGCCAGCCATTGCTCACGAAGAGACAGGACAGATCGGGAAAACATGCTCGCGGCCAAGTCTAATTCACTCTGCGCCAGACGGAAATGGGCACATCGCCATTCGGCCTCGGCGGCACGCGATAGCTCAGCTCATCCCCTCGCAACTCATAGGTCCGCTTTTGCTCTTGACCTTCCCAATTTGGAAAAGAGGCGCTGCGGATATGAAAGGTCAAAGTCTTGTTCACCGGATCAATGTCGACCGAGCCGAAGTGCGTGCTCGAGCCCATCACGGCGGCCCTGTATTCACCGGGCGAGCCGGTCGCCTTATTACCCGACGAAAAAGACGTTCGTTCCGACTTAAAAATTTGCAGAGAGTAGTTTCCCTCGCGATCGATCATCAGAAGGCCCTTCGGCGAAGCGCCGTAATCCCGTGCTCGCGTGCCGTCTGGATGCTGAACGTCGGCGGCCACGAGCGTCCACGTTCCCTCGAGGGATGGTGCACTAGTCGTCTCGCCCGCAAACGCCAAGCTCGCGAGCGACATGCATGCAGCCATAAAAATTCGAAGTAAGCTGCCTTTCAGAATTCCGCCGCTATTCATGATCAAAATTTCTCCGTAAAAAGGCACTGCACACCCTGCTTTGGGTAAGAGATATCACAGCGAGTCCGTCGGTCATATTAGCCAACGAAACAGGTCATGGATGCGATAATTCCGGACCATCGATTAAGAGAATCCGAACCATGGCGCTGCCCAATCTGGACATGGATGCATTGCGGACGTTGCTTGCAAGCCAACAGCTAGGCGGTCTTCATCGGGCCGCCGAGCGTGTAGGCCGTTCGCAATCGGCCGTTAGCCAGCAAATGCGCAAGCTGGAAGGCCAGGTGGGCCAATCGCTATTTCGTCGGCAAGGCAAAGGACTCGCTTTGACGGAAACCGGGGAGCTCGTGCTCTCCTA
The DNA here is from genome assembly GCF_017315725.1 of Trinickia acidisoli. Classification (NCBI taxonomy): domain Bacteria; kingdom Pseudomonadati; phylum Pseudomonadota; class Betaproteobacteria; order Burkholderiales; family Burkholderiaceae; genus Trinickia; species Trinickia acidisoli. Next base: position 1,788,504 of record NZ_JAFLRG010000002.1, read on the forward strand.
CGCGCGACGGATACTGGATCTCAATGACGAGGTCGTGCTGGCGATTCAGGGCGCGGCGGTCGCGGGTGCGGTGCGCTTCGGCTTACCGGGAGATTTCGCGGAGACATGGTTGCCGGCTGCGCTTGGACACTTCAAAAGAACACACCCCGGTGTGCATGTGGAAATCGCCGTCGAGAAAAACGGCGTACTGCTTGAACGGTTGGACCGCGACGAACTCGATCTCGTGCTGGTCATGGGCTACGGTAGCCGGCAAGATGCCGAGCCGATAGCAAAACTGCAAATGGCCTGGATCGGGGCACCGGGAGGGGACCCGGTGTTACGGCGCGATACGCCGCTCGACCTCGCCCTGTATAACCAACCCTGCTTCTTTCGCCGCGCGGGAATCGAGGCGCTGGAGAGTGCGAATATCTCTTGGCGATTGGCCTACACCACCGCCAGTCTGCAGAGTCTTTGGGCCGGCGTTGCAGCCGGGCTTGGCGTGACGGTGCGAACCATGTCGGGCGTGCCGTCGTCCCTGCGATTGCTCGACAGCAACGATGGCCTTCCGCCGTTGCCGGCCGTTGAACTTTGCCTACACAGTAGTGCTCGTAGAATGTCGCCCGCGTTGGCGGAACTCAAGCGAGTCGTCACCGCAAACGCGGCCGTCAATATTCGTTGCTGATTCCGGAAGGCTCGTCGACGTCGATATCAAGAAGCGCCGTGCTAACCGACTTGCCATGCGCGTCGAGCGCCAACGACTATCCTATGTGCACCAGCGAACGTTGCACACGATTTCGCTGCTTCAGACTACAAAGGATAAGCATCTACCGATCGATCGTGTCCGGCACCGGGAGTTGAAAATTGACTAACAGAGCCGATGGCAATCATCCAGCCGTTCAGCCTTTCGCACCGCCAAGTCCCGCTCTCGCCAAACCAAGTGATATGCACGTTGCCGTCGTCGGCGCGGGCATCGCCGGCCTCGTGGCAACGCGAACGCTGAAACGCGCTGGCGTTTCGGTCAAACTCTATGAAGCCGGAAAGCGCGTCGGCGGCCGAACCCACTCCTTACTCAATTACTTCAGTCCCGGTCTTTCCACCGAGGTAGGCGGCGAATTCATCGACAGCCGGCATGCCGACATGTTCGCGCTAGCTCACGAATTCAATCTGGACATCCTCGACACCGCAGCCCCCTCCGAACGAAGCTTCGCGTCGAGTTACTTCTTTCGCGGACGTCATCGCTCCGAGTCCGAGATCATGCACGAATATGGTCCGTTGGCCGAACGCATGCGCGCCGACGTGTCGCAACTGTCCCCCGACATCTCCGCGTTCAAGCACGCTTCATTCGACGCGTATCTCGATCAGATGTCGATCGCGGCCTACCTCGATCGAATCGGTGCGCAAGGATGGTTGCGTGGACTCCTCGCGACGGCGTATCTGACCGAAATGGGTGTCGAAGTCGACCAGCAATCCTGCCTCAATATGCTGACCGTGTTGCCGCTCGACACGTCCGATGGCTTCAATATCTTTGGCGAGAGTGACGAACGCTACAAGATTCGCGGCGGCGTCGAACAAATTGCGCAAGCATTGGGCGCCGAACTTGCATCCGAGCTTCACCTCGAACATGCGCTCGTCTCGCTGCGCGACGGCGCGCAAGGGCTCTCGCTCGAAGTCGAACACGATGGGCAGCGCCGAACTGAATCGGCGGACTTCATGATCCTGGCAATCCCGTTCTCCGTCTTGCGCACCATCCCGATGGCCGTGGATTTGCCGGCGCCAAAGCGCCTCGCGATCGATACCTTGGGCTATGGCAGCAGTGAAAAAGTCATCGTGGGCTTGCGCGAACCCGTATGGCGCAATGCCGGCCGAGACGGTCAAGCGTTTTCGGACTTGAGTTTCCAGAGCGGCTGGGACTCGAGCCGCATGCAAGGAGCAGGCGCGACGTTCTCGTTCTACGTCGGCGGGCAAGCGGGACTCGAGCTTAACCCGGCCAATGCGGAATCGACCGCGCGCCGATATGTGCACGAGGCCGACGCACTCTTCCCAGGCTTGCTACGAGCATTCGACGGGCGGTCATACGCGACCAATTGGCATTCCAACGTGTTTTCACGTGGCGCGTATTCCTTTTATCGTCCGGGCCAATGGACCACGATCGCGGGCTGGGAACGCGAGCCCTGCGGCCGACTGTTCTTTGCGGGGGAACACTGCAGCCGCGCGTTTCAGGGATATATGAACGGCGCTGCCGAAACCGGTCGTGAGGCGGCGCAGGACATCATTCGTTTGGTCACGGGAGGCGCGCAATGCTAGCCTCTCAGGAAACTGCGTCGATAGATTCATCCGAGTCGACCATCGATTGGAGCCGGTGGTCGCTCGCCGTGGCGGTCGCACTGCTCATCTATTGGTTGCTCTATAAGATCGGGGCCGTGATCGGTCTTCCGGTCAGTGATCTACTCCTTCGAAAGGGTAGTTTTGACTCGCTCAAAGCGCGAGGCGGCCTCGTACCGTTGATGTTGATCGTCATCGCGTTATGGCCTTTCGTCAAACTCATCGACTACGCTCTCACGAAACATATCGATTTTCTTCTATTTTCCCCAAAATCCAGCATCTTGCATCGATTGAAGAAGCCGGCCAATGCAATGCTTTGGCTTGAACTGATTCAGAGCGACCTTCAGGCCGACTGCAAGGAATTGCAAGCATGGGCCCTGCTCGATAGCGATAAAAAATACTGGGGCCGGTTTTGGCATCATCGCAAACAAGACGACGAAGCGTTTCTCTCGCGAGAAGTGTCAGGGGAAGGCGAACGCGACAGGGAGGCGCTGGGCTGGGCTCTGGCGCACTATCTGGAAACATACGAACAAACCTTAGCCCCCGACGCCTCGTCGAGTATCGTTTCGCGAATCGAACGAGGCTTTCAGTCTTTCGCAGTGAGATTCCGAACCGCTTGCCTGACGCGTTCGCTCAGCGCCAGACGTCTGCCCTGGGACGTGGGCTCGATTGGGCATGGCCGGGATCACACGTCGGTCAAGCGGATTGCCAAATGGCGGCCGCGCCGCCCGACTCTACTGCTGTTGCACGCACAAGACGAAGATTTCCATACCCGTATCAAGTCCGCTCTCGAGGATGAATCCGATTCTTATCTCTATCCGGTGCGGCTGCTGGTATTGATAAAAGGGAAATTCCCGGATGCCCTTCTTAGCATGCGGCGGCAGACCGGTGCGGTGACTTACAAGGAATTCACGGGCCGGGAGTGGTTCACGCGACAGATCGATACGCGAGTCAAGGCATGCGGCCGGGGAGGCGGCGTTGTCATCCTTCAAGCGCCAAGCGGCTGGGGCAAGACGGCGCTCGCGCTGAGTTGGTTGGAGTCAACCCGGAATTGGCTCAGGATTCAAATGGAACACGGATGTCGGGACTGGAATGCCGCCATCGAGAAGCCCGATGTGTATCGGCCATTGTTATTGGATGGCTGGACGTTCGCTCGTGCAAGCCGCTCCAGGAGCCTTGATCCAAGCGGCTTCACGTCGGACGTCAATGTCGTGATCAATCAACTCGACGCCTGCACGCGATCACGTCTGGACATGGTCCACCACGCTGCGCGCCGCGAATCAGCCTTCGATACGTTGCAGGAATTATTGCGAGCGTGCGGCGAGCGTGGGCTCCACAGGGGTGAGCCGGTGGTGCTCCTGCTCGATGCGGTGGACGAGATCGATTTCTCGTCGGCGCCAAAGATCGACGACATCGATTCGCTGCTGCCCCGCAAATGGCCTGACGGTGTCGTGCTGCTCATGACCACGCGCACGCCCGAAGGAGCGGATAGCAGCCGCTCCTGGCGCAGAACCCAAGATCGGCAGGTCCAACATCTGAACGTCGAACTCGATGAACCGGACGAGAACGGAAAAAGGCACGCACACGATTCGTGCGAAACCAAGAAGGCGGGCGACAACGAGGAATTTCAGCGGGAAGCCCGTAAAGCCAACGAAGAAGATATCAAGCACTATATCGATCTGCGCTTCGCCGAACTCGAAAGGAGCTACGGTGAGGCGCTCAGTGATGCCCGCGTCAAGGAGGCGTTGTGGATTGCCTCGGAGGGTTACTTCATCGTCGCCTGTGGCCTGTTGAACGAGAGCGGGGATGGTAGCGACGCTGAGCGCAGAGCGAACCTGTTGAAGGCGCTGAGACAAAATTACGTTAATCCGTACAAAAATCTACCCCGAGGTCCTGCGGAGTACTTTGACGTTCAAATAAACGACAAGGAAGTATGCCTTGCCGGGCGATTCGAGAATCGTGGACTGACTAACGGCCCTGACGCAGTCAATCCAAAGCCGTTCGCACCTGCGTTGCTAGCGATGTTGGTCACCCGCAAAGGGTCGCTCCGAGCGAGTGACTTTCTGGCGATTCTTTGTGCCATGCGAGAGGCCTGTGAGGCACCTGGCAGCCATGCGCGAGAAGCATGGCGTAAGTTGTGGGAGATGTCTCCCGAACGGGGGCCGCACGAACAGCCCTTCCGCCAAGGTCTGCTCGCACTGCGAGGGCTGTTCTACGGAAGCGCGCGCGACAACGAAAGAGAGACCGCCGCCGAAGTACCGGAAGATGCGGACCACGATCTCGATTTCAAGCTCAGCTTTTCGCATAGATGGGTGCTGGCAACTGCGAACCGAAGAACCGAAAATCTCCATAGGCGAGCCGAGATTCGCGAGATCTGGGCCGCACTCTGTGCTCATCAGCTCTCCCGGCATAGCGACGGGCGCACGCCCGATCCGGTCGCAAAGTACGTGGACGCGTATGGCATCGATCATCTGCTCGAAGCCGAATATCTCGCTGAGGCGCTCACGCTGCGAAGCCGATTGTCCCGCCGATGGGCGGCGAACGAATACAAGCAGGCGTCGAGCCGCGGATCGGACGAGGACAAGACGTATCCCAATCTCGCGGTGTTTTCGAAAAAGATCGCACAGGCAATCGAATTCGCGACCGCTCACGCCGACACGGGAAATCGATATGCCGAGGCGCTTGCGAGCATCGCGCCCGATAATCTCGTCGAGTTGCTCAATTCCAAGATCTATCTCACAGGGCTCTATACAGCGGTGCTGCAGGCGCTGCTGACTTACCACGCACTGACATGGTCCCAGTGGGACGCGTGCGCCACCGCGCTGATCGGATCCTCGGACATCGTGTTTCGACACGACTTCGGCGAAGCCTATGCAGCGGTATGGGAGCGCCCGGGGATGAGAGCGTCGGTTACCGACACCATTCGTGCAATGGCGGCCGGGAAAACGGACATCACGGCCGACGATGCCGACGTCGTGGCCTACAAGCGCGAGATAGCAGGCTACGCGCTCAAATTCATATGGCGGGCGTCAGTTCCGAACGACACCGGCCTCGGTCGCTTCGACCCGGACATCATCCGCATGTACGGCACGAGCAAGTCGCCGACCGACCGCATGATTGCATCGGAACTGTTGCTGGCCTATGCAATCGGTACGGGAAACGATCCTACGGATGCGATTCCGCCGTCATTGTTGAATTCTCATTGGCCCTATCACGAGTGCGACATCCTTGATCTTCAGTATGTCGTTGCGCGTGACAAGCAGGCCCTTCCGACGGACGCAAACGTGTCTAACGCACTACGGGAGCGTGCACGCGAGCACCTGGGGGTGGATGCCAAACGGCGCACGCTCCTTCAGCAGCCGCTCGTCATAAACACACCCGCGTTGAATTGCCTGCTTCGGGATAACGCGTATCAAGCGCAATTGAACGGGGCGGAAAATGAGTTGGAGCAGGCACTCGAGGCATTGCGCCCGATCTTGACGGACCGCTGGTCGAGTGAACGCGATGTCGCGAAAGACATCGTGCGTGTCCTGCTGTCCCACCCGCTCTGGAACGTCACCGAAGCGGTGACCACGACGCTCTCCGACATCGTCGCCTCGCATGGGGACAACCGTGCCCTGGTCGAAGAACTGCGCCGTGACAACGCTTGGCGAGTTCGATACGGGGCGGTCGATGTGAGCTTCAACATCGGCCACGTCGACGGCTTCGAGACATTCGAGGAAACCTTGCTCGACCTCAATGCGAGAGCGGAAGACGATCCGAGGAAAGAAAAGAATTGGCGGGTACTGGGTTTGTGTGCCGACAATTTTTTCGGCTGGATTCGTGATGGCGCGGGAAGCGACACGGATCGCAAAGCCATTCTCGAGCGTCGTGAAATCCAATCCGTGGTCCAGGGGTGGGTCAGGACGGCCGAGGATTCGTGGCTGCTCGAGTACGTGTATTTACTGTTCAAGTACTTGAACACCATGCGACTGCCGTTCGATGCAATGCTGCCCAGCCCGGAACGATGGTCGCCGTACCTTGCAGGGCCGATTCCGTTCTATCAATGCGGTCATGCCGAGTTCCTCGATCGCATTGAAGACAACCGCATGCGGGAACTCTATGACGTAGTTTGAGTTCGCGTTGCGTGAGTCCTGTGGTTCAAGCGCCGGCCATCCACCTCTCACTTTGTATCCGCCCACTCACGAACCGCAGCAGCAAAGAGTCGCAGTGCCGTTGGCGGATGGCGATTGGCGGGGTAATAGAGACAGAGCCCCGGAAACGATGGGCTCCAGTCGGCAAGCAAAGGGACCAGGCGCCCCGACAGCACGTGCTCTGCCGCAAGATAGTCGGGAACCCAAGCGATACCGATCCCATTGAGCGCCGCCTCGATCATGAGATTGAGATTGCCGAGCGTCATCGGACCATCGACGTCGATGCTCGCGCTCTTTCCACGACGTTCGAGATCCCAGCGATACAGCGCGCCGCTCTCGAAACGAAATCGGATGCATCGATGTTGCGCAAGATCATGCGGCGCCCGCGGTGCGGGATGCTGCCGCAAATAGTCGGGCGATGCCACGGCGACGAAGCGCATATCGTCGCCGAAACGCACGGCAATCATGTCGCGCGGAACGTCTTGCAGTACGCGAATGCCGGCATCGAATCCGTCCGCAACGATATCGACCAACCGTGTGTCGACGACGATTTCGACGTGAATGTCCGGATATCGCGTCAGAAAGCTCGGCAAGACATTACGCACGAGTAGCTTCCCTGAGGACTCCGACGCGCTGATGCGAATCACCCCCGACGGACGATCGCGTGTGGAGGCCGCTTCACTCACGGCGTCTTGCAGGTCGGCGATGGCAGGGCCGACACGCTGCAGCAACCGCTCTCCTGCCTCAGTGAGCGCAACGGAGCGGGTCGTACGATTGAACAAACGTACCCCGAGACGCGCCTCGAACGCGCGCATCGTATGACTGAGCGCCGACGGCGACACGCCCAAATTACGCGCGGCCGTACTGAAGCTGCGCTGATGAGCGATCTCGACGAATACCGTCAACTCGGACAGCCCTGCTTTTTGCATAGTTGAGAAATGTTCATAGGCCCATGAAATTGTAGACCGATTGTTGAATTCAATACATGAGCATAAGCTCGACGCTTCACATGCCACATGGCGATCGAAGGAGATAGCGCAATGCAAAAACGTAAGCTTGGTCACGGTGGGCTCGAGGTGTCGGCTATCGGTCTCGGTTGCATGGGCCTCAGTTTTGGCTACGGCCCGGCCGTCGAGAGAGCAGATGGCATTGCACTCATTCGATCGGCGTTCGAAGCGGGCGTCACGCTCATCGATACGGCCGAGTGCTACGGGCCGTTCGTCAACGAGGAACTAGTGGGCGAGGCAGTCGCTCCGTTTCGCGATCACATCGTCATTGCGACGAAATTCGGGTTTCAAGACGGCGATTCAAAGAACCCGGTAGACAGCCGTCCCGAACACATCCGCGCGGTCGCGGAGGCGTCCTTGAAGCGACTCAAGACTGATCGCATCGATCTGTTCTACCAGCATCGCGTCGATCCGAATGTTCCGATCGAAGACGTGGCGGGAACCGTGAAAGACCTCATCAAGGAAGGCAAGGTCAAGCACTTCGGCTTGTCGGAGGCCAGCGCTCGAACGATACGTCGTGCGCATGCGGTACAACCGGTCGCCGCGCTGCAAAGTGAATACTCGATGTGGTGGCGCGAACCGGAGCAGTCCGTGCTCCCGACGCTCGAAGAGCTCGGCATCGGCTTCGTTCCTTTCAGTCCATTGGGCAAGGGCTTCCTGACCGGCGCAATCGACGCGAGCACCGAGTTCGCTTCGAACGACTTTCGTAACGTCGTGCCTCGCTTCTCCGAAGAGAATCGCAAAGCGAATGCGGCGCTCGTCGACGTGCTCGGACAAATCGCGGCCGCAAAAGGTGTCACGCGCGCGCAGATCGCACTTGCCTGGTTGCTCGCGCAAAAGCCGTGGATCGTGCCGATACCGGGCACCACGAAGCTGCATCGATTGAAAGAGAACGTGGGGGCCGCAGCCGTAGCGCTATCGTCGGACGAACTGTCGGCAATCGAATCGGCGTTGCGCGAGATTCGAATCGTCGGAGAACGCTACCCGGCTCACATCCAGCAACGCGTTGACCGATAACGCAGCGCAATCGACAGACAGGAAATCGATATGCAACAAGTCACGCTCAATAACGGCGTCGAGATGCCTATCCTCGGCTTCGGCGTTTTTCAGATACGCGACCACGACGAATGCGAACGCTGCGTGATCGACGCCATCAACGCCGGCTACCGCCACATCGACACGGCCGCGTCTTACATGAACGAAGAGTCGGTCGGCAAAGGCCTCCGCGGGAGCGGTGTTGCAAGGGACGAACTCTTCGTTACGACGAAGCTCTGGGTGCAGGACGCCGGCTACGAGCGCACCCAGCACGCTATCGATCAGTCGCTGCGCCGGCTGCAACTCGACTATGTCGATCTCTATCTGATCCACCAGCCCTACAACGATGTACACGGTTCATGGCGAGCGATGGAAGACGCACTTCGCCTGGGCAAGGTTCGCGCGATTGGCGTGAGTAACTTCCACCCCGATCGCCTAATGGACATCAAGGCGTTCAATGAAATTGCACCGGCCGTCAATCAGGTCGAAGTCAACCCGTTCCATCAACAAGCCGAAAACGCGAACTTTATGAAGGACATCGGCGTGCAGGCCGTGGCGTGGGCGCCGTTTGCCGAGGGTAAGAACAATCTCTTTCATCACGATGTCCTGGTGCAAATCGCCGAGAAGCACGGGAAGTCCGTCGGCCAGGTTGTTCTGCGCTGGCTGATTCAGCGAGGGATCGTCGCCTTGGCGAAGTCGGTGCGCAAGGAAAGAATGACGGAAAACCTCGACGTGTTCGACTTCCAACTCGACGAGTCTGATTTCGCGCAGATCGCCGGGCTCGACACCGGGGAAAGCAGCTTCTTCTCGCATCGAGATCCAGCGATCGTCAAGTGGATGAGCGAAAGAAAGCTGGGGGTATAGCACCTTCGAACAACGCGCGCACTCGCCGTCGATGGAGTAATCGGACAAACTGACTCAGAATCTGAAAACGAGCCGAGCCACGATTCATTCCCTTTTTGCCTCCGGTTGCCGGGGCTTCTGCTGCTTCGGGTCGGATCCGCGTCGCGTCGGCGCCCTCGTACATGCGTCCGGGGGCGTTTCATAGGGCACGTCGTTGCAACAGCACGCATAAACCGGAAACCCATACGCGTTCGTGCCGATGATAGTCGTTGGCCCGTGCAGCGGGCAGACCGCTTTCATGGATGCCTCCTGAAACTCATTGGCGAGCGGATTCTATCGTACACGCGGCTCGCCCCTTCGGCATGCGAAAGATGCTTGCAGCAGCGGGCGATTGGAATCGGCCTATCCAGGCCGATCGCTTCCCACCCATCGTCAGTAGGAAGCGCCCGCGCCGGAGTGCTTACGCGAAAGTCAGTTCCGATTCGCTCCGATCGTGCGCGGATCAGCGTTCCCACCACAAATGACGACAACGACGCTTTCTCCAGGTTTGCGCTGATATGCCCCGGAAGCCAGCGCCGCGAAAGCGACTGCACCTCCCGGTTCCGCAACGATCCTAAACTGCTCCCACAAAGAGATTTGGGCATCGCGAATCTGTTGGTCCGATATGAGCACCGATTCGCTGACGCGTTGCTGCAAGATCTCGAACGTGATATCGCCTATGCGCCGACACCCGAGAGAGTCAGCAGCAAGCCCCCCGGTTTCCACATCGACAGGATGCCCGACGGACAGCGCGTTCGCGAGCGTTGGACACAACGCCGGCTCGACCGACACGATCTTGACGCGCGAGTCGAAATACGCGGCTATCCCCGCAGCAAACCCTCCACCGCCCACAGCAAGCAGGACGGTATCGATTTTTTCGATTTGCTGCTCCAGTTCCATCGCGATCGTGCCTTGACCGGCAACCGTCAGCGGATGATCGAATGCGGGCACTTGCATTGCACCGGATTCGGCCGCCCGTGCCTCACTCGCAGCAAGTGCCTCTGCATAGGTATCACCAGCGACGACGGTTTTCGCTCCCAAGCTGTCCAGCAGCGCGCGTTTGAGCGGCGTTGCGAGACTGGGCACGTATATCTCCGCTTTTACGCCGAGCGTGCGCGCAGCATGCGCCACGGCGATGCCGTGGTTACCGCCGGAGGCGGCGATCACCCCTGCCTCCGGAAGCGGTTCGCCCAGTAGCCGGTTGAAAGCCCCGCGCGGCTTGAAAGAACCGGTCACTTGCAGCGACTCGATCTTCAGGTAGGTGTTGCCTGGAACGCCGAACGCCTGCGAGTCGACCCGCAGGATTGGCGTGACTCTTACATAGGGTGAGATTCGGCGAGCTGCGCTGAGGATATCGTCACGCGTGATCATGCTGTTCTGCCTCCTGAGTCATGCGAAACGCCGAATTTGCAGAGCTCGTGACGGATTGCCGTGCTCGCTCATCGACCGAAAGATTGAAAATATCGGGACGTGCATAGTGCCCCGTCACATCGAGATCAAACTTTCCTCGTATGACGTCGTGCAAATCCACTTCAGCGGTCAAGATCGCTTCTTCGTTAAAAACGGGCCCAGCGATGAGTTCGCCGAATGGATTGACGATGCAACTGCCGCCTGCCTGCAGGACCATCTCGGGATCGTCACCGAGCTCGCAGGGATACGCATCGTCGAAATCACCGCACCTCAGAAATTGATTGCATGAGAGCACGTAACACCTTCCTTCAACAGCGATGTGCTGCATGGACGCGATCCAACTCGGCCTGGGGTCCGCCGTTGGCGCGCAATAGATTTGAATACCCTTCGCGTACATTGCCGCTCGCATGAGAGGCATGTAGTTTTCCCAACAAATGACTGCGCCCACGTTGCCAATGGGTGTCTGAAAGACTGGCATGGTCGACCCGTCACCGAACCCCCAAATCATGCGTTCGGCGCCGGTAGGCATGAGCTTTCGGTGCTTACCGAGAAACGTGCCGGACGGATCAAAAAACAGCACGCAGCAGTACAAGGTGCCACCGTCTCGTTCGATGACACCGATCACGAGATAAACCGAACGTTTCCGCGCGATCTCTGAAAGTGCGGTGACAGCCGGGCCGGGGACGTCGATTGCCGCTTCCCAATACCTGCGCCAGGCGTCTCGTCCCT